>JANPJT010000098.1:0-46581 GCA_031425635.1 Pseudomonadota bacterium
GTGTGCATCACTCTGAAGCCCACCATCTTCCCCGTTTTCTCGTCCAAATAGGGCACAACCCGGCCGGCGGTTAGTAAGGGCGTGACGTTAGCAGCGTAAGTACTTGCCCACGCTTGAGGCACTTCGATTTGGATTTCGGGAGTCGAAACTGCTTTTGATGGAGTCCTCCGCAGCGCGAAGAAGCTCGCCGAAACGAGAAGCAGGACAGCGAGTAAAACGAACCATTGAAGGGGGCGCATTGTTTTCATGGAAGGCTTCTACCATACCTTCGGCGTTTGTCGACCGGCTGCGAAAATCCTCTCGCACCAGCCCGAAGAGTTGTAACCGGGCCATGGGAGCCCCGTTCACCGAGCCTCTTTGGCTATTGGCCTAAAAGACCTTAGAGCGACGTCTACCGCTCCTTCCAAAAACCGCCGATCCTGGATTGCCTTGCTCAGCGCATTGATACCCTGCGTAAGCACGATAAGCTGGCACGCCCCGTCGCTGGCCGAGATTTTTCGGGATATCACTTTTTGGGATTGCCCACGCCGAATAACGCGCAACCAAAACTCTTTCCAATTCAGGAAACCATCGTGTGAAATCTGCTGGAAAGATTTTTTTAGTCCGGCCAACTCCACACAGGTATTGGTGTTCAAACAACCGAGCTGAGTTCGTTCATTGACCGCATGTTCAATCAAGAGAGAAAAAAAACGCTCGATCCCCACCATCGCATTCTCGGACGCCTCAACGACCTCGCGGCGACGCAGTACCACACTTTTGCGGTAGTACTTAAGCGCTTCCATATACAGGCGCTCTTTACTTGCATACTGGCTATAAAGGGCGCCTAAGCTTGCGCCGCCCTCCTGGTGAATGTCTCGGAGAGAAGTAGCGTGGTAGCCCTTTCGCCAGAAAAGCGCAGTAATTCGACTCATCGTTTCTTCAGCCGTTCTGTTCCGCGGGCGCCCGCGAGATTGGCGAAGGGAACCACGAAGTTTTTTCTGAGGAGCAGGCATTTAAAGAACGATCGCTCTATAAACTTGTTTCGTAAAGCTCTCAGTTAGTGCATCCTTAATGGGCGGGTTTAATTTTTGGTTGGGGGAATCACTTGAACTGGCTCATCCTTCTGCTTCGGCTGATAGCGTCGGGGATTCTTTTACAGACACTTTTCTTTAAATTTTCTGCAGCTCCGGAATCAGTTTATATTTTTAGCACCCTTAACGCAGAACCCGGGGGCCGCTTGCTCTCGGGTGTCGTCGAAGCTATCGCTTCGGTGCTGCTTTTAATCCCGATAACCCAAGGCCTCGGCGGGCTCTTGGGAATAGCGGTAATGTCGGGAGCCATTCTAAGCCATTTGTTTATTCTGGGAATTGAAATCCAAGGGGACGGTGGACTCCTTTTTTGTTTGGCCGTCACCGTGTTTCTGGCCTGCACTGCCATCGTTTACTTTGACAGGAAGCACCTCATTCAGTGGTTGCCAATGCGCTTCCAAAGTTATTTCTCGAAATGAGCTGACGTGAGCACCTACTTACGCGAAACCCTCTTTCGAAGCGATCGACTCGAAGTGCTTTGCTGCAGCTGGTCGATGGGCTCGGTTTCCAAACCCCATGACCACGGTCTCTCCACTTGCGCAGTGGTAGTGCAAGAAGGGCTATTTGAGAATACGTTGCTCGGCGCCACGCCCGAAACTACTTTATTTGAAGCCGGTTCCGTCATTGTGACTCCGGCCAGGATCGCCCACTCCCTTCAGTGCGTTTCCGAAAAAGGCAAAACGATCCATTTTTACTCCCCTCCCCTTCGAGCGGAACCCGAACAAGGCGTTAGAAATTTTCGACCGCTCCCGATAGCCGAAATACGAGACGCGTCGGTTCGGATTCAACAAAGCGGAATGGATTTTTCCGAGCTGGAGGACGCCTTTCGGGTGATTGAAAGCCGCTCGGTGACGACCGCTTCACCCTACTTCATGAACCAGCTTTTTTCTGGCTACCACCCGGAAGCTGTCCTGGCGGAGCAGTTTTTATCGACTCACAAGACCACTTTGGCCACCTATGAAGCTAGTCCCGCGCTCACAGCGATAGAGCAGGAAGTCACTTCCCAACTCGGAACTTTAGTGGGCTGGAAGCGCAGCGAGGGGATCTCCGTTCCGGGCGGCAGTAGCGCGAATTTTATGGCGCTCCATTTGGCGCGCCACTTTAGGAACGCTTCGACGAAGGACGACGGCAACGGAGCGGGTGAATATGCGATTTTTGTCTCGGATCAAGCGCACTATTCATTAAAGAAGGCGGCCGTTGTTTTGGGTTTTGGGGTAAAGAGCATTGTGCCGGTACAAACCGACGCCGCCGGACGGATGATCACGAGCGATCTTGAGAAGCAATTTGCCGCAGCAAAAGAGCGGGGCGCGAAGCCTCTCGCCGTCTGTGCCACGTCGGGCACCACGGTTCTCGGGGCGTTTGATCCGATCGCTGAAATTGCCAAAGTCTGCGCCGAAAACAAGGCCTGGCTGCATGTGGACGCAGCGTGGGGGGGGCCCATTTTATTCTCGCCAGCCCACCGAAATTTGATGGCAGGGATTGAGCTAGCCGACTCGTTTACTTTTGATGGCCACAAGTTTTTTGGTGCTTCTTTGACGAGTAGCTTTTTAGTGAATCGGCACAGCGGCTTGTTGAGAGCCGCCAACGACGTTTCGGGCACGGAATACCTTTTCCATGACGACGACGGTATCGATCTCGGAAGAATGTCTTGGCAATGCGGCAAGAAAAGCGATGCCCTATCGTTTTGGGCGATTTGGAAGCGTCGGGGGACTGACGGTTTGCGCCAGCTAGTGGAAACGCATTATCGCACACGCGACGAAGTCCTCGAATATGTTCGCACTCAACCAAGATTGCGGCTCGCCCATCAACCCGAATTTTTGAATCTTTGTGTTTATGTTGACCCACCGCCGGGAGCGGCCCCGGACCCGCAGTATTCCAGAAAAATTCGCGAAGCGTTGATCCGGGATAATATAGCCATGGTAAACTATTCTGTGGATCGCGAAGGGGGATCGTTCTTACGCTTGATTTTTGCCCACCCCGATCTTCAATCGAAACACTGCATTGGTATTTTGGAGGCTGCCCTATCTACTACTTTTTCCTAATGGGATCTTGCGCGCTAGTGGCGATGCTCGGCGGTTGTCAGAATCCAGCGGAGGTGGCCCGCTTACACTCTGAGGATTTCCATCGAGAGCTACCCCAAAACCTCGTCCAATACCCGGGCTCCGATCGGCAGATGAGCGCCGCTTGGTCGGGATCACCGCAGAACCCTCCGATCATTTTTGTTCATGGCTCACCCGGTTCATGGGACGGCTGGGCTGAATTTTTGATGTCGCCCAAGCTAACCGGAACTTTTCACCTGCTCGCAGTCGACCGCCCAGGCTTCGGAAAGTCCGAGCCTGGAAAGACGGAACGATCGCTGGCCTTGCAAGCGAGCAACATAGCCAAAGTCCTCGACCTAAACCAAAGCGGCAAGAAAGCGATACTGGTAGGCCACTCTTTCGGCGGGCCTGTCATTGCCCGTATCGCTATGGACTACCCAAATCGGGTAGCAGCAATGGTCTTTGTTTCGAGCTCAGTGGATCCAGCGCTGGAAACCACCAAATGGTACCAGTACCCCGCCGAGTGGTTCGTTTTTCGCTGGATGGTCCCGACTTCACTGCGTGTGTGTAATGAAGAAATTCGCGCACTAAAGAGCGAATTAGAGGAAATGGTTCCATTGTGGAAAAAAATTGAAATGACCCCGACCGTCATCTTGCACGGCTCCGATGACGACCTGGTCCCTGTCGCAAACGCGGATTTTATTGCTCGCCGAATCCACCCTGCTTCTTTGGTATCGATGAACGTTGTAGAGGGGTTGAACCACTTCATTCCCTGGAAACGGGCCGACTTGGTTTTCGATGCAATCGCCAAAGTAAGCCGTCACCTAGCGCCCACGCAAAACAAAGCCCCTTCAAGGTAACGATGGCAGAATTTTTCGGAATTATTCTGGGCACTTTTGTTGCAGAAGACATCGCCTTAGCAAGTGCCTTGTACTTGGTCTCCATCGAGAAACTTTCTCTCGTTGCCGCATTTCTAGCCTGCTCCCTGGGGATTGCGATCGGAGATGTCGCGTTGTTTTTTCTAGGCCGACTGATTGCGAGGTACTGGAGCTCCTCGAAAAATCGCTTTGTGCAGCCGATTTTGCGCCGCCACAAAAGCACGGCCCCGCGGCGTTTTGGTGCCACGGTTATTTTCGCTTCGCGGTTTGTACCGGGAACGCGATTGCCTACCTACGTTGGCGCCGGACTGACACAATACAGTTTAAACTCCTTTCTCATTCTTACGGTTACCAGCGTACTCGCCTGGGTTGGGATGTCTTTCAGTGTGGCGGGCGGCCTCTTTCAGCTCGCTAATGGTTACCTGTATTTAGCAGTGCCCGGCTTTTTTTTGGCCCTCGCGCTTTTGAGGTGGGGAATCCTGGGAGTGGTGAACCCGTGGCAACGAAAAGCCTACCGGTTCTCGTGGAGCAAGTACGCTTATTTTGAATTTTGGCCCAGCTGGGCGTTCTACCCTCCCGTGCTGGTTTGGTACGTTTGGCTTTCCATCCGGTATCGGAACCCTTTTCTTCCGCTTTATTCCAACCCCTCCATTTTAAACGGAGGGTTGATTGGTGAATCGAAAGGGGAAATTTATGACAGCCTTCGGAACGCCAACCCCGCATTCCTGTTAAAAACCAAACTCGTGGTTTACTCCCCCACCCAAGAAAAAGAAGTAAGAAAGCTAGTTGAGGATCAACAGTTTCAGTTTCCACTGGTTCTCAAACCGGACAAAGGGCAAAGAGGTTACGGGGTTAAAGTTATTCGAAGCTTTGAGGAACTTGATCAATACTTCTGTCGATTCAACTTCGATTTACTGGTTCAAGAATACTGCGTGTGGAAGCACGAAGCAGGTATTTTCTACTACAGAATGCCCGACGAGAAAAAGGGCAGAATCTTCTCAATCACCGACAAGACCCTCCCCGAAGTCGTTGGCGATGGCCAAACGACCCTCGGAGATTTAATTCTTTCGGACCCGCGTGCGCGGCTCATTGCAATGACTTATTTTAAAGAGTTGGGCGGCCGAGAGAACGATGTGCCACCAGCCGGGCACCGTATTCTGCTCACGGAGACGGGTAACCATTGTAAAGGAGCCATTTTTAGTAACCACGCAGCCCTTTCCACGGCGGCGCTGCTCGCCACAATCGAAGAAATATTTGAAAGCATTCCCGGCTTCTTCATTGGGCGCCTCGACGTGCGTTATGAAAGTGCGGAGGCTTTGCGCGAGGGGCGCAATTTTAAAATCGTTGAGCTCAATGGGGCAGGCAGCGAGGCGACTCATATATGGGATCGCAACACCGGGCTGTTCGAAGCCTACCGTGTGCTTTTCCAACAGTGGGATATTTTGTTTAGAGTGGGTGAAATAGTCCGGGAAAAAGGCATCGGGAGACCCGTTAGCCTTTTTCAGCTAATCAGGGATTACTTTGCCTTTGTTGCCACTTAACATGACGCCAACGAGGTTACTTTCGGGTGGTCGCTTTAAGATCTATAACCAAGGAACAATGATGGGCTTGCACACAGTACTCGCATTTTCAGGGGGCATTCTGCTTACCCTTTTTTCATTTTGGGTGCTCTTTCGAAATGATACAAACAACATCCCATGGGTACTGCCTGCACTACTGTCTTTGTCTTTTTTTCTATTTTCACTTTATACCAGCATTTCCGAGGGACCTCTTGGGTTTTGGGCCGATCACACTCGGAGCTTCTGGGGCAATCAGATTTGGTTTGATCTGCTTCAGCTCTGTGGCATCGCTTGGTTTTTTGTAGTCCCTCGGGCCAAGGCGAAAGGCGTTCGGCTGGTTCCGTGGCTTGTGCTGATAATTTGCACCGGAAGCATTGGCTTTCTGGCTTTGACCGCTCGCGTTCTGTACCTGGAGTCAAAAAGCTGAAGCCAACGCTCGGCGGGGATTTCACATATAATTCCACCTGGCGCCCAGCGGAGCGCCAGGTGGCTTTTGCGCGCAAACCGCGGTCCTAGTAGACGACTTTCGTTAGCTTAGTGACTTCGGGCCACTTTTCATTGGCCTTCTTAATGAAGCCTTCTTTGTCTGCGTTCCATTTTTTGGCAATGCTCGAATCGTAGTTGAGAAAGAGTTTACCTTCCACGATCGCAAACTGCTCGGGCTCTATCTTGGCTTTCGCTCCTTTGCTAACGCCGTAAGCGCAATAGCCGTTGTATTGAGGCGCGAACTTTTCCGGTGCCTTTGCAAATTCTTTCTGGTTCTTGGCATTTGCGAATCGAAAAGTTGATCCTTTATAAACGTGGGTAAATTCCGCGCTGCCAGCAACAGGCTTGCTGTCGGTGAAATAGGCAACGGGATCGAAACCGTGGATCGCGACTCCATCTTTTTCAAAGAAATCGCCCGCAAAGAGGCTGCTAGAGGCGAGTCCGAACGCTACCCATCCTAACGCGAAAAAAGCTCCCATGATTCTGTTATTCATTTATGACTCCATAGTGTTAAGGCGAGGCTACCTATAGGGGCGCCTCGCCAGATTGTGTCGTAATCATGTTAGTGGGCCTAACCTTCGAAACGTTACAATATTTTGTTAGATTCCCGGGGGCTCCGGGCCGCTCGAAAGAAAACGAAGATGCCTACAAAAGTGCGCGCGCAAGTGACGCCCCTCGCTTTCTCGAGTAGCGTTCGATGATGGGTTCTAGTGAAGCACTGCGTTTTGCGTCTTGCCTAGGCATCGGTGAAACCGACTTCCTTCGGGCTTTAAGAGCACAAGAGTCTGCGGCAGTGACTGTTGTTATAAAGGAGTATACCCCGGTGCTTTACCGCACAGCGGTAGGTTTCGGACTCGCCGCGGACCATGCCGACGAAGTAGTCCAACTCACTTGGACCGGGTTCTTTAACGCATTGCCGCGGTTCGAAGGTCGATCGCAGATTAAAACTTTCCTCACCGCGATCTTGGTGAACAAAGTACGTGAGCTGCGGCGCTCTCAAGCGAAAACGGGGGCTTCGGCGTCCATTGAAGCTGTTTGTGATTCGCAATTTGATGCCGAAGGAAACTGGAATACCCGGCCCATCGAGCCTGAGCAGTTCTATCAAGCCACGCAAACCCTGAACCACTTGAACGAATGCTTAGAAGACCTCGCCGAAACGCACAGAATGGCGCTGCTTCTTCGGGAGTGGGAGGAGCGCCCCAAGGCGGAAATCTGTAACATTCTGGCAGTTTCAGAAACTAACTTGAGGGTGATGGTCCACCGGGCAAAAACTAAACTGCGAGAGTGCCTTGAAGAAAAGGCCTTCGCCCCGATCGGGCTTTGAATTTTGAATGCGGAAAACTTGGCGCGAAATTTTGCACGATGTTTTTTTTGCAATCGTTCCGACCCGGTGGCAAAAAATGGTGGGGACCTGTCAGCACATTACTGAGAAAGTCGCGCTATCGACGGAAACCTCTGCCTTCCAGAAACTTCAGATCGGGGCACATTTAGGGATTTGCCAGGCCTGCTGGCTTTACTTTGCACAACTGAAAATTCTCAGGAAAAGCTACCGGCGTTTGGTCGCACAGCGCCTGGCCGCTCTCTCTGGTGAGCACGTTTCCCAACAAACTAGTTTACTCATAGAGCGTTTTACAAAAAAATAGTGGATCAAAGTCCCGATTTCAAACACCCTTAATCCAAAGAGGCTTCCACTAGCCGTTTCGCGGCGCGGCCTTTGGGAAGCATGTGCAAAAGCAAAACCGAGTTGCGCACCCTCGACTTTGCCTGCCGCAGAACACGCAGATCATTGTCCACTACCGCACGTATTTCTAAGCCACTTTCGGCCTCGAAGCGGAGAAGCTGGGTGCCCTTCAGGGCGGCGGATTCCTCGGGGTAAAGCGCGAAAGTTCTTTTACCGCCCAGAATGGAAACGGAGGGGGAGCAACCCAAACGCTCTAAAGAAACGGCCACATCGCGTAATATCTGGTCCGAGCGGGCAGTGACAATGACCCATTGGACTTGAGACCCAAAAGCCTGATTCACCGAATCGTAGAATTCTAGGAACGCGGGAACAAATTCAATTCCGTTTCCCGCTTGCTCTTCAAACACTTCTTGAACCAAGTCCCAGAAACCTAACACCCGGGAGGAACCCGGACGTAATGAATCCCTGTTGCTTAACGATTCGGGCAAGTCGCCCGCTGGAAAGAGCGAGTCCCGAGCCCACGCAGCCTCATCGTACTCAGGCAACGCTGCTGGCCCATGCGTCTTCAAGGTTTCAAGCCAAACAAAAAACAGATGGTGCCGCTCTACTGGAACCTCTTTCAAAATTCGTTCGACTGCTTTTGGAAGAACCACGTCGATGAGCCAAGCGTCGGTTTCCACCATTGTCCCATCATAATCGACTGCAATAGCGAAGGTGCTGGCTTCCAGTGGGCCCCCTAAAGCCTCTATCCACTCCGGGCAGGCGCTTCCGAAAACCTGAAAAGCGAAACAAAAAAAGACAAAGATGGACCGCAAGAGATTCTCCCTTCGCTCGCACTACCGAGATCAGGTTCAAAGGGTTTTTCTCAGCCCCCACCCGGGGGCACCCCTGAATCGTGAATTCCTCGACGTGTACTGGATGGCTCTTAGTATTGTCAATGGATGGTCTCACGCTCAGCGTTACAAAGAAGGCGTGGAAGAGCGAACCAGGCCTTGTCACTTGGTTGCTCCCTTCGGTACTCTTAGGTACTGGACGGTTTAGATGCCCCTTGAAGCTGCCGGCGGATCGCCAAACACGAAAGATCTCTTCCTTGAATCCGCAATCAAACGAATCTGCCGTGTTCTTCCGCGCCAAGGCCCTATCAAAGACTTCATCGCGTTAAACCCACTGCACGGTTTCGGTTCCGTGCGATTCGATTTAGCAATGGAGGAGTGTGCGGCTCTTTATGGTGGGCGCACTTACCTAAGTTGGGCCGAATACCGAGCCGCAGTCCAAGCGGGAACGCTGGCCGAGCGGGAACTCGAGCGAGTCTTTCAAATCCGCGAGACCTCTTCGGAAACTCAAGATCAAGTGCGAAAACGTTTGGCACACCCACCGGTCGGTTCCGACGAAACCCCGCGCGGATGGGCGTCCAACGGACTAAAACACCACTACTTCCGCAAGCTAGGGGTCCCCATGGACTTGCTAGCCCCACCGGTTTTTTTTCGGCTCTTGAGCGCCTACCTCGATCAAGGGATTGCTTTGCGGCCGTTTCCTGGCAACGCAAGCCTGTTCCACGGGATTGCAGGCCTGGTGAAGCAGAGCGTTTTGCCCCTTGCTCCCTTGACGGACAAACCTATTCGACGGCTTTTTGAAAAGTCTCCGATTGAAGCGATGGAATACTGCCTCCAGCGCATTGTTGAAAATGAAAACTTGTTTGAAAGGTACTTGTGCGAAACAGTCCTTTCGCACCGAGGCTGGTACGCCATGGTGCAAAACATCGAACTTGCCCCGAATAGCCTTAGGGTCCAGAAATCTGTCAGCGTTGTGGAAGCTTTAGCGCTCGAACTGCTGATCGAATTGGGCTGGCTGCTTAGAAAAAAGGGGGCAGCGTTTGAAAGCGTCCCGAAGGATTTCTCTGTTTACGCCTCTCGCAGCGACAAGACAAAAGAGGAAAGCGCGATTGCGTTGGTACACGAAGCGTACGAGTGGACGCACTACACATCCGTTTTCAAAGCGCTGCAGTCAAGCCGCTCGGTTGCCGCCAAAGAAACTAAGGGACTAATCCAAGCTTTTTTTTGTATCGACGATCGCGAGTGCTCCATGCGCCGGTATCTCGAGGAAGAGAACCCACGGATCTCCACTTTCGGAACTCCCGGCTTCTTTGCTATGGACTTTTTGTTCCAAGGGCTGGGAGATGATTCGCCCGTAAAGCAATGCCCCCTCCCTGTGACCCCCCGCCATGTGGTCAAAGAAATCCCTGGAAGGGGCACTAGCAAAACGCGTTTAAAAGTAGCGCACGCGCGCCATTTGAACCTTCGCTCCAACAGCTTGTTTGGTGGCTGGTTCATTACGCAACTTATTGGCCCCTGGAGTGCCGTAAAGCTTTTCGGTAGTATTGCTAAACCAACGCTCGAACAGCCGATGCTTTCTTCCCTCTGTCGCATTGATTCCAAATGTGATCTCATATTGTTTCGCACGGGCGAAGAAAAAGACGCTCATGGAAACTACTTGGGTTACTCGGTTCCCGAAATGGCGGACCGCGTTTTCAACGTGCTGGCCAAATCGGGGTTGAGACAGAAATTTGCAGACCTCATTTTCATTGTCGGCCACGGATCCAGCAGCACGAATAACCCGCACTTTGCTGCCTATGATTGTGGCGCTTGCTCTGGAAGAGCCGGCGCACCTAACGCTCGATCGTTTGCGATGATGGCAAACTCGGAAGCAGTGCGGGACGTTCTCAAAGAACGCGGGCTGAACATCGCTTCCACCACTCGATTTATTGGTGCAATCCACGACACAGCCCGCGACGAGATCGCTTTTTTTGACGACCAGAATCTAAACGCCAGCCAACAGGCACTTTTCGAGGAATTTAAGAAGTCCGTGGCAGTGGCCTGCCAGCTCAACGCTCAGGAGCGGTGCCGGCGTTTTGAAATGGTACCGCTAGGAATTTCACCCGAGAAGGCCCATGAAGAAGTAAAAAAACGTTCAGCCGCTCTCTTTGAACCTCGTGCCGAGTTCACACACAGCGGAAACTCGCTTGCGATCGTCGGGACTCGAAAGTGGACTTCGCCGCTTTTTTTAGATCGCCGCGCTTTCATGCAGTCCTACGATGGCACAATGGATACTCCTGAAGGCCACGACTTGCAGTACCTGCTAGGAGCGCTCATCCCCGTGTGCGGAGGAATTAACCTACAGTACTACTTTTCCCGAGTGGACAATGCGACGTACGGTGCCGGCTCGAAGCTCCCTCACAATATCGTGGGGCTGCTCGGAGTGTCCAATGGTGTCGATGCGGACTTACTCGTCGGCCTTCCCAACCAAATGGTTGAAATCCATGATCCCATTCGACTGCTCATGATCATTGAGCAAGAACCCGAAGTAGCCCTTGCAGCGGTGAAGCGAGAACCTGCGCTTTTCTCGTGGGTTGAAAATGAATGGATCCGCTACAGCGCGGTTTCGCCCACCACTGGGGAGACTTGGATTTACTTCAATGGTGCAATGTCGAAAGTGGATCTCTCGCAGGTTCCCCCGACGCCACTATCCATGAGCAGTCGGGATCTTGTAAAAAAAGGAGGGAGGAAAAATATTCCCCCGTCCGTGATTGGGAGAGCCCAGTGATACTAGCGCTGAGCATGGTGTTTATCCCGCTGGGGGCAGGCTTCATTCTCCTGGTAGGTAAATTTCAAAACGAGAACACCATTTCGACCATTTCACTTGCAGCCGCAGGAATGAACTTTCTGGTAATGATCGGAATTTCTGCTTATTGGCTGCTAAACGGCTGCGCACCCATCGACCTGTTTCTTGGGCCTTTGATCAAAGTCGGCGAATACCAATTCGATTTAAGCTTTCAAATTGATACGCTGACGGTCACCTTTTTGTTCCTGATTGCTTTCATTGGTGGCGTTTCGGTGAAGTATAGCCAGTACTATATGCACCGAGAGCCAGGGTACCGGCGCTTTTTTGTGAACATCCTTTTTTTCTTAGCCGGGATGTGCTTGCTAGCTCTCGCGGGGAATCTGGACTTACTTTTTGCCGGTTGGGAAATGGTCGGGATTTCCTCGGTGCTTCTCATCGCTTTTTACCGCGACCGAGAGCAACCTGCGCGCAACGCGCTCAAAACCTATACCGTCTACCGTTTTTGCGATACCGGAGTGCTGCTAGGCGCTTACCTGAGCCATTTGCTTTGGCACGTTTCCCCCACATTTTCGGACTTGGATTCGCCGAGCCTCCGCATACTGCTGGAAGGGGCCGGGGAAGCGCCTTTGTTATGGCTAACACTTCTTGTTGGTTTAGCCGCTTCCGGCAAGTCAGCGCAGTTCCCGTTCACTTTTTGGATCCCCCGAGCGATGGAGGGACCGACGCCTTCGAGCGCTGTCTTTTATGGCTCTCTGTCTATCCACGCGGGTGCCTTTCTTCTGATGCGAATGTACCCCGTCTGGCACGCTTCGTATTATGGCCCTTTTCTCATTGGGGGCATTGGCGCTTGTACTGCGGTCTTTTCCTCCTTGGTAGGGCGCGGCCAGACCAGCATCAAAGGACAAATCGCCTACGCATCTTCCGCCCAAGTGGGACTCATTTTCTTTGAGCTCGCTTTAGGCCTCCGAGGGCTCGCGCTGTTCCACCTGGTTTGCAACTGCCTCCTCCGGTGCTTTCAGCTCCTGGTCTCGCCTTCGATACTCGCTTTTGTGATGCAGTCGCAAGGGACCGGGGGGCCCGGAAGAGTCTTTCGTTTTCCTTGGAAGACCGGTTCGGTGCCGGCCTGGACGGCGAGCCTTTATGTTTTTGGCCTATGCGAAGGGTACGTCGAGGAATGGATGCGTTTTTTCGTCTGGCGGCCAGTTCGCCGGCTGGGAAAACACGGGGGAAACCCTTGGGCGCAAGCGGCTTGGTTGGCTGCTTTGGTCGCGAGCGTAGCATTCCGACAGCCTGCCCTAGCCGGAGCGTTGCTTGTGCTGGCCGCCCTCTTTCTCTCGTTCTTTGCTTTGGGCTTTAACGGAGATCCTCGCCGGCCTTGGACCGCAGCGGCAGTGAGCGGCGTGCTGGTAGCAGCTTCCATTGCTTGGCAGGAAAACGAGGCCCTTTGGGGTCTGGCGCTCAGTGGGATGAACACGGCACTTGGCTGGGGTTTAGGGATGTGGGCACTCAATCAGTGGTCGGCGCCCGAATTTGGGCTAGACCAGTACCATGGGCAAACACGCCAGGACGCCTTCCACTCTTCGCTCTTGTTTATAGGGTTTCTTTTGCTAGCAGGGTTCCCCATTGGGCCCGGCTTTTTTGCTGAAGACATTTTGCTCCATTCCACTGTGAAAATCGGGTGGTGGTACACGGCTGCCCTTGGAGCGGTCTTTGTTTTTAACGGGGTGGCGCTTTGCCGAATCTTTGTGAGGTGTTGCTTTGGTTCTCGACCCGTTTCGAGTATAGCCCTTAGGCATGCAGCACTCTCCTCCCCTTCCCTTCGAACCCATTAGCAGGCGCTATTTTTCTCGGTTTGGCGGCCGAGTGCAAAAAATTCCCGTGACCATTGCAGGGACTTGCCCGAACCGCGAAGGTTTCAAAGGCATGGAAACCTGCGTTTTTTGCGACGAGTGGGGATCCGCCGCGTACCCAGAGCAGCAAGGCATGGGGCTTGCGGAACAAATACAATCAAAGCGCGGCATGCTGGGAGAGCGCTACCGAAGCCAGGCTTTTTTAGTCTACTTCCAAGCCTATACCAGCAGCTTTCTCGCAGTCACCCGGCTGCGGGCCCACTTTGAAACCGCCCTTTCCTGTCCGGAAGTGAAGGGCTTGGTTTTAGGGACTCGGCCCGATTGCGTGCCGCCCGCCTTGATTGCCCTGCTGAAAGAGTATTCCGCGCGAACCTTCGTTTCGATTGAGCTAGGCGTGCAGAGTTTCTTTGAAGAGCCCCTTCGTTTCTTACGCAGGGGACATGGGCCGGGGGCAACTTTCGACGCCTTGAGGCGCATCACTTCCTGCCCCGAAATTGACGTGGGGATTCACTTGATATTTGGCCTGCCCGGGGAAACGGATGATTGCATTCGGGAAACCGCCCGAATTGTCGCCGGCTTAGGAGTGCACCACGTAAAGCTCCACAACCTCCACGTGCTGAAAGGGACTGCCCTCGAAGCGCTCCACGCCAAAGGGGAGTTTATGCCGCTGGAGCTAGACGCTTACGCCGATCGGGTCAGCCTTTTCCTCCAGCACTTGCCAAAAACGATCGCCGTGCAGCGGATCGCCGCCGTGTCGTCTCGCTGGGACGAGCTGGTGGCGCCGGAGTGGACCCGCTACAAAATGAAAAGCCACCAATACATTATCGATAAAATGCACTCCACCGGAGCCCATCAGGGGCAGTTAGCCTAAACCGGAATCGATTATCGCTTTTAGGCTGGTGCCGGCGGGTTGTTATTTGTCTTAAATCGTGTATTCTCGGCTCGTTCAAACGCGCCAGTAGCTCAGTTGGATAGAGTATCAGACTACGAATCTGAGGGTCGCAGGTTCGACTCCTGCCTGGCGCACTCTTTCTTTGCCACTTGGAGCCCGTTGAAGCTTTCAGCCCTAGCCATCGCTCTTCGCCCTGGTGGTTCTGTTCGTCGGATCAACCCGATTCAAAGCTCCGCACTCACGAAGCTTCGAAATTTCTTAGACTCGGCCACCGAAAGGGAAAACGAATGAATTCGTCGACTGAACACTGGATGGAAAAAGCGCTTTTGCTCGCCGATGAAGCGGGACAAGATTCCGAGGTCCCTGTCGGTGCGGTTTTAGTGCTGGGTTCAGAAATCATCGGCCGCGGTCGAAATGAACGAGAGCGCTCGGGGCGAACGGTAGCACACGCCGAAATCCGCGCGCTGGAAGATTTTTCAAGCCGCACAGGGCAGTGGCGGGTCCCTCCGGGTGCAGCGCTGTACGCCACCGTGGAACCGTGCCTTATGTGCACAGGAGCCCTCCTCTGGGCGCGGGTCGATAGAGTGTTTTTTGGCTGTCGGGATCCAAAAAATGCGGGAGTCGAAGCTTTGATCGGGCTAATCTCTCAAGGTGTTTACGATCACCGGTTCGTTGAAGTTTCGGGGAGCCATCTAGAAAAAGAATGCGCGGAGCGAATGACTACCTTCTTTAAAGCAAAGCGCGCGAAAAAATGAAATAGGCCAGCCTCACGCTAACCACCGCTCGAAGCGTTTCGGGCTTCCATCTGCTTAAACCATTCAGCTCTTTTTTTCTTTGAGCTTAAATTTTCACAAAGACCAATCTTGCGCTCAGACTCTTCGGAACCGCAGAGCGTTCGTCGGGAATAGCCCACATACTTCTCCAGAATAGAAGCCCGAGATTCACTGCTTCCGGGCTCGGCAGACTTTACTTGCTCAAAATAAGAGGGAGTGCGCCCGCCAATCGTCGAAGGGCTTAAAGAATAGGCTTCGGAATCCTCGGTACCGGAACCGGAATCTGCCGAATAGCCCGAGCTGACATCGCCTCCGCCTGCTCCGCCGTAACCGCCGTCTTTCGACATCACGTAGCCGCTACCCATCCGGAAGGTTTCTCCACCGCCACTTTCCAGCCCCACGCTAGAAAACGGATCCCCTCCCGAAACAGCACCGTCGCCACCCATCGAAGCTCCTCCGCCACCCAGCATGCCTGCTCCGGGCGAGCCGCCTCCGACGCCCGCGCCGCCGCCGGCCTGAGGGGAAGGGACGCCGTCTGCGGACGTGCTAGGACCGATTGGAGAAAGAGGCACTTTATTTCCCAAAGAGAAAGCGCTTGGGTTTTCAACCGCTGCTTTGTTGAGAGAGTCCAAAATAGACGAACTAGGATCTTTTGGGGATTCTTTTGTCTCAGGTACCTCATCGGCGCTTCTTTTTTTGCGCGGAGGGGACGCTGATGAGGTCTCGGCCTTCTTTGGTTCCGCTTCTTTTTTCTCGTTGTTCGCCGCATTAGAAGGAGTCGAAATATTGATTGCGCCTCTATCTCGTTTAGATACCGCATCGAGAAGCCGGTTATGGTCGTCTCGCTTGCGTTCATTTTCCGGAGGAGCGCCTTTACTCGCAGAGCCAGGGGGCGGAAGACTAGGCCTTGGCGCGCTTGCTTCGCTTCGCCCAGAGCTTCGATCCCCATCCTTTTCCTTGCCCAAGAGATCTTGCAAAAGATTGAATACGCCGCGCTCGGAAAGAAAGTCGTCTGCCTTCGCACTTTCCTGCTGGCTGGTGGCTTTTTCTAGTTTTTCTTCGAGGCCCTTTAAAACATCGCTAACACCCGCCGGTGGTACTGCCCCCTCAGCACCTTTTAAAGCCGAAGTGATTGGCGCATTCGCGGCCGTTTGGCTGAGCACCGAACGCGCAGCATCGCTCACTTCTTTACCTGCGTTTTTCTGCACGCCGCTAAGAGCTTCGCGGTACAGGCGCTTTAAATCTTCGGCCTGCACGCGCGACACAATGCCGCGGTCTTTTTCAAGCTGGTTCACGACTCCGTCGAAACGCTCGGAGTCGACATCGGGGCTAATTCGGAAAGCTTGCTCGACAGCTTTTAGGGCCGGCACGCTAAGCCCGGCCTGCCGTAAACCTTCGGCTAAAAGGACACCGCGAGGCGAGCCCGTATTCTTAGTGGCTACAGGGGTTTCTGCAACAGAGGGTTCTTCGCTTCGGTGGTCCACAATGGACTCGCCAAAGGCGGGCGAGCCGATAAGCAGCAAGGCGAGCGCGCGCTGAAGCCACTTTCTATTTTGTTTTGTCACGCGCACGATCTCTCCTTCACGAAGAGATTTGCAAGTTCAGTACCTTACTCTGGTCGGGGTATTCTTTAGGGGGACACGCAGGGGCCGCTATCTGCCACTGCAGCCCGACCGAAAAACGGCAGCCACTGTCATCCAGTAGACACTAGGCCCCGCCCCATGTTACGGTTTTGGCCCTTCGATAGGAGAGATGGCCGAGTGGTTGAAGGCGCACGCCTGGAACGCGTGTATGGTGTTACAGCCATCGTGGGTTCGAATCCCACTCTCTCCGCCATCCCGATTTCTTTTCTAAAAAATTACTCTAGTGCAGATAAGGACACGACCCGTTTCTGGAGCGAAAATCGCTGTACAATGGCGTCGAAAAGGCGCCCTCAGGCTGGTGGAGTGGAAGATAGAAGACACAAAAGAATTGGCTCGGATAAACGCGGGAATCATCGCGAACGGGGGTCATTTGCCTGGGGTCTAGCTATAAGATGAGGCGGCTCCGAGCCCGGGCCCCACCGGGGGAGTTTTCGGGCTTCGCTCCTGGTATCAATTCTGCAAGCATCTGTGTGGGCCGGTCGCTCTTCGGGCCTATGAGGGATTCATGATGCGTCTTAGTTGCGTCGCAATATTTCTGTCTCTCGTTTTCTCCGTGGCGGCTTCAGCCGCAGACCCGGGGAGCGAAGCTAAACTCGCTGCTAGCTTGTTCGATCTCCCAACGCTTTACCGCCGCGTTGACAGAGAAACTAGAGAAGAAAGAGTTCAGAGCGGAACCCCAGGAAACATTTGGGTTTCCTACGTTAAGTGGCTCGGTCACTCGGAGCCGGTCATTCGCCTTGAAGACGCCAGAAACAAATTCTCTGAGTTATCCAGTTCGGTCGGTAGCAAGGACCGGGCGAGGGAATTGTTAGTACAGCTTGCGGCTACAACGAACGACCCTGTCCATTGGCAGATTGCCATTTATTTCTCTAATGGCGGCCTGTCGCGTGAAATTATCGAAAAGCATCTTTTGAACGAAGCCTTCCTAAGTCACCCCTCTAGGCTTGTCTACGACCACGACAACGGAGAGAGTTTTTTTGTAAAAAACGAATCACTTTACACTACGGGGAGAGAGTTTTTGCAGGATGAAGTCCGCGAGCGGCTCGAACTACCCGTCCCCTTCAATAGTTTTCTCGACGTGCGGGAAATGGAAATCATCTTTTCTACCCCAGATAGCATTGGCTTTTTTTTGCAAGGTCCTGGATGGAATTATGACCTTCGGTGGAGAGCGTCCTATTTTCGGATTATGTACGACCCTGAGTTGCGGCATGTTCGTTCGTGGATGATCAGAAAGGCTCCGGATTTATTTCAAAGGGGTTTCCACCATGAATGGGTAGGCTTGAAAGAGAACAGAGGGCAGAGAGTTTTCAGCGACCGCCAGGTTTTTTGGAGCGGTAGCAAGGCAGAACTGGATCTTTCGTCTCTTTGGTCAGATGTAAGTCATATAGGTATCAACCAGGAGTTCAAAGAGTTTGTAGAAGGGAAATTATGGGCGATACTGGGACAGCAACCGGACGACCAAATACGGGCGAAAGCTCTCCAGTTGTTGGCGTTATCACCGGAAGATACAAGCTGGCGCGCAATGGTGCTTAGGTTGGCCGCTCGGCTCGTTGCCCGGCGTCTTGACGAGCGTCGCTCGTTCGAAGTCGAAGGCGCGTACAAAGAGAGTAGCGATTTGCTCAGGACGATCAAGGGGTTCGAGCGGACCTTGAACGCGGAAGATTGGAAGAGTTTTACTAATGAAATTTCGGCACCACACCAACATTTCTACTTACGCTCCTATGCCGACCGTAACGCGGCAATAAAGAGACGGCATTGCACCAAAGGCTTGCTACGTTTATTGCGTTTACGAAAATAGGCTGCGCTTCCGATTGGAAACAGTGCCTATTGGCCGAACGGGAAAGAAGATTCAAAAAGTCCGAGCTGTCAGACGGCTAACACCCAAAATGTAATGGCGCATAGTGCCCCTACTATACTGAGCTCAATCGCTTTCAGAGAAACTGACAGCCTAAAATACTTTATTCACCCAGCCATTCCCAGCCGCAAGAGGGCGCTATAGAACGCTCGGTCCCTCCAAATACCAAGAATAGGGGGCGCAATATCCAAGTAATTCTTGGTAAGGCCCCCTGGAGGCGGACGGGCAAATCTCTGTTGAGGAAACCCACTCTCTCCGCCATTGCTTAAACTTAATTTTAAATTCCGGTTCGCATATCGCGCGATATGCTTCAGCTATCCATGAGTGCTTTTAAGGCAATGAGGCGCTGCTTAGACGTAAACTCTGTCTTGCAGAACTCCCTCTCGGTAGAACTAGGCAACGAAGCCCCAAGGGGCAAAGTGGATGACCGGGACTTCTCGCAACCCTACAAAAATAGCGATCGAATCCTCGGAACGAGTCCATCTCGGACTTTCCTAAACGCGTCCATGCGCTCTTGCTCCGTTCCGTTCACCGTTTCGGGGTCCGGTTGTGGCCAGAAGAACTGCTTGCTGTTTGGGCTTGATTCAAAAGCAATGGCGTCGCTCAAAACCACCACACAATCTATTTCGGTTAGAGGCACGGCGGACAAGCGTTTTGGAGTGGAGTGGGTGATGTCTATCCCCACTTCTTGCATTGCGCGAAGTGACAGCGGGTTGAGGACGGAAGGCTCCGTCCCCGCACTATAGTACGCGTGCGTGGCGCCGCCCATCCGGCGAGCCAAGCCTTCGGCCATGGGACTCAACGCAGAATTTGTGTGGCATAGAAAAAGGATCTTCATCCTGAGGGACGTAACCTGTTTCTGCGGCTTCTGTCTAGACCGCAGAGGGAGCTGGGCTCTTTGGGAAAGTCCAGCGCTTCGCTCGGAGAAGCAGCAAAAGCCCAGGGAGGGCAATCACGGAACAAAAAACGAAGTAACTCGCCCAACCAAAGTACTGCGATAAAATACCGCTTGTAGAGCCCAGCAGCGTTCGGGGCACGCTCATCAAACTAGATAAAATCGCGTACTGGGTTGCGGTAAACCGTTTATCGGTCAGCGACGCCATAAAGCCAACATACGCTGCCGTTCCCATCCCTCCGCAGATATTTTCAAACGTCACGACTAGGGCGAGCGCGGTGAGGCTAGTGCTTGGCAAAAGGGCTAACCAAGAAAAGCCCGCGGTCGATAGGGCCTGGAGAATTCCGAAGGCCCAAAGGCATTTAACCAAGTTTGCTTTGAGAAGGATCATCCCGCCAATGAGCCCTCCCGCAATGGTGGCCCATAAACCAAACACTTTGGAAACCCCTGCAATCTGGGCCTTGTCATAGCCAATGTTGAGGTAAAAGGGAGTGAGCATATCGCTTGCCATTTGATCGCCCAGTTTAAAAAGAAAAATAAAGGCGAGGACTTCAAGCGCAGCCGGCCTCGAAAAAAATTCGGTAAACGGAGCGACCACCGCTCGCTCCAAAGTAGCGGGAGGAGGCGCCTGGCCTTTAAGCGCCGGAGCTAAAATGGTTGCTAGCATCGCTACCAAAAGCAACGCGCCCATCGCTGCGTACGCAAGTTCCCAGCGGTGAAAATGGGCTATCCCCAATGCGCCGGCACCGGCAAATAAAAGACCCACACGGTAACCATTTACAGCAATCGAAGCGCCCAACCCTTGCTCTGAATCGGCTAACACTTCTCGGCGGTAAGCATCGATCGCAACGTCTTGGCTTGCGCTTAAGAATGCGACCAGCACGCAAAGCGCCACGGCATAGCCCAGCCGTTTTTCTGGTGAAGAAAAGGCGAGCGCGAAAAGAGCCAAGGCAAGGCCCAACTGGCAAATGAGGATCCAGCCTCGGCGCCTATCCAAGAAAGGGGGGACGTACCGGTCCATGAACGGCGCCCAAAGAAACTTAAAGGAATACGGTAGCTGAACGAGCGCCATCGCGCCGACAGCGGCAAGGCTTAAGTGGATTTCCGTCATCCAAGCTTTGAAAGTCGACCCCACCAGCAGAAGCGGCAGCCCAGAAGAAACGCCGAGAAGGAAAAGGCAGAGCATTTTCCGGTTGAGCAACGACACGAAGAAAAGGCGCACTAGTCCCCCTTAGAGAAAGAAGCGCTAGAAAACAAACCCAGCGTGGAGAGACGCTAGCGGAAGCACGCCGCCAAAGGTAGAAGAAACGACCGTTCCCGAGCCCAGAACAAGCTGCACGCCCGCTCTCGCCCCTAAAGTAAAGCCCGAGCCAGAAAATCGGAACTGGTACGTCAACTGCCCGAGGCCAGCTGGTAACAGAACGCTTTCCGAAGTGGAAGACAAAGTAAGCGTTAGTAGGTACGCGCCCGCCCCCACAAGAAAGCCGAAACCGTCCGCAGGCGGCCCCCCAAAATCAAGCCCGGCAGTTAAAAACCCGCCGAACCCCACTGCGCTGGCATCGGTTCCGGGCTGGAAGAAAAACAACGGCTGAAGCCCGATGCTCCAGCGCGGGCCTAGTCCGAAGTACTCAAAATGGCCCATGCCATAAAGGTACGTTAAGCCCGCATTCGCCCCGAGGCTTAAGCCATATTCGATTTCGCTCGCGGAAGTGACGGTAGCCTCGGAAGCCGCTGATGCAGTTTGTCGACTAAAGGGCCGGAGAGTGAAGCTCGCACCCACTTCTAAAGGGTGTTTCTTGTTCATTTTAGCGATGCGGACTGCAAACTTATCCTGGTGGAGTTTTATTACGGTACCGCAAGCTGCTAAATAAAGTTCGCCGCGGAAGCAGATACTTTCCTGAACCTTCACCTCTTCGCCCGCTTCTTTAACAGCGATAGCGATTCCGGATTGAAACTTCAGTAAACGCGCTGCGAAACAAATATTCGTTGAGAAAAGCAAAGCCAACAGGGCAGTTTGGTATCTCACTAACTCATCATATCGTTTCGAACCGCTTTCGGGTATGATTAAAGTTCTTCTCTAATCAGTATCTAACCAAAAAATAACGAGGCAACGAATGAAAAGAATCGTGTGGGTTCTGTTTTCGTCTGTTTACGCGCTAAGCACCTTGGGTGACGGGCTCACCTTGAAGACACTTCAAAATAAGCTTTCTAATCAAAAAAGTACCTGGACTGCTACCGAGAATAAGGTTTCCTCGTTGCCAGTCGAAGAACAGAAAAGGTACTTGGGAGCGCAGCTCCCGTCCCAAGAGGATCACTTCTTTTACCCTGCGGGTCGAGAACCCAAAGCCAACTTAAAAATCCAAGCGCAAGATTGGCGCAATGTGAATGGCACTAACTACGCATCCCCCATCCTTGATCAAGGACGCTGCGGAAGCTGCGTCGCCTTTGCCGCCATTGGTCAATTGGAAACGCAGCTGAATATCACTCGCAAATCGACAGATTCTCCCTGGGCAATGTCACCCCAGCACCTTTTTTCATGCGGTGGTGGTGCGTGTGAACAGGGCTGGACACCCAATAGCGCGCTCGACTTTCTTGAAACGAGCGGAGTCCCCGATGAGGCCTGCTTCCCCTACCAGTCTGGCGCTTTGGGCTCCGACTTAGCCTGCTCTAGCTCCTGTTCCAATTCCAAGAGCAGAAGCCTCCGTATCAGCGGGTACCAGACAGAATCGTTTTTCTTTTCCTTCCCCGATCTGGTTAAGCGGGCTTTAAAAAAAGGTCCTTTAATGACCACGATGACTGTGTATGAGGATTTTCCGTACTACTCAGGCGGAGTTTACAAGTACACCACCGGCGCCGCTCTTGGTGGCCACGCGGTCGTGATCGAAGGCTGGAGCGAATCGGACAATGCCTGGATTGTGCGCAACAGCTGGGGAGAAGACTGGGGCGAAAAAGGCTATTTCCGAATCGCGATTGGAGATAAGTCGGGCGTTGGTAACAGCGCGTGGAGCATCGAAGTGCCACAAGAAAGCGGCAGCGTTTCGCTTGGCGCTTTGCGCGATCGATCGGTTTTGTCAGGGACAGCGCAAAGCCTGACCCTTGTCTCCACTTTTGCCGACACGACTCGGATACGGTGGCAGCTATCTCAAGGCAAGACGCCGAAGCTCTCTGGCCAAGTCGTGCGCACCTCCACAACGACCGCGGACACCACGGCAGTGCCCGACGGAAGTTACGAGCTAGTCGCGATTGCTGAACGGGCTTCGGGAATCGAGTATAGCCAGCCTCGCCAGGTATTTGTTCTGAATGGAGCGCTGTCGGGAAGTGCGGAAATCCAGAACTTTAAGAATGGCGATTCCGTCAGTGGCAAGCAAGTGCTGGAACTCAAACTCCAGTACTCGCCCATTCCTTTTAGCAAGCTAGTGTTCAAGGCGAAAAATCTCGCAACGGGACGGGTCATCGAGCGATCGACTCCCCACATAGCCACGAGACTTAACCTTAGCTTCAACACCGGTAAAATGGAAAATGGCGACTGGGAGCTTTCTCTGAAAGGCATTGCGGGGAATCAAAGCGTCGATTCCACACCCATTACGGTCACTGTAAAAAACTGATGGTATTCGCTCCCGGCCGAGCTTTCCGGCCGGGAGCGTTTTAAAAAACTTTCCCAGGGTTTAAAAGGCCCTTCGGATCAAAGGCGGACTTGATCGCGCGGAAAATATCGAGTTCCTCTTTGGTGCGGCTAAATCCCAACCACTTTTTCTTCAAAAGTCCTACCCCATGCTCCGACGAAATACTGCCTCGGTACTGCTGGACTAGCCCAAACAACTTGGGCTCAAAAAGATCGCACGCTCTGTCGAAGTCTTCAAAGGGTATCGAAGGAGGGCAAAGCATATTGACGTGCGGGCTCCCATCCCCAAAATGCCCAAAGAAATATAGCTCAATAGGCAATTTCGCTTCGAAAAGCGAAGCCTCAACGTCTTGTAAAAAGGAGGCTACTTGATCCACCGGCACCGACAAGTCGTGCTTCCTGAGAGAAGCAGTCAGCGCAAGGCTCTCCGTAATCCCTTCTCTTAGAGACCAAACTTGTTTCTGGCTTTCGCTGGAGTCCGCCACCAGTGAATCAATCACCAGAGGGTTCGACAAAGTCGCTTCAGCCCAAGCATCTCGGCTACGGTCTCCTGCCACTTCCGCAAGAACATAATATTCGCCTTTGCCTCGAAGTTTTGATTCTCGCCCGAGCTTGTTCGAAACCGCTTCTAGGCACTTACTGGAAAAAAACTCGAAAGCCAGGATTTCAAAAGGGCCTGTGCGGCACTTCTCGAAAAGGTAGGGAAGGCCCAAAGCGTTTTTGACAGCGAAGAAGTAAATAGACTTCCCTTTCTCCTCTGGGACTGGAACTAGCTTTAAAGTAGCTTCGGTTAAAATACCAAGAGTCCCTTCGCTGCCTATCATGAGCTGCAGTAAATCGTATCCTGTGTTGTTTTTCTCAAGCCCCGCGTTGAGCGTAAGCACACTGCCGTCCATCTTCACAAACTCGAGGCTCGTTACCCATTTTCGAGCCATCCCATACCGAATCACTTTTAGCCCTCCTGCGTTCGTGGAGAGGTTGCCGCCGATTTGGCAAGATCCTTTGGAAGCAAGATCAATTGGCCAGGTAAGGCCTACCTTTTCACAGTGTTGGTGCACGTTTTCCGTCACCGCTCCCGCACCAACCCGCACCGTTCGGGAAAGAAGGCTCGGCTCAGAAAGCGAGTCCATCCGCCCTAAGTTGACGACTAATTCCCCATTGGTCGGAACCGCGCCGGCAGCAAGCCCCGTGCGACCGCCCGAGGGAACGACTGGAACTTTTTCTTTCGAACAAAGGGCTAGAACTTTGGAAAGCTCCGGCGTGCTTCTAGGCAGTACGACCGCAAGAGGGTTTCCGGGGGTCTTCGTCCAATCGGTTGAGTAAGGAAAGCACGCGTCTTTCCCAACCAACAAGGAGTCGGCGCCGACGGTACGGGAAAGGCTGTTCAGAAATTCGCTTCGCATTCGATTGCCTCTTTTTTAGCGGTAAAACCAAAGTCCTAAGTACTCTTTCATGGATCGCGTGGTTGCCTGAAGGGCGGCTAGAGAAGGGAGTAGGTCGAGCGTCGAGAACGCCCTTTCGATCACTCGATTATCCGTTGGCAAAGCTTGAATTTCGGTAAAGCCTTGCTTCCTGAGCATTGCGACAGAGCGGGGCATGTGGAAAGAGCTGGTAACTAAGATCAATCGCCGCAACCCCTTTTTATCCAGTAAAACACGGCCCAAAGCGGCGTTTTCCGTCGTATTGCGCGCCCGGTTTTCTACCAGAATGGCGTCGCTTGGCACGCCGAGTTCGACGAGCAGATCGTGCATGTCTTCCGCTTCTGTTCGCTCGGTTTTTTGTGCGTCACGATAAGCCACGCCGCTGGTTACCAAAATATGCGGCGCCTTTTTTTCGCGGAAAAGCCGCCACGCTGCGAACACTCGGCTACCGTCGGATTCTTGAAGTTGCTTCCGAGGGGGCTCAAGACCCAGAACCGTCCCGCCAAATACCACGATAGCATCCGCTTTTCGAACTTCGGATAGGCTCACGGGCGGGTACTGGGATTCCAATGACCGGAGGAGGGGTTCAGAAATGAACGGGAACGAAGGAAAGAGCAGCGCACCAAAAGCTGCACACTGGAAATAAAGGGAAACCCGTTTTCGCCCAAACAAAGCTGCCAAAAGGGAAAGAGATAGCAGCGTCAGGCCGATATTGTACGGCCAAAACAGCGGCTGTAAGATTTTGCTGAAAGTGTACACTGCGAAGAAAAGTGTACCGTAGATTGCTACCCTTGCGCTAATCGCAATAGGCAATATCGCTCAGCCAAGCCGTTGATTGGCGCACGCGGCTAGCTAGCTCCCGAAGGTTTTCCTCTTCTGCTGTCAGCGAAGGTTCCAGCGTCAAGTAGCTGGAGATGGGGCTTACCATCTCAGCCCTACCGAGGTTGGCACGGACGCGCCAAAATAGATCGGCCTTTCTGCTCACGCGGATTTTGACTGAATGAGACGACGAGCCGAAGCTTCGGAAGTGCTCGAAGCTCCGCGCTTTAGCGACCTCCAATGTGTAACGCACATTCGGCACTGGAATTTCCGACCAGCTGAACAGGATGCACTGCGGCTTCAGCCCGATTTTGATGACTGCGCCAGGCAAAGGCCTCGCGGGACGCAAGGTATAGTGCTCAAATTGGTCGAGAGGCAAGACGATGGGACTGACGACTTGGATCGGGCGAACCATCTCAACGTTGCGATTAATGACTCTGTCCGCTTCTCTCGTGAGCTCTGAGTGCTGTTTTGCCAAAGGACCCAAAGGAGGGGGTGCGTCAAAAACGGTGATGTCCGTCCAAGAGGAGCTTAGCTCTCGCCTAGGAGAGTTGAGAGCCTCGAACGATGCAGCGCTGGGCTTCCAATCGATGAGCAGCTGGGTGAGCGCGAGTCCCGCGCCCCCAAAGAAAACGAGCCAAGCCAACTGCTCGCCTCGGTGAAACTCAGGAATGGCTTTGCTTCGCTTTTGCATTGGCGCCCCATTTTCTTATCGGCAGCGCGTCATATTGCTTTAACTCTTATGCTTTTTCTTGGGCCAGACGATAAGCATGCTGGAGGGGTCGCCGCATGCGTTTGTTTATCCCATTGAAATATAAGATCGTTTTCCCGGTCTTGGCCGCGGTCGTAGCCAGCGGGGGCTTGTTTTACACGGTTGCTAAACGAACCCTGGTGATAGAGAGCAGCAGGCTGGGACTCGCGTTGTCGCAAAGTGCTTCCGAGGCACGAAGGGCAGAGGCCGAAATGCTTTTGAAGCTTCGGCTTTTTGAGCTTGAGAAACTGCGGCTGGAAACGGGCTTCTTTTCCCGGTGCAGTGAGGATTTTCGAAAAGAAGTGATTGGAATCACTGTTTATACCCCAAACCGCAACGGAAGTTTCTCGGCGTACTATTCCTCAAACACCGACCTCCTCCGATCGAAATCGCTGCCCCTCAACACACTGGCTCTGATTAGTACGGAATCGCCAGTGGACGTTGCCGCTCTCGCACAAAAGCGGGAGCCCGTTTTGCTCAATCGAAGCATCACCCTTCCCTCCGGAGACTCACTAGGAGTCTTCTCTTTTGTTGCTTACGGCAAAGCACTCGATGGACACCCAGCACCTACCATCATCGTCGCAGACGCTTCGCAGGACTTTTTCGCTTCCGCTTTTTCCTCTCCCGGGCAGCCCTTGTCTTACGTGGTATCGGAAACAGGAAGCCTGCTCCTCCACCCAGAGCCCGAAAAATTGGTGGCTTTCAAAACAGCTCCCTTTCCAGGTTTTCCGTTGAATAAAATGCCTCAAGATTGGACGTCGGGAATCAACTTTGAGTGGGGCAAAGAAGGCGAAACGACCCTTGCTTCCGTTTTACCGTTTGGAATCAAAGGATCGTACTTGTACTCAGAGCACAAATCCGACACCCTCATCCCTCTCTTAACCCGCATGGTCCGCGAAAGCTTGCTCGGACTGTACGCCGTTCTGGGGCTTTGCCTTGCCGTCACGTTTTGGCTCACTCGGCATTTGGTAAACAATATCCGAAACACGGCAGCCGTCATCGAAGGTGTCGTGCGCGGCGAAATCTACCGAACACCTGAAGTAAAAGGCCGAGATGAATTTATCTATGTTACCGACGCTTTCGACCGCTTATTCCCCTCTCTACAACAACAACTGAAAAGAGAGTTTGAAAAAGGGCAAAAGGACTCGGAGCTGGCGACGATACAAGCCGTCCGAGCCCTGGTATCAACGCCCCAAACTGGCTACTTTGAGGACTGGGATTTCACAGCGAATCGCCCCACCGGAGCCGCCGAGCACCAAGACATTTGGGAGTTTAATTCCTTCGGGAACCGTCGACAGATTATCGTGGGCCGCTGTAGCCAACCAGGGATTTCCGGAACCTTGCTCGCGGTTTTAGTGCGTCTGACCCTGGACGGTGCCAAAGCCCGGACCTTCACTCTGGTTCAAACATTAGAGCTACTCAACGCCACACTGTATTCTGTCTTTAAGGGAAGAATTTCTTTCTCTGCGACTGCTTTGGAAGTCGACCTTGCGGGCGGTGCTTTCTCTTGCGTGACCGCAGGATCTGAGAGCCCCCTTCGATGGGAAAAACAAAGCGGCGCATCTTTGTCCGCGGTGCGCACAGCGAATTCGCCGATTGGAAGCGCCCCTCAAGCCCACTACGAACAAACGGGAGGCGCACTGATGCCCGGTGAGTGCCTCTTGCTCAGCGCTTCTACTGTGTCGAATCCGGCGGTCGGCCCGAATGCGACTTCCAAGTTAGAACAACTCGTTCAGAGTGGCAGCGTAAAACACTTGGGCGAGTTGAAATTGGCCTCCGAAGCAGTCAACCAAAACACACTTTACGTCGCTTTGGGCCGGCCCAATCAGCTCTCCGAAGGAAGGCTCAAAGCCGCCGCTTAAGGTTTGGCCGACGGCTCCGGTTTAAAATAAATTTCCTGGTGGATGGAGTCTTTTAAAACCCCTCGCGCTTTGAGGGCCTGCTTTACTTCATCAATCATTGCACCATTCCCGCAGAGATAAAAATCCGTCTCAAGCCAAGCGGCTTCCGTTTTCTGCAAATAGTCAGTCACTCTGCCCGCCCAGTTTGACCCCCCCTTATTTTGAGGGCGGCTGATACACGGCACCCACTGAACTCCATCTAAATTGCCGAGACTGTCTTGGTAAAGGATCTCATTTTCAGTGCGCACACCCAAGAGGCAAACGGCCTTGCGCACAGCTGTAGCCTTAAAACGCTCCGATAGCAGCATCGATCGAAACGGAGCGATCCCCGTTCCGGTCGCAATAAAAACTACGTCACGTCCGGGCTTCGGTTTAAAGACGAGAAATCCATAGGGAGCAAACCCGCGAAAAAAATCTCCAGGCTTCAAATTCGCGAGAAAACTATTCCCGGGGCCTTTTTCTATTCTTTGAATACACAGCGCGATGGGAGAACTCCCGGGCGGGGACGCTATCGAATAAGGCCGCCGTAGCGGCTTGCCTTCGGGTTGCGGGACTTCCACACTAATGTACTGCCCCGCCTGAAAATCAAGCGGCCTATCTGGCGTAAAAGTGAGCTCAAAAACCGAAGCCGACAGTTCGCGCGTTGATTCTACTTTGCACCGAAACTCCAACAGACTCTCCCTTTTGAAGTGGCCAATTTGGCAAACCTTGAACCAAAAGGCGAGCCCCAATCTGCGCTCGTTCCCTTAAAAGCAAGTGGTTGCGCTCACATCAAGTCGACCGATTCCGCCCACCGGCTTTGAGCCCACCCTCTTTTCCTCAGAAACACGCCTTAACGCTAAGGCACGAATCTTAAAAACTCCCCAAACTAATCCGCTACGTTCGGGGCCGGCATTCGTTGAAAAAAAGCGGCCGAGGCTTTGGGGTGGTTGGTGGGGGGCTTTCTTTAAAAACCGTTACCGCCGACTGAGGGCACTTAGGAACCGCTAACTCGATCGGCGGTACGAGCGCATCCCAAACAGTCGAAGGCGAAACCCGCCTGCGTGTTTTTAAAGAAAGCTCGCCACCAACCGTCCCAAAGCCGGTGCTTGCCTACCTGACGCCTTGATCTGGAGCCCCAACCACCAGCGTTCTCAAGAAAGAACCGTACCTCTCGCTAAAGACGTGACTACTCAAGCGAGTAGCCTGACTAGCCCGGCCTCTGAGGGGCCTTTGTGCCTCTTTCTCCTTAGTTTTGGCACGATTGCACTTCACAAATTGGTTACGATCATCCGATACGGAGTGTGGTCGCTATGAAAACTAGAAGACATTTCTCGCTGGCTTTCTGGGCACTAGTGCCGCTGTTTGCAGCGTGCACCCACGCCCCTATCGAAGTGACTGACAACGAGTTACTGGAAGAAATCAACGAGCCCGCAGGGCCCGCTCTAACGGAGCCTGCGCTTACTGAAGCTTTTGCTGCGACCAGCGAGCCGACCGAGAAAGTCATTGCGGCACAACAAAGAAAAGTTCGCAGCGCCGTGCCAGTGAAGTCACCTTTTACCACTGCCGCCAAAAAAATGAGCCCCCAAGCCATCACCCGTTCAGGGGATCGGCTGAACCGATATTACTTCCTTCGCCTCGGTGATACTCCGGAATCTCTCTCTATCGGACTCTACGGAACCGCCGAACGAGCTGCCGACTTAGTTCAGTGGAACGGGTCATCAGGGATTTGGAAGGCGGGCCAAACGCTTTATTATTCGTCTCAGAAAAACCCTAACGATAGCCGCCTGCTTTCTTTTTATTCTGAATCCAATGCACCTACCGAGGTTCGAACGGTAGGCGAGGGTGCGGACCTACGAAAACTTGCGGAGCAACTGTATGGAGCGGAAGGAAGCTGGAGGGAGATTGCCGTAATGAATGGCCTCACCAGCAGCGTCGTATCGCGTGAAACTTCCATTCGGCTTCTCCCCGCAAAACTGTTTGCCAGCGCCGAAATTCCTCTAGTGGCTAAAGTAGAATCAAAACCAGAACCCTCCGAGGTCCCTGTGGTAGTGGTGAAGGAACGGAAACTGGCCTATTCGCAAATTGGAGATTTCGTCCAGCACAACCCCTTGCTAGTCGCTTGCAGCCTGGTAGTTTTCTCGCTGATTGCGGTTTATCTTGCGCTTCAACGTCGGAAGTACCGATCCCGGTTTGATTTCTAATGCACCCACACTGGACTGGAACTTTTCTCTGCCCACAGCTTTCGAAAGCTTTTGAAGTTTTTCGATAAGACGTGGCCGGAAGACCCCACTGGGAAACTCCAGGAGCCACCGTCGGCTTCTCGAAGATCCCAGACAATTCGAGTAGAAGCCCCCGCCTTGGGGCGCTCCACTCGAACCACTCCGTCGTAGCCCACTTGAGGCATCTCATCGATCGCAAAAAGCCACCCAAGCCAAGGGATCCCTTTCACGAACGGGTGCTGCGCTCGCCATCGGTTAGCGTTAGAAAACTGCTCTGTGTGCACGTGGGCACTTTCGATTTCGTCCAGAATCCAAGTGGCAAGTTCGCTGGGTTGGATGCCAAACACTTCGGTTCCAGCAGACTCCATCACCGCGAGCTGCCAGCCTGTCTGCATCTTCCACTCGTAAGGGATTTTGCTTGCGGCTTCGGGGAGAAAGGCAAATCTCGCCCGCCCAATGAGGGCCTGGCTAAAGAGTTTTCGAGCCCAAATCCCCTCCGCAAAGACCTTCTCGTTGCTTTCTGCAAACCCATCCCACGACTCCCACCGAGCAAGGATTTTCTCCTGAGCGGGGTTTTTGGGTTTGGCATGCTTTCGCACCCAGGCAAAGAGCTGAATCGAAAACCTTGAGTGGGTGTCGAGTTGAAGCTTCAACATTCCTTTGCGGCTATGCGCCGCTCCCGTGAGCACCGTCCGAATCCGATCCTGCCGCAAATCCGACGACCAATGGTGGCCGTAATCCGAAAGCCATAGCCGCTGATTGGCAGTAGAAATGAACGCAGCCTCTTTCCCAGCCGGGACAAAGACTCGCGGGCGATCCGCGACGGGCGCCATGCCGACCCATTCTCCGTCGGTCGCGACTTGGACGATGAGCCCCGACTTTTTTCGTTTCACTCCTCGCCCCGAAACACGCAGGCCAATCGAGCCGTCTTTGTGCCCGTAGACCGCGGCCTGCGCAGGGAGAGGAAAGTCGTCTAAGGCTTTGTTAAAGCTCTCCCAGTCGTTGGAGCGCATCAGAGCCAAAGTCGGGATTCTGAGGTTCCCCGGCTTTAACGCGAGCCATTGCCGAGAGAGGGTTTTTCCGGGCTGGCTTTTGAGCTGAATGAGGGGGCCACGGTGTGTGAACCGCGCGGTGCCGGTTCTGTCGGCAGCCCCACGCGCCCGAATGGTATACGGAAGCTCTTGGACTTCTTTCCATTTTTTTGTTCCGTTGGAACTTCTCGACTCAACATACTTTTTACCATCTTCGCTGAGCTCTTCTTCTAAAAGATCGTCGACGTCTTCTTTGGCATTGGTGAAGCCCCAACCAACCAACTCGTTTCTACCAATCACGATCCCGGGAATCCCCGGAAGGGAGACCCCAGCCGTCCATTCTTCAGCCACGCGCATTCGAATCGGGTACCAGAGCTGAGGCACCGAAGCCGAGAGGTGGGGGTCGTTAGCGACCCACACTCCCGTTTCATTTCTCGCCACCCAAGCGTTGCTCCCAGGGTAGAATTCACCATCGGAATGCACCTCTGCTTTTTCAGAAGCCGTGAGTGGCGCGGCACGCAATTTTTCTTCAGGAAGAACGAGAGGCTTCGCTTTTTTATTTTTCCCAAGCAACACCGTGTTCCAAGGGTGATCCTGGGTGAAAAGAAAATTCTCCCATGAAAGGGGCAAAAACTTGCGCCATACGCTTGCCGAAGCCTCGCTTTCGAAAACCGAGCTCAAATCGTCTACCATCGAAAGCAAAATCAGAACGCTGTCGGTGCAAACCCACGGCTCAGGAGTGGCGCCCAGCAAAAGGTACTCGACTCCCCACCGTTTAGGGCTTTGTTTAATGAATTGAGTAACCCCGCGAGCAAAACTTTCACAAAAAGCTCGCTCGGGTTCCGGAAACAGCGCAGCGGCGCGTTCAGCCACCCCTTGCCAATCTTCTTTCCTACGCCCTTCGTCGTGGTCAAGCGCTTGGGGCCCAAACCACTCCGAAAGCCGCCCCGAAGCACTTCGGCGCATGAGGTCCATTTGCCATAGACGATCCGAAGCCACCACGAAGCCTTGCGCTTCTGCCAGCGACGGCCAGTCTTTCCCCTCAATAGTAGGGATGCCTAAAGGATCGAACTTTACCTGAGACCCAGCGATAGGCTTTGACCAGTCCACCGAGTCACGGCCCTGGCGGGTTATGAACCTGTACCCAAAGTAAGAGCCCACCAAAACCGAAACTAAAATGAGAAGGAAAAAGCGTCGCATGCCAGCAGAATGCGGTTTCCCCTCCCCGGTGGCAAGCACTGGGGAGAGGAAAATTCGCAAAACGCACCGGTTGAACGGCTACTTCGTGCTGAAGTAGAAACCGCCCCCATGGCCCCATTTCGAGGTGGCGCCTGCGGCTTTCAGGTAAAAATCACCAAAGTAGACTGCTTGGTTGTCGCCCCGCAAGTAAGTGCCCGTCAGCAGTGTTTCGGTGCCTTTGGCTGTCCCTGGGGCATCGGTAAAGCGCACGTTGAAAACTTTCCGCCCGAGGACTTCTGCTGAGCGAAACGAATCCGACTCCACTTCCTTGCCCTGGAACTCGAGGATGACTTTGCCTTGGCCCTTCTTGGGGACATAGAGGTCGACTTTAGTGCTCTGAAGGCTGGTGCCCGACTTAAAAAGCGCGGTCCCCTCGGCCTTGATATGATCTGGGTGGTTTGCATGGGCGAAAAAGCCCAAAGAGAAAACGACTACAACGACATGGAAGCGCATAAGTACCTCTTGTGTTGAAATAGCCGCGGCGCACCAAGCGCTGCAGCGAGCAAAATACCCGCAACCCATATCGTGGCGCCTTGCCACTGCTTAGGCAAGATGGCATTCTCCTGCTTTTCGTGAGGAAATCTTTTTCTGTGACTTTCGAAGCTTGGTTCCAAAACAGACACCCACACATCCCCACTTCGTCCGTTTCCGCTGTGCTGAAGCTAGCAACTGAGGGAGCGACACTCCCCTTCATTGCCAGGTACCGGAAAGAAGCGACGGGTAACCTCAATGAAGTCGGCATTGAACAAGTGCTGGATGGCAAGGAAGATTGGGACGGGCTCAACCAACGGCAAGCGTTTATCGTCGCAGAAATTGAATCGCAGTCGAAGCTCACTCCCGAGCTGAAAGCTTCTATCTTGAGCTGCTTCGATCGCGATCGGCTGGAAGATATTTATCTTCCGTTCAAGAAAAAGAAGAAAACAAAAGCCCTTCTCGCAAAAGAAGCAGGGCTGGAGCCCCTTGCGGATTGGATTTGGAACTGCGGCCATGGAACCGAGGTTCCGCAGCCAGGGCAAACGCTGGAGCTTTGGGCGCTCACTTTTCGTAACGAAGACAAAGGCATTTTAGAAGTGGCGGCAGTGCTCCAAGGCGCCACGGATATTTTGGTCGAACGGCTTTCAGAAGTACAAGAGTTACGCGAGCGTGTGCGAGAAGCTTTCACCCAGAAAGGCTTCCTTTATTGCACTAAAGGCGACAAGGCGAAGCCGAATAGCAAATTCGAAAAATACTTTGCCTACCACGAGTCGGTTGCTTCGCTGAGACAGCCTCAGAACTCGCACCGATACTTAGCGCTCCGCCGCGGCTGGCTGGAGAGCGAAATTGTCGCTCGGATCGGCGGTCCAGTCGCCGAGCCTGAGTTTGAAAAGGCTCTGCTGGGGGCGTTTGAAATGCACGCGTGCTCAGTGCATGAAAGCCCGGGCGCTGAAATCCTAAAACGGGCCGCCCTCCTCGCCTACCAAGTGTATGTACGGCCCGCCATTGAATCGGAAGTCCATCGGGCCCTTAAAACCGTTGCTGACGACGTGGCGATCGGTGTTTTTGCAGACAATGTACGAACTCTCTTACTTTCTGCTCCTTTGGGACCCAAATCGGTTCTGGCAGTGGATCCTGGCATTCGCACAGGTTGCAAAGTGGCTTTGGTCGACGCCAGCGGTAAATTCACGCACCACGAAGTGATTTCCCTTCAAACCGATGACCAAAAAGCTAAATCGAAAGAGTCTCTCCTTGCCCTTTTGGCAGCGCACCCTATCGACGCCATTGCCATTGGCAATGGAACGGCGGGAAGAGAAACCGAAATTTTCTTCCGTGCTTTTCTGAAAGAGACCGGCAAATCGCTGCCCGTGGTGATGGTCAATGAATCAGGTGCGAGCGTTTATAGCGCAAGCGAAGTGGCAAGAGAAGAGTTCCCCGAACTCGATGTCACTGTCCGCGGCGCCATTTCCATTGGGCGAAGGTTGCAGGACCCGCTTGCGGAGCTTGTGAAAATTGATCCAAAAAGCATTGGCGTAGGCCAATACCAACACGATGTTCCAGCGCACTCCTTGAAAAAATCGCTGCAGCGAGTGGTCGAGCTCAGCGTCAACTCGGTGGGCGTCAACGTCAACACGGCGTCGACGCATTTGCTTGCGTATGTTTCCGGGATTGGGCCGGCGCTGGCGAAAGCGCTTGTCGAAAAGCGAAACGAGAAGGGGCTATTCCGTTCCAGAGCCGAGCTTCTCGAAATCCCTTTCTTCTCCACCAAAACTTTTGAACAAGCCGCAGGGTTTCTCAGAGTACCCAACGGCACCAACCCGTTAGACAACACAGGGGTCCACCCTGAGCGGTACTCGGTTTTGGAAGCATTCGCACAAACCGTCGATAAACCTGTCGCTTCTTTGCTTGGCGCTGGTGCGAGCACAGTGCGCTCGTCGAGAGAACTCCAAGAGCAGCTAGGTGCCTTTACCTTCGGCGACTTAGTAGCGGAGCTCGAAAAGCCGGGAAGAGACCCTCGAGAAAGCTTCACTCCCTTTTCCTTCCGCGAAGATATTTTTGAAATGAAGGACTTGCAGGCCGGAATGGCTTGCCCTGGCATTGTCACCAATGTGACCAACTTCGGTGCGTTCGTGGACATTGGAGTGCACCAGGACGGCCTTGTGCATTTATCTCAGCTTGCGAACCGCTTCGTGCGCGACCCACGCGAAGTGGTGAACCCCGGCGATAGAGTTCAAGTGCGCGTCCTAGAAGTGAACTTAGAAAAGAAGCAGATCTCTCTCACGATGAGAGCAGAAAAGCCTGCAGCACGGCCACCGCGACCGCCAGCGCAAAAAACCGAAAGACCGCCAGCGCCGCGTCCCAAAGTCAACGCTCCGCCTCCTCGAATGAACGCTGGCGGATCTCCGCCCATGCAAAACCGAAGTGGCTCTTCACCGCATCGCCCTACGCGAAGCACTGACTCAAGGCCGAAGACCCCGCGCAGCGCTCCGCCCCCGCGCCGGCCCGAACAACCGCGAAGGCGCGAAGCCCCTACGCGGAATGAAGAGCTGAAGCACAACCCATTCGCAGCGCTCATTGCGCTGAAGAATAAGTCTTAGTGGCGTTGAAACACGGCGCCAAGATCAAGTTCTCGCAAGAATGCGAACTTCCCAATCGCAGGCTTTGGCTGAGAGGTTAGCTCTACTGAATAGTTACGACTAGGTTTTCTAGATACGGATTTGGCAGACTCATTTAAATTGCTAGAAACGATCTCACCCGCGAACCCCGGGGGGTTTTTGAGCAAGGTCTTCGGGGTTCGAGAGAGATCCATTTGAACCCCTCCTCGACCGCGGATTTCTGGAGCGGGAAAAGGCCCTCTCTCCCAAACCCATAGCTGATTACTAACGCGCTACAGCCCGAGCTTTCTCAGCAAGGAGTTCCAAGGTTTCTGCGCAGTTCTTATCATCGCTCCACGTTCCCGCGCCTAGCTGACGTATTGCGATTTCCCGAGCATTAGAGGTAAGCAAATACCGCCGGTAGCCTCTTTCAAGTTTCGCACGATCGTGAGGATCTGTTATACGCGGCAATACATCTTTAAGGCCCTCAGTAGAGTAGCCACCTGCAACGTCTCCCTTTATGAACGTGGTCAGCGCATCACTGCCAATATTGGGTTCGAATCGAATTCCGTATTTTTCAAGCAGATCCAATCTTTGAATTCGTAAATCCTCAGCTATATTCTCATGTTCTTTTATTGCCGCCCTCAAAGCGTTTACGTCTCTAGGATCGGTTAGGTCCCACGGAACATTGTCCCAATTTTCCTTTCCCCCAATGACATCTGCTTCCGCGCGGGACCGAGCCTAAAAGCGCGGTGTCTCTTGGCCGCTTGGAGCCTTTTCGCGGGAAGCGAAGGGGTCAAATCTTCGGCCAAAGAAAGTTTCTGCCATGAGCTGGTTGTGTGCGGCAGAGTAAGCGAAGATTCTCTTCCTCGTGCTTGCCGCCAAGGGCAAAAGGCCAACTGTGATCGATTTCCAGAAAGTGCGTTTCTCCACAGATGCCGCCTTCAGGTTTAGGGTGGCAACACCGGGCCTCGTCTCTTTCCCAAATGGCAGCTCTGATGCCACGTGGAATGTGGCGACTCGGTTTGGGGACTTTGGACGCTTTAGTTTGTATGCCACGTGGAATGCTGGAAGACGTCGTCGCCCCTGCTTGGGAGACTTTCGTTTTGGAAGCCTCTTTTTTTAAGTCTTTGAGAAGGGACTTCAAAGCAACTCCGAGAACATCGCCAAGCTTCCCCTGGGGGAAGCGGTGGCTGAGTAAAGCTTTTGCTTCCAAAAGGTCTTTTTCAAACTCCGTATCTGCCGTGAACGACACGTGCACTTGGTCTTCGCTTAAAGGCCTGACAGACTTCTGGAGGCGATCCGGGGTAGCAGCTTCGGGAAACCGCTTTGCTAGCAGTCTCTCCACTTCCCTCACGCTCTTACCAAGTGTTTCCGGGAAGAGCAGGTGAGCGTTTGCGTCTTTGACGAAGGGGGCTAAGCGACTGAGGGCACTCATAGTGCGTTTCCCCGAAGCGATTTCATCAAATAGAAAGGGGTATCGGTGCGTCAGGCGACTAGCTTGAATGCGTTTCAAAGCAGAGCTTTCAGAGAGCCCATACTTTTCAGTGAGAAAAGCAAAGAAGCTTGAAAAGCCTTCTTTAGCGTAAAGGCGCCTTGCATCGATGGCGCTGAGATAAATCAGGAACTCAGCTTTTCTCTTATTCTCTCTCACCAGCAAACGCGAAAAAGAAGATAAGAGAACTTCATCAGACTGCCTAATCAAAGCTTCGAAACGGCTTCTAAACAACATGGAAAACTCCTTCAAAGAAACGAAGTTAACACGGGTTTTAAATCGCTCTTTCTTTGCGATTAACTGGCAGCAATGGAAGAACAACTAACAAGTGAAGGTCCTGTGGTTCATCAGCGAAGTGCAACGCCCCTCGAGCGAACCTCAACGTTTTCAAAGCCTAAGAAATGGCTTCCCGGAAAGCAGAAAGCTTCACACCAAAAATCACCCCCACCACGTCAAGAGCTTTCTGCTGGACGCTCCCCTAAACTTTTCTATCAAACCATGCCGCCACGCGTACGTTACCCACCCGGGCTCTAAAAAACCCGTCGCCTAAGGTGAGTCTGCGTACCTCACTCAACTATTTACAAATGGGTTTGGGGGCCCAATTTGGGGAAACGGTGCTTACCAGCCCCCACAAAGAAAAATCCGCCGAGCTAAAGAACCAGCTGTTTTCTTTTCCATCAGGCCCAAAGCCACCACGCGAGGGGCAAACAGTCACCGATTCGAATCCTGGCCAAGCGCTTTGGCTTAGACCACTAGCCCGCTCCCCCTACAAGTGATCCTCCCTCCAAAAACGGCTCGGCCCCCAGCGTTATTTGGAAAGAACCCGATATTAGGTGAGGGCGCAGGTTTTTCATTTTCGGGACCCGCAAACAGCCTTTCCCTCTTTTCCGGCGTAAAGCGGGAAGCAATGGATTGACGGATAATCGCTACCCGGTGTTTTGCGCGAAGCGGGAGTCTAAGCCAACTGACTAAAACTCTCAGTGTTTTTTTGATCGTGTCTCCTCTGTTCTTGTTACGGCTTTGCGATATCGGGTGCGAGTGTCTTTTTGAAGGGATATCGCGCGTGATGCTAGAAGGATTTTTTTGGAAACGGGGCCTGCTAGTGCTCGGTCCCTCCGCGCGGTCTAGTTTTCGCTCATCCCGCCGCTAGTCGCCCACTTGGAGCCCTCGGCTACGGCTCGGCTTTTCGGAAAGGGGACATCTTTCGCGCGATGCGGTCAGGCTGCAGCAAGCGCTTACCTGACAGATCAAAACGTCAAAACATCCGATCCATCATGAGGCGGGAATGTAGATAGACACTTCTTCCAAAAAGTCAGGACATCAAGTGCAATCGTTCGGAAAATACGCATAGCATCCTTTTTTTGTCTTGAACTTAATCCAGGTCCAGGAATGCCGCCCCTTTTTTTGGACTTCCTTGTCGAACGGGGAGCCCTCAGCGCCAACGCAAACAAACTTCTCTTCTTTCGTCAGTCTTTTCCAGTTATCTACGAGATCAGTGCAGACCTCGATCCGGTTTGCTCGCCGACCGGTAAACTCGCTCCAAATTCCTTTATGTTTAGCGGTTATGCCAAAAAGGCACATGGTGACAACTTGATCGTACGGCCCCATAGGGTCCGCCCCTCGCCATTTATCATAGTTGACTGAAACGGATTGCGTCGGGAAGCATTGCCAAAAGAAATTTCCGTTTTTTTGAGCTGCTTTCTGAAGTTCTTGCGTCGAAAGGATCCCGTAGTGAGGAGTAAGCACGAAGTTGGGAGGGGCTCCCTTAGCGTTTCCTCCAGCGTTAGAGGAAGATTCAGTTAACGGCAGAACACAGGAAATAAACCAGACTACTGCGGAAATTATTTGGGACCCCTTTTTTCTTTGAGACGCTTGTAATAATCCCTTAGTGTTTGCATTATTTCGTCTGATTTTTGGTTTCTTCCCAAATAAGGGAGTATTCCCTTGTATTCTGCTACGGCTTCTTCCCACGTGGCCTCCCGTTTGAGTCTGCGTTTGGCGAGATATTTCTTGTGAAAAAACCATCGGGTTCCCGCAGCAATGTTTACTTCAGGATCGCGGCTCTCTTCGATGGTCATTTCAATCAGGTGATCCTTAACCTCTCCCTTTGGATTCTGCAGGATCTTACGAGTCTGTTCCGTTATCTGGATTAGACCTCTCGCTGGTCCGAGCTTACTTTGAACATCTCTTGGAACATCAAAACCCGATTCGGTTGCGATGAGGGCTTTTACAAAATCAGGTGTGAGAGGCTCCAGTGGGTTTAGGACTTCATTCCAAAATTTAGTCCATCCGGCAATGCTGAGATCGTACTTATTCCCATTCGGAAAGCCCAGCGAATCAGGGGTGGGCATTGCATTTGGATTACTAAGCAGGTCCCTAAAATGAAAGTGGGCAATTTCCCGCAACTCGTCGGCGGTACAGACGTTCCGGCCGTTTTTATTGTTGCGGCAATGGCCTCTTCGACTTGTTTCCCATTCCGGGCCCTTTTCACTGGCAGGGACGGTCAGTGGATGGGTTCGTACCCAGCTTTCTCCCAAGGGGCAAAGACGCCACGGATGACTCTTTCCAGCTTTGTTAGAGGGTGAATCCGGTTCTTTCGGCGATGAAGGCGAGTCTGCCGGAGGCTTATCTTCTTTTCGGCGCTCTTTCTTGAAAATCTCTTCAAGGCCCTCCTTAAAAATACGGCTGAGCACTGATTTTGCAATGCGTTCAAATAAGGATGCCATGGCCGCAGACTCTAAGATTTTGCACTTGGAGGGTCAACTTCTGAAGAACTTTGCCGAGCTACGGGTTGGTCGTTTCCCCACCAAGCACCGACTTCCGAAAAGGCCGGTAGCCTTTTCGAGGAGTGGGGATGGTATGGACGTACTTGCCGCTGAATTCTTCGCGGGCGCGTTCGCGACGGGCTTCCATTGCTTCGGGTGGCGGCTCGGAAGGGATCAAAGCATCGCAGCCTTTGCCAATGAGATCGGCACGACCGGCTTTGATAAGCGCTTCACGGACCATGAAATAATTGTGGGGTTTAAAAAACTGCATCAACGCACGCTGCAGCTTGCGGTTTCTCAGATGTTTATCGACGTGGACGGGCTTTCTCGTCATGGGCTCGATGCCCGTGTAGTACATGCACGTTGCGATATCAAAAGGGGCAGGGATAAAATCTTGGACTTGATCCGGCTTGTACCCGTTGCGTTTTAAAAACACGGCAAGATCAATCATCGCGTTAAGATCCGATCCCGGGTGGCTCGCAATAAAATAAGGCACTAGGTACTGCTTCGGCTTACCGACCCTGGCCGACGCTTTTTTAAACTCGCTGGCGAATTTTTCGAAATTTGAAATGGGTGGTTTCTTCATCAAGGAAAGCGTTTCTGGATCGGTATGCTCTGGAGCGACTTTTAAGTGCCCCCCCACGTGGTGCTCCGCAAGCTCATTCAAATACTCGGGCGAAAGTTGCGCCAAATCCATTCGAACCCCGCTCGCCACAAATACCTTTCGAATGCCCGGGACTTCGCGGGATTTTCGCATTAGGTCCGTGATGGGCCCGTGGTCTGTTCCAAGTAATTTGCAAATCGTGGGGTGGACGCAGGAAAGCCGTTTGCACTTCTTTTCGACATCCGGCCGAGTGCAGCGCATTTCGTACATGTTCGCCGTCGGCCCACCAATATCGCTTACAATCCCTTTAAAATCCGGGTCGCTTGCCAACTGCTTCAGTTCTCCCAGAACGGATGCTTTGGATCTGGACTGGATGATTCGGCCTTGGTGCGTGGTGATCGAACAAAAAGTGCAGCCGCCAAAGCAACCCCGCATGATGGTGACGGAGTCTTTGATCATTTCGAAAGCAGGGATTTTCTCGGTGTACGAAGGGTGTGCCTTGCGCGAGAACGGCAGACCATAAAAACGATCCATATCGGGCTGATCGAGTGGGAGATCGGGCGGCGTAACGACTACAGCGCGGTTTTGGGCGAATTGCACAAGCGTTCTTGCATTAAATGGGTTCGTGTTTAAGTGAATCGCCCGAGTCGCTTCCACAAACGCCATTTTATCGGACGCCACTTCTTCAAATGAAGGGATGAGTTGCACTCCGCTGCCAAACGGGTCAGTCCAGCCGTGGTTCTGCAGCTCGTTCGTGGGCGTCGCGGGCCTTGAAGGGATCTCGCTCGCCCCGAGAGCATAGGCCACCGATCGCATGGCTCGTAAATCCTTTACCGACTCACCTCGAGAGAGACGGGCTGCAAGCTCCAAGATGGGGCGCTCGCCCATCCCGTAAACTACCAAGTCTGCTTTCGCGTCGAGCAAGATGGACCGTTTAACGGTATCACTCCAATAGTCGTAGTGGGCTAGGCGACGGAGTGACGCTTCGACCCCGCCTGCAATCACAGGCACCCCAGGGAAAGCCTCGCGAGCGCGTTGGCAATAGGGCAGCGTTGCTCTGTCCGGCCGGAGCCCGATCCGTCCCCCGGGAGAGTAGGCGTCGTCATTGCGCACTTTTCGGTTGGCCGTGTAGTGGTTGATCATCGAGTCCATGTTGCCGGCGCTAATGCCGAAGAAAAGCCGGGGCTTCCCGAACTGTTTCCAGGGCTCACAGCTTTTCCAGTCGGGCTGGCTCAGGATGGCGACTCGGTAGCCTGCCGCCTCCAGGACGCGGCCCAGGATCCCCATCGCAAAGCTGGGGTGGTCAACGTACGCATCCCCGGACACGAAAACAATGTCGACAGAGTCCCACCCGCGCGAAAGCATTTCAGCTCTTGAAAGGGGGAGCGGCTGGCGGTTGGGGGTTTGCTGGATCACGTTTTCCTCGCGGGCTATCTTTACCCCAAAATGACCTTCGAAGGTTGAGAAAAACTCGGGGTGCCGGGTCCTGTCCTATCATGGTAAGAGCAAGTCCATGTTTCGACCGATTTTTTTGCTCACGGTAACCCTAGGCCTCGCCGGGGCCATTTGGAAGACGGCGCGGCCTGATGCCGTCTACGTTTCACCCCGGTTAATGGCTGAAAGCTGGGTAGCGCAAGCTGCGAAGCCACCGAGGGGAGCTGCGAAACCTCTTCCGTACTCCCCGGTTAGTACGAGCGCGCAGCAGTCCCTTACCGAACTCAAAAAAGAAGTCACGAAACGTCCCCAGGACCCTGTTGCCCTAACCAACTTGGGAACGGCTCTCTCCCAAAAGTTCCACTCCCCCGACGAAGCCATCGGCTATTTGGAGCGGGCGCTCCTGAAGGCCCCTGGCAACGGCGGTGCGTACTTTGAGCTGGTGGGGGCCTATCTTCGATCGGGCTTCATTGAACGAGGCTGCGCTTATTTTTCTAGGCTTTCGGTGAAAAGCAGTAATGGGCTCCCAGAAGAAGCTTTGGCTGATCTGAAGGCCTCGAGCGGCCAGCCCGAAGCAGCGCTCCCTTATATCCAGTCGGCTCTCGCTGCGAACCCGAAATCCAGCTCCGCACTTTCCCTGCTGGCTTCGATTTACCTCCAGCTGGGAGACTTGCCTCAGGCAGAGCAAGTTCTCTCTAGCCTTAACTTAATCCAAATTTCGGAGGACGGCTGAAGTGGCAATCGAAGGTTTTTTAGAGATCCTACCGGAAGTCATTTTCGACGCGGTAGAGACTTTTGGCGGCCGCTGCACGGGCAGGTTCCTTGCGCTCAATGCGATGGAGAACCGCGTCTACGACGTTCAGCTCGAAGAGGGGCCAAACCGGGTGATCAAGTTTTACCGCCCAGGCAGGTGGAATAAAGAGACTTTGCTCGCCGAGCACCAGTTTTTAAAGTCGCTGAGTGAATCAGAGATTCCCGTCGTTTGCCCTTTTGAAAATGCTGAAGGAGAATCTCTTTTTCAAACGAAGGGCATTTGGTTCACGGTATTTCCCAAAAAACCCGGGCGCCTTGAACCCGAGCTAAACCCCGAACAGCTTGAACGGTTAGGGCGGTTTTTAGCGCGCATGCACAATGTGGGAGCGGGCTTCAAAGACGCCGCCAGGCCGAAATTGTCGCCGACAACCTATGGGCGTGAAACGCTCAAAACGCTCCAAGATCTCAAAATGCTCACTCCTTCAGTGGAGCCCCGCTACGCGCAGCTAGTGAACCAGATCTGCGATCAAATCGAACCCTGGTTTGAAAAAGTGGAGTGGATCCTTACTCACGGCGACTGCCACGCCGGGAATATTCTTTGGACTGGCAACGAGCCTTATTTTTTGGACTTTGACGATATGTGCATTGCCCCGCCTGTGCAGGATATTTGGATGCTCACAGGGGCAGATGACGAAGACGGTAAAGAGCGAAAAGCGATTTTGTTAGAAGCATACGAACAGATCCGCGCTTTCGACCAGGAAAGTTTGAAACTCGTCGAGCCTTTGCGCACTTTGCGAATGATGTGTTTTAACTCGTGGATTGCGACCCGCTGGAACGATGGGGCTTTTAAAGCAGCCTTTCCGTACTTCGGCACCGAACGCTTTTGGCAGGAGCAGATCGAAAGCCTGAGCGTCCAAAGAGAGCGGCTCGGCCACCGAATTTAAATGGCGTCGCGCGCTCTGCCCTAGGCCCTATCGGTAGGGAGCGAGTGCCTTTTCTTAAGTGAGCGGTTTCTCAATGCGCGGTAAGACGTGAGGGCCCAAAGGTAGCTGCCCATCAGGGAAAAACCAGCGAGAGTAAAACTCAAGGGATCTGGCGGGAAAATCGGGCGCCTCCCGTTTGTAGCTGGGCGATGGCCACCCGCAAAAGGAAAAAACTGCCGCCGATCAAGCAAAGGTCAGCAATATTCAGCGTTAGAAAACTCGTGCCGCTCCAGCCAACCACCAAAGAATCAAAAGGCCGAGGGTTAAAAAACTGGCTTACGAGGCTCGAAAGCCCGCCGGCCAAAAAGACGCCAAAAGCCAGCAGCTCCGCAAAACCCGCAGAAACCGCCCGGTACAGGAAAACGCCAGCGAGCAGCAGCCAAAAGCCCAAGGCAAGCCATTGGGGGTAAGGAGCGTACTCCGCGGGCAAAAAGCTTGAGATTTTACCCAGGAGCCCCGGATCGGGCACCCGAGTGAGCTTAAGGAACGATTGGTCCAAAATAGGCACCGAGGCGAACTCGTCTAACTGCCCGCCACAATAGGTTTTTACAATCTGATCGGCGAAAAACAAGAGCATCGAAACTTGAAACACTTGGACCCAGCTTCGGTAGCGGCGGCGCCGTTCAATCTGCCGCAAAACCCTCATTTGCCGGTGCATGTGGCTATGGCTTTCAATCACCCGTAAATTAAAGCACTCGAAAAGTGCCTGAGCCAGCAAATACTGCCCCCGGGCGGGGGCCCTTGAGTGGCGGGTTCTTGCGGCATTAACCCGGATTTTCATTGCCGCTGGGGCCTATCTGGCTATAGCTTGCCTACATTATGGCTCGGCCCTGCGCGACGAGTCCTTGTGAAACCCGTCAGGTCCGGAAGGAAGCAGCGGTAGCAATCAGACAAGTGCGTCGCAGGATACCCGAGCCTCTTTTTTTTTATGGCATACCTGGCAATTGCACGGCGCTGGCGCCCAAATCGATTTGAAGACTTGGTGGGCCAGGGCCATGTCGTACAGACACTCAAAAACTCGATTGCCTCTGAACGCGTTTCCCACGCCTACCTTTTTTGCGGGGCACGAGGCGTTGGAAAAACTTCCGTTGCTCGTATTTTCGCCAAAGCCCTCCGCTGCCCTAACGCCGAAAACGCAGTCCCGTGCAACACTTGCTCGGAGTGCGTTGCCATTTCCGAAAGTCGCTCGGTCGATGTCGCTGAAATAGATGGCGCTTCAAACAACGGCGTGGAAGCCGTGCGAAGCATCCGAGACAACGTGGCGTATAGCGCTTCCAGTGGGTTTTACAAAATCTACATTATCGATGAAGTCCACATGCTGAGCCTGAGCGCTTTTAATGCGTTGCTCAAAACGCTGGAGGAACCGCCCGCCCACGTGATTTTCATCATGGCAACGACCGAAGCGCAGAAAATTCCCGTCACTATCCTCTCGCGCTGCCAGCGCTTTGAGTTTCGGCGCTTGAGCCAGCCGCAAATCGTCGAGCGATTAAAATACATTCTCCAAAGCGAGAAGCTGCACTTATCCGAAGAGGGAATGCGCACCATCGCAAACCATGCGGATGGGAGTTTGCGGGATGCGCTTTCTCTTTTAGACCAAGTGCTTTCTCACGAGGCGAACGGCAAGGGAGAGCTTACCGAAGCGATGGTAGTCGATGCGCTGGGCATTAGCCCCACGAGTTCGATTACGGGTTTTTGGTCCGCTGTGATCCATAAAAATATTCCGGAGCTGCTTGCCGTTATCAATGCGACGCATGCTGCCGGCCACGATCTCAAACACTTTGCTGAAAAGTGCCTGGAGGAGCTTCGGCTTCTGTATTTGATCGTGCTTTCCAAAGGGCAGGTAAGCGCAGAGTCCCTGGACCTTGCAGCGTCTCACTTTCAAACACTCACTGGTTTAGCGAGCGCTACGAACCAACTTGCTGTCGAACGGATGGCGCAGATTTTTAACCATGCCGTGGGCCAGCTTGCTTGGGCTTCACTCCCCCGCTTTGTCCTTGAAATGACTGCAGTGAGGATGACTGAGCTCGGGCCTTTGGAAAACTTGGAACGCGCGCTGAGCGGAACAGCCCGCCCAGCTCCCCGAAAAGCGGCTCCTCCCCCAATGAAAGTAGCTACGGCACCCGTACCGAAAGAACCTGCAGCCCCTTCCCCCGTCCTTTTGAAAGAACCTTCGCCGCTTCCGCCGAGGCACGCGGCCGCGGCTTCGACCCCGAACTGGCAAAGCTTTATTGACGCCGTGATGAAGAAGCGCCCTTTGCTGGGAGCGCTGCTTTGCCACGGCGAATTTAAAATGGAAGCGGATAAAAAAGTGGTCTTGGCCTTTCCTGAAGGAAGCTTTTACGAACGCCAGGCAAAAGACACAAAAAACCGAACGGATATCGAAGAATTTCTCCGGGCCCAATTTGGCAGAGAAGCCCAGCTAATCATCGCAAGCGGAGACGCGGGATCTCTCCAGAGCTTAGAAAAGTCGCGGCAAAACGAAACAAACCGCATTAAGACCGACGCGCTCACTCACCCGAGTGTGCTGGAGGCCAAAGAGGCTTTGGGTGCCGAAGTCGTTGATGTGAATGTGGAAGGGGAATAGCTGTCGTGGAAAACACGGGAAACGCGCTTGAAAACCTGATCGGCGAACTGAAAAAGCTTCCGGGAATCGGCGTGAAAACAGCGACGCGCCTTGCGTACTTCATCCTCCGGCAGTCGGAGGATTTTGCGAGCCAGCTTTCAGAGAGCATCCAAAAAGCAAAGGCCACTCTGCACTTTTGCTCGCAGTGCTGCAATTTCAGCGAGCTTTACACGTGTACTTTGTGCTCTAACCCCCAGCGATCCGACGAAGTGATTTGCGTGGTGGAAGAACCTTCCGATGTGATGGCGTTAGAGCGGAGCCACCACTTTCAAGGCAAGTACCATGTTTTGCATGGCGTGCTCTCTCCTCTCGACGGCATGGACGAAGGCGCCCTTAAAATTGCAAAGCTCCAAGAACGCTTAAAGCAGGGCACCGTGAAAGAAGTGATCCTTGCCACCAACCCAACCGTAGAAGGCGATACTACGGCGTTGTATATCGCTCGCCTCATCAAATACAATGGTGTCAAAGTTAGCCGCATCGCTCATGGCATCCCAGTAGGGTCCGAAATCGAGTACCTCGACGGGGCTACGCTGGGAAAAGCGCTGCAAAACCGCGTTTCTTTGTAAGGACACCATGTCGTTCATCAACTACGCCGCTCGTGAGATTATTTGCAAAATCGTTTACTACGGCCCGGG
>JANPJT010000099.1:0-7469 GCA_031425635.1 Pseudomonadota bacterium
ACCCATGTCGTGCGCGGTCGCCAACACGTGGCTGACCGGCGGCCGCCGCAGCACCGTCGCATTCCCGGCTGCGTCGCGCACGTCGTACGTCAGGTTCGAATGACCGCCGGCGATCAGCGAGTACGACAGTGGCGCCACGTACCCGTCCACGTGCTGCGTGTAGAAACGATGCACCGCCTCGGGAACAATGCCCAGCGGGGCGTCGACGGCGGAAGTTGCAGCATGGTCACTCACCGGGTCACTCACCGGCGCATCGTCGCAAATGTGGGGTCGTCGTGCGAACTCCGAGGTGCCGCCACGCGAGCGCCTTGATAGGGCAGTGAACCTTTCCTGCAAAGAAATTTTCGATCAGAGCAAGAAGAACACTGACCTCTCTGGAATGGGCACGACCATTGTCGCCCTTTTGTTTCATGAAGGGATCGCTTATATTGCACAAGTCGGCGACAGCCGTGTTTACTTGATCAGCGACGGTGGAATCTGGCAAGTGACCGAAGATCATTCTTTAGTGAACGAAGAGATCCGCGCAGGAAGGCTGGCGGTTGGACAGGAGTCCACTTACCAGTTCCGCAATGTTATCACCCGGAGCGTTGGTTACGAAGATCATGTCAAAGTCGATTTGTATCGACGACAACCCGTGGCGGGGGATGCCTTTTTTCTGTGTACGGACGGTTTGTCCGGCATGGTAAATGGACCAGAAATCCGTGACGCTTACCTGAAGCATGGCGCTGAGGCAGGGCTAAAAAGCCTGATAGGCCTTGCCAATGCTAGAGGTGGCGATGACAACATAACCGCTCTAATTGTTGAGGTAAGGTAGATCGTGCTTTTGAACGGATCAAAGAGGTGGTGGCGAGAACGTTTTGTGACTCTTATGGTCATTCCGGAGCGCACGCGCAAAGTCCATAAGCTGATCCTTCCATTTTTTGCGTTAAAGCTTGCACTGATCTTGGTTTCGTTTGGTGCAGTGTTCATGCTTTTGATCAGCATCGATTACATCCACGTCTTGGGGCAACTCGCAGAAAACAAGCGCCTCAAAGGCGAAAATTTTCGACTACGCCAGGATCTCCAGCTCGTTCGCAACAAAGTCGACACCATGGAAGCGACTATCGAGCGAGTCCGCAATTATGCGAAGAAGCTTCAAATCCTTTCGGGCCAAGGCGATAAAAGCGCTTTGGACGTGAAGCCCGGAGAGGACACGGGAGAGATTATCCGCGAACCCGCAGCCGGCAAAAGCCCGGTAAAGCGGGGGTCTAAACTGATGCTTCCGTTGGAGCGCGATTTAAACTTTAAGAATGCAAGCCTTTCGCTTCCAGAACGAGTGGATGGGCTGCAAAATGCAGGGCTCGTAACCGAAGCGAGCCTTTCTCAGCTCCAAGTATTCTTTCTGGCTCAAACGGCAGTCATGGCAGCCACTCCGTCGCTATTGCCTATCAACGGATGGATCTCCTCTGGTTTTGGCTACCGAAGGCACCCTTACGACGGGTCGTACCGGCTTCATGCGGGCGTGGACATTGTGGCAGACAACGGAACTCCCGTCCGTGCCCCCGCGAGCGGGACGATCCTTTTTTCGGGGAATCGTTCGGGCTATGGAAAAGTGGTCGTCATCGATCACGGTTACGGGATCCGAACTCTTTTTGGGCATGGGTCCAAGCTTTTTGTGAACGCTGGTGAAAAAGTAAAGCGTGGGCAAAAAATTGCTGAAGTAGGGTCCACCGGAAAATCTACGGGCCCTCACTTACATTACGAAATCCGAAAGAATGGCCTCCCGGTCAACCCCGCTGCGTTCTTCTCACAAGCTAGGTTTTGAACCGTTTACCTCTCCCGCGCCTTGACAAAGATCGACGCTAGTTCCTATTATCCCGAGTCAATCTGTTTGGTTTATGAGGTGAAGCGATGATTGAGGTCAAGCATCTGACCAAAGTCTACGGCGATCGGGTTGCTGTTGATAATATCTCTTTCACGGTAAATAAAGGGGAGGTTCTCGGTTTTCTGGGCCAAAACGGCGCAGGGAAAACGACGACCATGAAAATCCTCACGGGTTTTATGCCGGCCACTGAAGGCACGGCGTCCATTGCTGGTTTCGACGTCTTCGAAAGTCCGATAGAAGTAAAAAAGCGCATTGGCTACCTGCCAGAGACCCCTCCGGTCTATAAAGAGCTTTTAGTGGGAGAGTACCTTTCGTTCGTTGCCGAGCTTCGTGGGGTACCATCGAAAGAGCGCGCGGGCAAAATCGATGCCGCTCTACAAAAATGTAATTTGGGAGACGTTCGCAATCGGCTCATCGGCAACCTCTCCAAAGGTTACCGACAGCGAGTGGGGATTGCGCAGGCGCTAGTCCACGACCCCGATGTTTTGATTTTAGACGAGCCGACCGTTGGTTTGGATCCTAAGCAAGTGCACGAGTCGCGCAGCCTCATTAAATCGCTCCGTTCCTCGCACACGGTAATTTACAGCACCCACATCTTGTCGGAAGTGGCTGCGTCGTGCGATCGGATCATCATTATCAACGGCGGAAAGATTGTCGCCCAAGAGTTGGTCAACCCTCACGGCACAGCAGGCGCCACGTCGAAGACGGAGATCACGGTCCAAACCGTGAACGATCGGCTCGTGGGTGGGATTAAAGGGATTCCTGGTGTCACGGGTGTCGAGGTTTTCTCGAATGGAAGCCACAAGCTGGTTGTGGAGTGCGAGCCACGGGCTGAACTAATGGCGCAAATTTCGAAATACGTCGTCTCTGAAAACGCAGGGCTCACGCAAATGTCGCCAGTCCAGTTGTCGCTCGAGGACTATTACTTGAAACTTATTGGCGGGAGGGTTGCGTAAATGACCGGGACTTTAGCCATCATTAAAAAAGAGATCAAAACGTATTTCTATTCCCCGCTTGCCTATGTCCTTCTAGGTATTTTTCTTTTAGTCATGGGAATCATTTTCGCTAAGTTCGTTTCGATCTACGTAGAAGTGAACGCAGCGCAAAGGTTTGGTCAGGCGCAAGGGATCACTCTCGATAAACTGGCAACCTACCTGTTTCAGAATATGGCCTTCATTCTCTGCTTCGTGACGCCTTTTTTGACGATGAAGCTCTTTGCGGAAGAAAAAAGCCAGAACACGCTCGAGCTTTTGCTCACGGCCCCCATCCATACGACCGGTTTAGTCGTGGGGAAGTTTTTAGGCGCGTTCTTTTTGATGGGGCTCATGGTTTTGCTTTCGTTCGCGTACCCCTTCTTCATGATCCTTTGGGGAAACCCCGAGCTTGGCCTGATAGCGAGCACTTATTTAGGCCTTCTCCTTTCGCTAGCGTGTTACGTCGCGTTGGGTGCGCTGGTGTCTGCGCTTGCTTCCAGCCAAGCGGTTGCGGCAGTTTGGACCTTCATTCTCCTGCTGCTCCTTTGGCTGCTGCAGTCTCTGGGTCAAGGGATTACCGCGAGCTGGGGCCCTATCGAATTGGGGCCCGCCCTCGTTTACCTTTCGCCATTAGGCCATTTTAACAGCTTCAACGAAGGGCTGATTCAATTAAAGGACTTGGTCTATTTCGTGAGTTTCATATTTTTTGCGCTCTTTCTCACCCATCGGGTCGTCGAGAGCAACCGCTGGAGGTAAATTAAATTGAAGCAGAATAATCTTTCCGTGGTTCTTCGTTGGGTAGCCGCTGCGTCCTTAGGCCTCGCCGGCACTGCGGCTTTCTTGGCTCCTGAAATTAGCCTTCTTTGGCAAGTGCTACTAGGCTTGGGAGTCATTAGTTTCGCCATTACCGGTTGGCTCGGGCGCACGGGCATCCAAAAGTCACTCGCTAAGCGGTCGACCCGCTATGGCTTGAACTCGGCGTTCATGAGTCTTGTCGTTTTCGGTATCGTGATTTTGGTAAACATGATCGCTGTGAATTACGACGTCAAAACGGACGTTACTAAAAATAAAATCCATACTTTGTCTGACCAAACGATCAAAGTGCTCAAAGGCCTGAGCCAAGAGATCACGCTGAAGGTTTTCGTTACGCCGGCGCAGATCCAAGAATTCACGCCCGTTTTGGATAAGTATACTTTCCAATCTAAACAACTTAAGAAGCAGTTTATTGACGTGGACCGCGATCCTCTTGAAGCGCGCAAAAACGACATCAAACAGTCCGGGACGGTTTTGGTAGTGAGCAGCACCCGCACTGCGCGGGTCGAAGGGGTTAGCTCTCCACAAGACCCTCGGTTTGAAGAGAAGCTGACCAACGCACTCGTCCAGGTGGTGAAAGGCGAGAAGAAAAAAATCTATTTCATGACCGGCCACGGCGAACGCATGATGAACGATGCGACTCGAGAAGGCTACTCGGGCATGAGAGACGCGCTCTCCGCAAGCCGTTTTGCCGTTGAAGAACTGCTGCTTTTGGAAAAAGGGAAAGTGCCCACGGACGCCGAAATCATCATCATCGCAGGGCCCCGCAAAAGCTTCATGCCTCAAGAGTTGACTGAGTTGGAAGCGTATTTGAAAAACGGTGGGAAAGTCTTCCTCATGGTGGACCCCGAATCTCCTCCCAGTCTCCAGCCGTTTCTGGCGAAATACGGAGTGGTATGGAAAGAAAACAAAGCGGTTCTCGAGACGAACCCGCTTCAAGCTCTGGCCAACGGCAACCAGCTTGCTCCCATTGTGAAGTCGTACGATGCTTCCCACGAAATCACAAAAGAAGCGCGCCAAGTCAGTCTTTTCGCCATCGCGACACCTGTTGAAAAGGCCGAAAAGGCCCCTGAAGGAATGGTAGTCACTTCGTTGTTTTCGACGAGTAAGCAGAGCCGCGAGGCTACCTTGAGCCGCGAGGGAGCCACTTCGACTGCGAAAGATCGCGTAGGGCCGTTCTCACTGGCGGTGGCGGTGAATAGTGCATTAGAAAACAAAGCCGACCCGAAAGAAGGCGAAGCGAAACCGCCTGAGTTCCGAATGGTGGTGGTGGGAGACTCTGATTTTGGCAACAACTCCCTTCGAGCCTTTGGAATGAACTCGGATCTTTTCCAAAACATGCTCAGCTGGCTTTCGAAAGAAGAGGACCTCATTTCCATTCGTCCCAAAACGGCCGATGAGGGATCGTTCGATATCACTCAGCAAAGGATGCGCGTGATTTTCTTTGCCTCAGTGTTTTTTCTGCCCTTTTTGATGTTCGCATCGGGAATATCGGTGTGGATAGCCCGAAAACGGATGTAGAGGGGCTTCGTCTCACCCGTACGGTCTGCTGCCGAAATACAACGGTGCCGAACCAGCAAGTTCTTCTTCGCTGCTGAACGAGCACCGAGTGAGACAGCGCGATAGGCCTTCGGCCAAGTGGCGCGCTTGCAGCGGGAAATAAAAACCTTCGGGACTTTCTTTATCGGTGAGAAGTAACCCGGTGGTACCGAGCAGCGAGTCTTTTCTTTCGTCGCCGACTCTTTTTACCGTTTGGTCTGGCAACCTGACGAACCTGGAAACCCAAAAAGCGTCTCGGGTCATTTGAGTTGCCACCGCGATCTCCGCAGTTTTGCCGTGCAGGTCGCAATACGCAAGCGCCCGGGCTTCGTGCCCGTCGACCGTTTCTAAGGGGCGCCCCGTGGCGAGGCAAAAGGCCTTGAGGCTCGAGTAAGCCACCCGAAGCCCGGTGAAAGACCCCGGCCCACAGGCCGTCACGAAGCGGCTCACGCTACCCAGGCTTTGTCCTCGAAGCGCCTTTTCTACGGCGCCCAGGAGGGTCTCTGAGTGCTTCATTGGCTCGACCAGGCACTCTTCGGCAACTAGCACGGGCTTGCCGTCCTGGACTTTGTGGACGCAAACGGAACCTCTAGCGGAGCTTAGATCTATCGAAAGGATCGTTTCAGGGGGTTGTGTCACGCAGGGGAGTGGTAACTGAAGCAGGTCTTCGGATCAAGTGAAAGGCGGCAAGTGCAGCAGACTGAGACGAGCCAAGCAAGGGGGGTTACTTGGCAGGGGTATTCTTGGTTTCGGGGGTTGTCTGTCCCTGACAGCTTGCCGCCCCCATACTTAAACTATAACGCCCCGCATAAATAGCAGCAATAACCAGCCTGTATACAGTCTTAAGTAGCTGTTATCCTATTAAAAACAAAAATACCCAGGCCGCCCCATGTTAGCCGTTCTACACCCGGCTTCGAAAGAGTAAGATAGAAGCTATGCGAGCTAAAGGCTACTCACACTCGGTCATTGGGTCCCGCAAGCAAAACCAAGATTCTGTGCTAGTCGACAACGACCGGGGGCTCTTTGCCGTCGCCGACGGGATTGGCGGCGGAGAGAGAGGGGACGTGGCTTCGTTGATGGCGGTGACCGGTATTGCTGCGCACCCTGACGAGGGAAGTTTACTGCGGCATACGGTTGAAACGATCCAGGAAGCGATTTTAAAAGAGGCTTTGGAAAGTCTCGGCGAAGCGCGCATGGGGACCACGCTGACTGCGTTGCGCGTGACGGATGGGCGAGGGGAGCTTTGCCATGTAGGGGACTCCCGCTGCTACCGGATCCTCGGTGGGCAGCTCGTCCAACTCACGACCGATCACGAGTCGTTTGATGAGTCTTATGGTGGCCCTGTCCTTTCCTCTTATTTGGGTATCCCCACCGACCTTTTCCACATGATCATTCAAGAAGAAGTCATTGAGCTCCAAAAGGGCGATCGCTTTTTGATCTGTTCCGATGGGCTCTACAAACAAATTCCGGAGAATGATTTGGTGATCATGCTCCGCGACGGTGCCGCCGATCCGGTGAAAATGCTCGAAACTATCGTCAATACCGCAAGCACGGTGGAACACTCCGACAACGTCAGTGTGGTTTACCTCGAGATTGAATAGACAGTTGCGCGAAGACCAGAATATTGGCATCTTAGGTAGCTATTTTGAGGGAAACCGCATGCGCAAGCTCTTCTTCTTATTCTCAGCTCTAACGATACTAGGCTGTACGTGTACAAAGCAGAAAGAAATGAGCGGCGCAATAGAAGGACAGGCTACTGCAATGACCATTGAAACCGAATACGGCACTATTGAAATCGAACTTTTTCCCAAGGACGCCCCAAACACCGTTGCGAGAATTCAGGAACTGGCAAAAGCGGGTTTTTATAACGGGCTCACTTTCCACCGAGTCGTCCCTGGTTTTGTCGTCCAGGGAGGAGATCCGCAAGGGAATGGAACCGGCGGATCCGGACAAAAGCTTAAGGCTGAGTTCAACGCGCGCAAACACGTCGAAGGCACGCTGGCCATGGCCCGCGCGCAGGACAAGGACTCTGCAGACAGCCAGTTTTATATTTCCTTGGGAGCCCACCCCCACCTAGACGGTAGCTACACTGTGTTTGGTCAAGTGACGAAGGGCATTGAAGCAGTCCGCCAAATCAAAGTCGGCGATAAAATGAAAACGGTGACCACTAAGTAGCAGGGGCCTTATTTCTAAAGAAGAACAGTATTTCGTGGCTCTTCGCGTTATACTATTCTTTGCAGAAATAGTGCAAAGGCGCCGATACTGAAAACGAGGGGGTC
>JANPJT010000100.1:0-11302 GCA_031425635.1 Pseudomonadota bacterium
AGGGATTTTTGAGCCTGGATTCGCCGGGCCGACGACAGCGTACTCTTTGTACGCGGAGAAGGGGCGGCGAATCCAGGCTCAAAAAGCACCCGCGAAATGAGTTATCCACATAAAGGTACAGCCCCTAAGGGTTTAAAAAGCGGGAGCCGTTCGAGCAAGAAACGCTTTCATCAAGGCGTCTTTTCGAACAAAGCGCTGTTGGAGCCAATCGGATCGTTCGCCTTCCGTTTTAGGCAGAGCCGACAGCGGGAACCTTCGCACGTCGATGTGCACACGCTTCACTTTACCTCGAAAGACATGGTGTAAACGGGGGAGCCCCGTCTCGTAGCCGATAGTAATATCGTAGACTGCAGTAAGGTGCCCTTCGAGCCCCTCTAGAGCCGCTACAAAGCCCCGCGTGCGGGGCATCATCACGTGCTCCAGAAGCGGCAAAGATCTTCGAACGCTTTGTGCTTGGCTCTTGTGTAGTTTTGCTTCGGTGAGGCGAGTGCCTTCGACGAACGTGATCAGCCAAATGGGAATGTTTTCTTCGCGAAACTTTGCAAAGGTTCGCATAATGTTTCTTCTGTCAGCCATCCAGTCACGCTTCACAAAGATGCAGTCCAGAAACTGCATCCCCCAGCCAATCCCCGGCACATACTTCAAGGGATCTTTAACGAACCATTTCATGTCACCCAGTCGCTTTTTACGGTGCGCAAGCGTCATGATCGCGATGATATCGGGCATTTGCTGGTGGTTCGCAAAGATAAGGGCATTTTCATTTTCGGGTACCGTGTCCCCCGTGTAAACGGGTTCTAAACCAAATACTTTTTCCGCCCCCACGACGCACCACCCCCACCATAGGTCGGCAAACCAGCGGTTCACGCTTCGGAAAAGCAACCTTGAAAAAGGGAGAAAAACCAAGGAAAGCATTTGCAGAAAGTTGATGAAGACGATCGTCCCGAAGTAAAAGAACGAAGCCCCCGCGAGGCGAAACCACCCCCCCGTACCCAAACCGTTCCAAGACCCTGGTTTTTGAAGAGGCGAAAGTGATTTCATATATATAAAAACTTGTAACAACGTTTGTGGGCGCCGGCAACGGGGTGTTGTGCTTTTGATAATCCGGCTACTTTGATTAGTTGCTTTCGCTAGGAATTGGAGTATCGAGAAATGAGATGCCGCTTACTTTATACGCCTTGTCCTTGTTCCTTCTAAGCGCTGCACCCCATTGGGTTTTCGCAGCGGAGTGCAAGACGGAGATACTTTTTCGAGGCCGTTCGCTGAAGCTCGGCCAAAAAGTGGAAGTGAGAACCTCCGGCGGCCTTTCGCGGAGGGTTTTCTTTATTGGCAGCGCTCCCGAGTGCCTTTATTTTTCGGAGCCGGGATCTCTCGAGCCGATCTGCCTGGATTCGAATGCGTTAGTATTGCCCGACGCCGGGTCGGGTATGGCCACGATCCCGCAGAGGGTCGCGCAATCGGAAGGAAATGATGCTTCCGTAGGAATACTCGGCTGCCTTCGAGTGCTTGAGGACCTGCGCGGGCTTCCTCCCGGACGACTGGCCGCGCTCGTTCACAATTTTCCATTTCAACTATTTGAGTCCATAAACAGGGATCTCGGCGAAAACACTCCGGGCCAGACGGTCTTGCGAGTAGAAAAATTTTTGAGCGCAGCGAGGATCTCTTTCCGCACGACGAAGTCCGTTCGCGAGCTTTTTGCCCATTTAGAAAAGGGCTTCCCAGCCTACTTAGGCTTGGGGGTTACGGTTGCAGAAAAGAGGGCTTTCCCGGCGGAGCACCAAAAGCCCTCCCGTTTCCTAGGCGTGTTTGCGTTCGGTTCTCTGCCTGCCGGCCGTTGGTTTACGGGCGGCAAGAAAATGGTTCTGGTGGATTCCTTAAGCGGCAAAGTCGCTCTTTGGCCGGCCGCGGCGCTGACCAACACGCCGGACCTAGAAATCGTTCTAGTTTACCCGTACCAAGCGAATGATTGACTGCAGTTTCCCGATTCATTACTTACCCTGGATGAAGCAGCTCCCACGACGAGCGATCCTGTTAATAGCCCTCTTTGCATGGGTCGCGACTCCTTCCAGTGCGGGCTGGAAAACTCACTTCCTCCAGAAAAATATTGTGATTACGGGCGGGTCGAGCGGTATCGGCAGGAGCTTGGCGCTGAAACTTGCAGCACTTGGAGCGAACGTCACTGTGTTTGCCCGAGACCACGACCGTCTGAGCGCGGCGCTAGACGAGTTGAACGAAGCAAGGTCCCGCGACGACCAGGCGTTTGAAGCTCTCTCGGTCGATGTCCGCGACTACGATCAAGTGCAGAACGCCGCGCACGATTACATTGAGCGCCACCATCGGGTCGACATTTTGATCAACTCTGCCGGGTTTTGCTACCCGGCGCTTCTGTCGGACCTCCCGCCGGACGAATTGAAAGGGATGGTGGAAACTAATTTATTGGGGCCTATTTTTCTCGCCCGCGCTTTCATGAAGCCGCTGCTAGCGCAGTCGTACGGACAGGTAGTCAACATTGCGTCCATGGCTTCCTTTTTTAGCTTTGTGGGAATCCCGGCTTACTCGGGAGCAAAAGCCGGCCTCTTGGCTTTTTCTCGCGGGCTAAAGAATGAATTCGCGAAAACGAACGTTTCGGTCTCGGTCGTTTTCCCCCCGGATACTCAAACACCTGGTTTTGATAAAGAGAACGAGACAAAGCCAGTGATTACTCGAAAACTCAGCGCAAACGGCGGCGTTTTATCGCCAGACCTGGTGGCCGAAGAGATTCTTAAGGGAGTCGCAGCCCGCCAGTTCCAAATTGTCCCGGGTTGGGGAAACTGGGTTTTATCTGCAATTGGCCAACACTTGCCGGGGTGCGCCGGTCTTTTCTTTGACTGGCAGTGGCGTAAAGAGCCTTAAACCCAAGCCTTTGGCTTTGCGCTCAACCGACCTAAGTACTGGATCAAAGCTAAGAAACCGCCGCTAACTATCTTCAGCTCAATTTCTGCCGCGTTTCTGCCGTTAAGGGCTAGGTAAGCGTGCGCGCGCCTTTGCGCACCGAGGAGCGAGAAATGAATAAGAGCGCCTGGTTTTTTTGCCTGCACAACGAAGTCATTGGCCCCATCTCAGCGCCTAGCTTGAGCAAGATGGTTAGCGAATGCCGCATCACGGGAAGTGACTACGTGTGGGCGGAAGGGATGCCCGGCTGGACCCGCGTATCGGAGTGCTCTGAATTTGCGGCTTTGTTGCCCAAAGCGCCCACTGCCGCTTTACCTACCTCCGCGCCGAAGCCGGAAAAGGCCGCGCAAAAAGCAGCGGAACCTACGCCTAAGCCGGCAAAAGCTCCCGAAGCCGCACCTAAACCAAAAGTAGCGGCAGCCCCAGCCTCAGCCCCTGCCCCTGCACCGGCCCCCGCGCCAGCTGCCGCACCGGCCCCCGCGCCCCGGGCAGAACTAGATGCGCTCGTAAAAGTAAACGGTGGCGCCGCGTGCAAAGTCCTCGAACTTTCGGAGTCCTCGATCGTTTTTGAAAAAGTGGCAGGCATTGAAGTGGGAAGTGATGTGAAGCTGAAAATTGAATCCCCTTCGCTCGGCAAACCTATCGAGGTCACCGCAATTCTGTCACGCGAAGAAGCATACCAAGGCAAGCCTGCGCTGGGAGCAGACTTCACGCGGATGAACCCCGCGCACAAGAGGCTCATTGCAAATTACTTATCCGGAAAATTGGAAAAAGCAGCTGCATGAACACTCTACTAACCATACTATTTTTGGCAGTAGGTCTGGGCGCCCACTCGCAAGACCTCGGGCCTGCGTTGGATCAAGCATTTCAAAACCAGCAATGGAATGAAGTGATCCAGCTAAGTTCCGAAGTGCTGCGGCAAAACCCAAGCTCTTCCAAAGCCCGGATCCACGGTGCGTTTGCGCTCATCCAGCGAGGGTACACCAATGCTGCTTTGAACTTACTGAAAAAAATGTCCGCAGCCGATTGGAAAACCATCCCCAAGGAAATGAACCAGCTTGTCGAGATCGTGGCGCTCTTTCAGAAAAAAGTGCCCATCATTAGCTTTCCGGCGCGGATGGATCAACTCAACGAGTCGGAGGCTTCTAACTTTCTTCAAGATGAAATCCGCTTTGCCAAAGGCCGTGCGCGCTTTGATAAATCTGAGCTAGAGAGCGCCAAAGAAATCCTTTCCAAAATCACCAAAGGCTCTAGGTTCTACGGTCCCGCGACCTACCTCCTTGGAGCGTGCGCCGTGCGGCAGGGAAAACTGCCCGAAGCACAAAGGTACTTTTCTCAGACTTTCGACCCTCAAGTGCTCCAACAGTCGACCGAATTCTGGCAGGACTTGGGCGCTCAAACCACTACCCAATGGGGCACGTCGCTCAATGTCCTTTTCGACAATGACATCCTTCGAAAATCCAATGAAGTGGGCGAGCTTTCTCTTCTAGCGATGGCTCGAATCCTTTACGCCCAGAAAGACTTCAAAAGCGCGCTCGCTCAATACGGGAAAATCCAAAAAGGCTCAAAACTTTTCTCACGGGCACGCCTAGAAACGGTGTGGGCTCTGATCAACCTAGATCGCAACGAAGAAGCTCAAGCCGCCGCAGCAGATCTTTCAACCGACGAAACCTCGTTTGAAGCGATTGAAGCAAGAACTGCGCGAGCGCTTGTGCTCACTGAGTCCGGAAAATCCGATCTCGCCCGAGATGAAATTGCGAAGTTTCAAAGCACTTACGAAAAAGCCAAAGCGTCCATGACGCAATACCGTCAATTCCCGAGCCTCGAGCTACTCCCCAGCTTTATGAAAGGGGATCTGAAGGAAGACAAGCGCTTTGAAACGATTGCTCAGTACCAAACCACACTCAGAGCCGAGATCGCGGCTCTCCGCAAAGAAGACCGGATGATTTTCCCCGCCTTCTCCACAATGGCAGGCGACTTAGAACCGCTGCTTAGCCAAAGTTCGGAGTACGCGACGAGGCTCACCCTCGACACAGTGGATCAGCGCCTAAAAGATTTGGAACGTCTAGCAGTACAAAGCCGCTTGATCATTGCTGAGACGTATCTGGAAGAGCGAGAAAAACTGCGCGAAAGCTTCAAAGGAAAAAGCGTCGATGAGGCCACCCAAGACTCGCATGATAAGCAGCTCGTAAACCTTCTACTCACCGCTATCAAAGAAGTGGATTCTGCTCGAGATAAGATGAAAACGCGGAACCTGTCGCTTGAGTTTAGGCAAAGCGAGCTTCTGTGGGAACTGAGCAGCGCTTCCGCATTTCTTTCGAAAGACGAATCGGGCACCACTGGAAAAGACGCTTACGAAGCGTACCGCAACCGATCCATCGCCATCGCCAGAGAGCTCGCGGACAACCACCCAAAATTTGATAAGCGGCCCCAAGCCATGTTTTTCCTTGGATTTACGATGATGGAAGTGGGCAATGACAAAGAGGGGCTGAGCTACCTTTCTCGTTACGTGAAAGAATACCCGAGCCACGAAAACGTGCCGAACGCTTACCGGATCCTTGCGGACGTCGAATTTGACGCCAGCCGCTTTAAGCAGGCCGCTGAACTTTATAAGCCGATTCTGAAGTTCCCCACGTCTCCCATTATTGGATACGCGCTATATAAACTAGGTTGGTGCAACTACGGGGAAAAGAACCACGCCAAAGCACTCATGGGCCTCGAGCAAGCCATCCTCTGGACACGTAGCATGGAGAACACGGACCACCTGCTGAACCTAAAGAAAGAAGCAGGGCGAGATCTTGTCTCTATCTACGCCGAAATCGGGAACCATAAGCGTGCGTATGAATACTTCGAACGGTTTCTCGGCGGCGAAGAATCCGCGGGCTGGCTTGCTGAACTTGCAAGGGAGCACGAACGGAGCGGTCTTTTCGAAAAGTCCACGGACCTCTATGCGCAACTTTTGACAATGAACCCAAAGCCCGACGACAGGCTACAATACCAGATGGCCATTGTTTACGGCGCCTACCAGCTAAGAGACTGGGCTCAAGTCCTCCAGCGCGCTAACGAACTGGCAAAAGGCTTTGAGACAGTGCTGTCTCCTGAACAAGGCGACGGAACCCCTGCCTTCAAAGCAGAGAAAATACTCAGCGAGGTAGTCCTTGCACAGCACTTCGAGTTTGATCAGTACGCGGCGAAAGAAGACATTACCCGTATTCTTGCAATCGACGAAGTCTACCTCCAGCTTTTCTCGAAATGGAAATCGAGCCAAATGCCTCAGTACCAGTATGCCCACTTCCTAATGAAGCATAAACGGGCCCGCGAGGCAGCCCTGGCTTTCACTCGGCACTGGGAAAGCTTCAAAACAGCCCTAAAGGAACCGATCAAAGAAGAGAGCTTACGAAACTTAGTCCACGCCCTTGAAACTTTGGATCAAGAAAAAGACTCGCCCGCAGAAGAAGTTACCAAACGGGTCGATCAAATTGTGCAGTACACGGGGGAGTATTCGGACCTCTACCCCACGAACAAAAGTGCGCGCCCCATTTCCTTTCTCAGAGCAGTCGCATTGCTGAAACACGAGCGCAATGAGCAGGGCCTTGCCGACAGCCAAAAAGTATTCGATGTAAACCCTAACGATGATTTTGGGGGAAGAGCTTTCAAAAACTTACGTGTGGTGTACTACAAACTGAAAGATTGGAAGCGCACTTTCGATTGGGCTACGACCATGCTCCAAAAGCCCGGGATCGATAAAACTGCTTACGTTGCTGACTTGAAAACCGTTCGAGAAGAATCGCTTTTCTTGTGGGCAGATGGGACCGAAGACAACCTAAAAGCGGCAGAGCTTTACACTCGGATTGCTGAAGACCCACAAATGCTGCGCCTTCGACCCAAAGCGCTTTACAACACTTTCTTGCGTTTTAAAGAGGCGGGAAAACGCCCCGAGGCTTTGGCGACTGCAATCCGGCTCGAGCAAGCCGCACCCACCGCGCCGGAGATCGCTGGAATGTCTGGAGTACGGGCAGCGTTCTACCAGGAAGCAGGCGATTATGAAAAAGCGTTGCCTCAATATGAAGCTTTCCTGAAATCCCCGCCCAAAGAAGCAAGCCCGGAAGCGCTCGATCAAGCGCGGTTAAGTGCGGCCCTCATGTTAGAAAACTTAGGCAGAGCGCCTGCAGCAGCGGGGCTATACAGCCAGATCGCCGCCGGTGGCTCTGGGCTTTCCAAAGACGCGAAACGGGGGCTCGATCGAATTTCGGAAAGCGCGGCCCGAGGTCTTGCATCGATCAAAGCGCCCCCCTCTAAAAAGTGGGAAGCACTCACGGCCATGTTCCAAGAAATGGAAAAGGAGCCGCTGGCAAAAGCCGATGGCTTAGCGCAAAAAATCCAAGGGGGCGCTCAACGACTAGAAAAAGCGATCCGTAGCTTTTTGGAAGTCTCGGGAGACCCGACAACCCCGGCCTTTTATGCTTTTGAATCCTATTGCGCAGTCCCTTTTCTTTACACTTTTTACCAGAGCGGGATCCGGAGCCTCGGCGATGGCCAGCCCGACGAGCTTAAAGTCGAGCTCGAGAAACTGGCGTTCCCTCTGGACGCAAAAAGCAACGAGATTGCGACAGCGTGCCTGAGTAAAAGCACCGAGAGCCTGCATGATGGCCCGCTGTACCGCAAAGTACTTGCTCGTTGGGGATGGCAAAACAATGCGACTCTCGCCGCGCAAGTTGAAAAGATCCGCGGAGTGTTGGGAGGCGGTGCCCCTTGGGTGGAGTCTGCCGAAGGTTCTTTGAACGAAGAAGCGCTGATCAAACTTCACTTAGACGGAAAAGGCACTCCCGAAACTTGGTTTGCGCTCGGTCGGGTCCGAATGAACGATAACAAGATCGGCTTAGCGCGGCTCACGTTTTTTGAAGGGCTTTCCAAAACGCCGAATTCTTCACGGATCCTCAATTCCCTGGCAGTGATGAAGCAAATGGAGCGAACGGACTTACAGACGCTGGACGTGCTGTACCGCAAGGCCGGAGAGTCTGGGTCGGGGCTAGCATTTTTAAACCTTGCGCTCATCCACTTAAACGGCGCCCGTTTCGAGCTCGCGAAAGAAGCACTTGAGTCAGCCGAAAAGTTAGGGACTTTTGCCGACAAAGCGGAACTTGGCGACGCATATAAAGAGCTCAAAGTAATTTTGGCCCCTCCCCCCGCTCCTTTACCGGGGGAAATAAACCAAGTTGGTGCCGCGCCGGCTCCGGCAGAACAGGCGAGCGTCGCTCCGGCAGCGCAAGCAAGCGCAGCTCCGGCCGCGGTAGAACAAGCAAGCGTTGCCCCGGCCCCGGCAGAACAAGCCAGTGTTGCGCCAACTGCGGCAAACCAAGCAAACGTCGCTCCGGTCGCTGCAGAACAAACCAGCGCAGTTCCGGTAACGCAAGCTAGCGAGCCTACTCCGCAAGGAAACCAAGCTAGCGCGACTCCTGACGCAGCCCCGTCCAATCGGGAACCCGCGTCAAATGACGCGCCTCAACCAGGAACGAACCCATGAAACTTTTAGGGATGTTGTGGCTTTTGGTGATCGGATCGTTAAGTCTTGGTATACTAAATGCGTCGCTAATCATGGCGAACGAACCGGTTAATCCCGAGGTTTCACAGGCCGCTCCTCCTCAGACGGCTCCACCGCAACGTTTTAGAAGAGCCGAATCGAGCGTTAGTTTCTCTGGCTTGAAACTAACAGGACGTCTTAAGAAACCTGACTTAAGTTATATTTACCGCAGGCGGGGTCTCCGGGCTGAACAAATCGTAAATATCCCGGAAGACTTCAATGATGAGATCGTCCAAGGCACAGGCAAATTCTAACAGCCTCATAATCCGTGTTTTCTGGGGAGACATCCTCTACGACACGGTCCTCTGCGAACCAAAAGAACCCATTTCCGTCGGCCGAGAACCCGGCTGCACTTTCGTGATGGATCTAGGCAAAGGCTCGACCATCGCGAAACTCCCGCTGGTGACTATGAACCCAGACGGCACTGCCGAACTTTGCTTTGATGGCAAAATGGAAGGCCACGTCCGAGGCGGCGGAAAACTCCAAACGCTAGAAAAGCTGCGTGCATTACCGGAAACAGAGAAGTCGAGCGACGGCGTCTTCAAAATGAAACTCACCCAAGCCGACACTGCGAGCGTCGTAGTGGGCTACGTCAGCTTTGATATCACTTGGTCCAAAGGCCGAAGCGTGATGCCGCGCACTTTGGTGCTCGACACTCGAGCGGCGGCCGTTACGGGCGCGATTGCGCTTTCAATGCTGGTACTTTTTACCGTCTTTACGGTTCCCGATGTCACGCCGCCAGAAGAAGAGAAGCCGCCGGAACGCGTCGTAGAAATTTTACCGCCAAAAATCCTAAAGCCAAAGCCCATCGCTCCGACAGAGGCTTCGCCTCCCCCAGCGGCAGGCAACCCAGCGCCTCAGCAAGCAGCTCAAGCCCCGCAAGCGCCTAAGGCCCCTTCTGCAGCGGAAACTCTCAAAAGCGCAGACCTTGGGAGTTTAGTGAGCAACCTTTCTTCTATTGGCGCCAATGTCGCCGCACCGACGGTAGCAAAACGAGATGTCTCGGCCGAAGGGCCTAATGCCGCTTTCTCGGCGAACGCAGTCGCCGCAACGGGGCCCGCGAGAGCAAGCATTGGAAAAACCACCGGCGCTGGCGAGGGCGGGTTTGCCGGGACAGGACAGTTGGGCCTTGCAGGAAACTCCGGACTCGTTGGCGGCACGGGCACAGTGCTAGGAGCACCGGGCGGTGAAGGTGGCGCGGGCCTCGATCGCCAAGTCATCGACCAAATCGTCCGCCGCCGCCAAGATCGCATTCGCCTTTGCTATGAAAGACAACTCAATTTCGCTCCCGGTCTCGCGGGAAAAGTCACTGTCCAGTTCCTAATTGATGCTTCAGGCAGCGTCATGAAAAGCACGATCATTGAAGACACGATGAAAAATAAAGCCGTCAATGAGTGCCTAGGTTCAGAAGTGAAATCCTGGACTTTCCCGAAGCCCAAAGGCGGCGCCGTCGTGAAAGTGGACTACCCTTTCGTGTTTGAATCGGGCGGAACGAATTTTTGAAAACACGGAAAGCAAACCCTCACTGCCTCTCGCAAAAAGGAGTTTCCCTTGCATCACGGAGACTTTGGCAAGCGCCGACTCAAAAACAAACTTATTCTCATCCTCCGAACTTTAGCCCCGCTTGCTGTGATTTTATGGTCCCTCCCCGGCTTCAGTGAGCACCATAGGGAACCTACTACGAAGCGTCGAAAAGTTGGCTCTCGCCTTCCCACATCGAAGCCGCCTCATTTCTCTATCGGCCGAGACGAAATTACCCTTAAAGATGAAAGCGGAGCTCCGCACCAGGTTTCCCTGGCGTACGAGAGTGACCGAGAACCAGGTTTTTCTCTCGTTGTTTATAATGGGCGGAAGCAGGCGCCTTTCAATCGGGGCCTGACGGCTGAAGAAATTGCCGAATTATTCGAAGCCATCAACACGCTGCCTGAGACTGAAAGGAAGGCCGCCATAACGCGCCTGACCTTACAAATTGAAGGATCCATCGAATGGCTTGACTCTCTATCGGCGGCGACTCGGCAACCGACCTATCCTTTTTTGTTCGATAAAGAACAAGTCAAACTGGTTGCCGATGGTGGCAGCTCACACGAAGTTTCTGCGGCGTACGACAGTCGGCTCGGGAAGGAAGGCTTTTCGCTTGTAATCTCTAACGGCCGCAAAGAGCCTCCGTACAATAGACCACTCAATCCTGGGGAGACGGGCAAACTCTTTAAAGCCCTTGCATTACTTAACGAACAGGAAAAGAAACTGGCGTTGGATCGCCTATTCGGACATGTCGAACGGGCGAATGGATTTGGAGCATGGTTCCAGCAATTGAAACAAACGCGCCCCTGAATTTGCCACTTTGCGACTCTCGAAGTTATTAATAAACCAGCCGCCAAGAAATACATACCAACATCGCGCGCGACACGCGTTCTCAAAGCGACACCAAGTACCCGAGTAAACCCTCTTCCCCTTTACGCCATCACACCTGTTCCCAACTCAAGGCTACTACTTGGTTTTAGTTTAGGGGCTGCGGTCGGTCCTTCCGCGCGGTCTAGTTTCTTGCTCATCCCGAGGTGGGTCGCCCGCTTGGAACCCTACGCCATTTGGCTACGGGTCGGCTTTGGGGAAAGGGGACATCTTTCGCGCGATGTGGGAAGTCTCTTTGTGCAGAGAACAAGTTGTGGGCTCGGCAAAGCAGTCGCAAGTTCGTAGGGTCCCAGCTACTTCCCCCTTTAGCCCAAGGCCTTATGTGATCGATTTGAAGGTGTGCCGTTTGGTTGCACCGGGTGCCGGAGAGGGATTTAAAAGTAC
>JANPJT010000101.1:0-6159 GCA_031425635.1 Pseudomonadota bacterium
TTAAACGGGTGGGCTGACGCCTTTTTCGGGACCTTAGCCGTGGCTTTTGTAGCGCTGTATTTTCTTTTTGGCTTGGTGATCATTATCTTGGCAGCCCGGCGCGGGGGCCCTTGGACAACAGGAATTTCGATTACGGGCGGAGGAGCGCTCGCGCTTCTGATTGTTTGGGGCTTGGTAAACTTTTTTCTAACTGGAAAATCCCGTTTCGCAGCTTCACCTCGTAATAACATCGCTGCAGCGCTGGATTGCAGCGGATTGCCCTATGGCATAAACAAAACTTCAGAAAACACTTACGAAATTGAACTTTTCTGCTTCAAACAATACTTAGCGGAAAACGGCAACGAGCCGGAACTAGCCTCTTGGGTTTTTGTTAAAGCCGCTCCCGGTAAAGTTCAAGGTTTGAAAGTATCGGAGATTGGGCCGAGCGACATTGAGCACTCTTTGGGGCTGGTCAATGAAGACACTGTGGTTGAGGCCAATGGGGTACCCATCGTTGAAGGGGTTGGTTATTTGGTTGCCGACGAAGTACGACAGTTCAAAGACATGAAGATCCGGATCGTGCGAAAAGGGTTAACGATCACCCAAAGTTATCAGTTTGTAGAGAGTGCACAAAAGGCCCCTCACCGGCGTTAAGTGCGGATGGCGATTCCACCGCTGATTGGCAATCGGGTTCTTAGTAGGAAGTTACGCTGAACACTTGCGCGCGAATGAGCCTGAGTTTTTGATCGAATTTCAGTTTTACTGTCTGCAAAAGATCCATTTCAACAACCCCTTTTTTCACCATAGAGGAGAATGAAAAGACAGTCTCGCCCGAAGAGTCGCGTTCCGGTTTTCCGAGAAAGGAGAGTAAGTCTGCCTTTTTCGTTCCCAGCGAAAACTTGCCTAAGACTGGGATGGCGCTGTGAATCAGCTCCGATTTTCTGCAGCCATTAGGAGCACGAACTGCAGCGGCCTTCTCAGATTGAGCTACGATAAAACTGGATAAACTATGTTCACTTCCACCCATTTCTCCATTAGACAAAAACTGCACTACAGTGCCATCGGCGCCTGAGTAACAAAGCGAAAACTCCAATCCCGCAGTTTCCCCTCGTTGGACCACGGCCTGTTCGCCCATTCGCGCTTTAACGTCACTGAGCGTGTGCTTTTCAAGCTGCATCCCCAGCAAAATAGTGGCGGCTGGGTCCAATGCCGGCGCCGCGGTGGCCAACTCAGAAAGACCCGCGAAAAAGACTGCGACTGTTAGGAAGATATTCATAGGGTAATTAATCTAACTCCTTCTTCTTTTCATTCCAAGCGGCTTCGTCTCTCGAGCCGCGAAAGGTTTTCGCTGGTAATCCGGCCTAAAAAGGCACACCCCACCTCGGATGAGAAAAACGTGGAGGCGGTGGGCTCGCAGTTCTCTAACAACTAAACCTTCGTTTGAGTGGCTTCACTCTAAGGCGCCCAACGAACAGATCGCACTTCCAAATGAAACGGGGTGCGTTCGGTGGACGTTTTGAGCGAGTTCCGCTGCGCGCTTTTCCTTACTTGAAAACCAAAGCGCCGAATTTGAGTGAGGTCGACCGAATTTTCCCCCTGAAGCTCCACTCCGCGGCTCACCACCGAAAAATCCGCCGGGGTGAAGCGGCACGTTTTCCAGCCATCGGACACAGTCAGCGGTGCGAGGTGCGAAGCATTCTGCCCTCGGGTTCTGTTGGCTTTTTGGAGTGCCGAATCTTCGACCAGGACATCAAATTGGATTTCAGGCGAATCCGACCGCACCTCCATTTCCAGCGCCGTCGGTCGACCCGGGTGGTTTGTTTTGGAGAGCTCTTTCGACACAATCGCAAACCCAACCAAGGGCGACCCAAAGTTCTTGGCCGCCCTAATAGCCCCCAACCAACCGAAAAAAACGAAGTGCTTGTCCTCGGCTTGGATCGCATGTGCCGCCATCGACGATTTTCCATCGGCAGCGGTAAGCGCTCGCTCCCGAAAGTCCCAAGTCACGTCCCATGCCGCGTCGCCAAGCGGTAGCTCGGTTGAAAGCCCGGCACTGGACCATTGCCAAAACGCCATAAAAGCCACTCCTAGTTTTCGCACCTTGCCCCCGCATCCAAGCGTCTTCCACTTTACGGAAAAATACGAACGAAAGGAAGGAGAGGCCGCGCTCTCAGGGATGAATAGAAGCGACCGAACTCCCCAGCAGCGTCTGGTGGCACGCTCTACTAAGCTTCCCCGCATCAGCGGAAAGGGTGCTTTTGGGAAGCACGATCGACTCATAATTAGGCGAGCCCTCTGTTTCCCCTGCTTTGAATTGGATTACCTGGTGGCCGCCTTCGCTAAAGCCGTCTTTTGCCAAGACGCTCACGAAGGTGCCGTTGATGGCAAGGTTGTGTGGAAAATCGGCCGAAGCTAAATGGACGCTTTCAGGAAAGCTTGCGAAGACCAAAGAAGAACTCGGTTTGGCCAAACTAAAACGCGCCACTTCCAAACCATCAAAGTGGTTCTTTCGAAGGACCGTCCCCAAGCCGCCTCGCGGATCCAACGCTACCGAGTAGTGAGAGCCGTCAAAGTGGGTTGAAAGGACCACAAAATGGCGGTGGACTAGCCTAAGGGCGCTCCCCTCTGCCGGCGACTCAAGCGCGTCCAGAAAAAAAGTCTGTCGATGGGAGCGCGATTCATAAACCAGACCCGCCACGTAGTACCGCCCGTCAGAACGCGCGAGGCTCAACGAAAGCAATCGAGCATCACGAGGCTTTGCTCCATCGAATTCCAACGGGTATTGTCCGACCGGAACCACCGTTGGCTGAGAAAAAAAAGCATTATTGTTATTTATGGGGGCTACGATTGACCATTGCCCCAAAAAATATGCCGTGTCCGAGGAAACCTCATTTGCCATCGCATTTTGGTGAGGTTGGGACCAGTCGATGGGATGACGCCTCTGGTGGGTTCCGGCGACCAGGATGCCATTGGGTGCGCCTTCGTCGCCCACCGGAAGAAGGGCCAACGGCTTACTCTCGTAGCTGCTTTCCTCAAAGGAGAATAGCTTAAAAAACCCGGATGGCGGCAGCGCGCCTTGTGTTGATCCAGGCCGCCCCACAAAAAACACCGCGGGTACCGAATAGCTATGGTGCCAATGGGTGACCGTTGGGGGCTCCGAACTCGCCCTTCTGGGAAACCAGTCTTCGGGATACAACCAACCACGAGACTTTTTTTCTGGCGGCTTCGGGTTCTCCACCACGGACCCATTCCAGTAGTTCTGTACCTGCCCACCAAAGACCATAAAATCTTTATTGAGATAAGCCGCCGACTGAAGAATAAATTCCTCGCCGCCTCCGACGCTCTGTACATGCCCTGGCAAGAGCGGAGCTCTCCCGGAGATCCCTTCCCTAACCATAAACTCAGTGTGCCGAGTCGAGGAACTCAAGCTACGGGCGTCCCTTTGGTGGCTCACCACTACAAGCCCTTGAGGTGTGAGGGGGTTTCCGCCTCCTATCCGGTGCAGCTGGAGGACGGAAAATTCCCCGGAGACGGGATCGTAAATTAGGGTGGCCGGCTCAGCCAGTCGGCTAAGGCACATTACGACTAAAGCAAGGAACCGGAAACGCCACATGGGGACTCCTCTTCGTTCTCGTCTTCCGAGAAAGCAGGAGTTAACACGCAGCGCTATTAACTGCAAAAGGGAACTCGTTCGGAGCCGCTGTAGAACAAGGGGACTTGAGAGAACCGTTAGTCCGTCAAAAAGCCACTCAGAGTTTTTCCTTCTTCGTCGTAGGTCAAAGAATGCCCTACGTCGGGAACAATCAAAAGCCGTGTTGTTCCTGAAAACTCCTTCACCAGGCGCTGGGCGTGGCCCACGGGAATGAGTGCGTCCTCGTTGCCATGGATGATGAGGACCGGAACCGACACTTTTTGGGCAAACCGGTAAGTGGGAAACGGATCTTTCACGAGCGGTGTGATCACCATAAAGGGGTACTCCGACTGGGCCACTTCCGCGAGCGAATGGAAGGGCGAAACGAGGGCAAGTTTCCCCACGTCGCGGTGGGCGGCCACATAAGTAGCCACGCTTCCCCCCATGCTATAGCCATACGCATTCACGGGCACATTGGGCCAGCGCGCTTTGGCGGCATCGTAAAGTTCCAAACCCGCTCGGTAGAATGCGTCTTGCGAAGGAGTGCCAGGCCGCCCACCGTAGCCGGGGTATTCCATAGCGACGAGAGTGGTGCTTTTATCGGCGAACATCGATGTGATCGTCGGCCCCCAGTCGAGTATTTCACCAGCGTTCCCCATGAAATAGAGGAGGACCCGTTTAGGCTCCGCTTCTGCGTGACGAACGTAACCGAGAACAGCGCCATCGGCGGATCGGAATGGCTCGAGGCCCGTCGCCGGGTCCTTTTCCTTCAACGGTTCAACTCGGTGGGTAGGTTCGAAAACAAAGTCGCGCTGGTACCTGTAGAGATACGCGTGGGGTACTGCATAGAGCAAAGCCGCAGCTAAAGTGCCGATCCTTGCCACTCGGCTCTTAGCGATTGCCTGTGCGCACTTAGCCGGAGAAAAAGCCTGCGCGGCGGTGACACGAAAGTGCGCATCTGCCGCTAAAAAACAAAAGACCACAGCGAGAAAGCGTTGTTTCAAAAACATGGGCTATCCAACCCCTCACATCTGAAGTTGGCAACGAAAGAGAGCGAGCAGAAACAGGCGATCGTTTCGCTCCTCGGCCGTGCTGTTTCATTATTTGAAACACTGTTTCAAGCATTGCTGGATCGGGGCCTCTCACCTCGGTATAAGTTCGTTCAAACACAAACAAGGAGTTATCTAGTGGATTTTAAATTGAGTCAAAGGCTGCACCTGGCACTGAGCACTTGCCTAGCGGTTTGCCTGTTCGCGCTGCCTGCCTGTAGCGACACAGCGGGAGACCAAACGGACGAAGAAGCCAGCGCGGGCTCCGCCTTAAGCCCAGCATCGATTCTAAAAATCAAAAAATGGCACGATGAAGTCGCCGAAGAAACCCAAAAGTCCGAACAGTTGCGAAACTCCATTCTTGGCCAGTTAGGCAACTCAAACGAAATTTTCGGTTCGCTCAATGAGCTCAAAAAATTCAAGCAAGAGCTGATGCGCTTGGACGAAGTGTACGCATCCTTACAGCGAAAAATGTCCAAAGCCACCCTCGCAGACTTATCCATTGATACCGAAAACAGCCAATTGCGGACCAGCATCCGCGATACTCTTGAGTCCTTGTCACTGAACCGCGACGGCATTCTGAAGGCAGTGAAAGTGATCGACCAAATGATTGCTCTACAGGAACCCCCGGCACAAGCGCCGCGGGTTGCGAAATCGTCCGGCTCCCCGATTGTTCCCTCCAGCCAAGGAGGGACTATCACGGGGCTCGTGCGGGACTCAGTGAGCGGCACTCCCGTTAGCGGCGCCGAAGTGGGTTTTCGCGAAGCTGCGGAACGAGACTACTTTCACCGCACGCAAACCAACACCCAAGGGGCTTACCAGAGCCCTCCCCTTCGCCCAGGCGAGTACGCAGTGGACGTGCTACGCCAAGGCTACGTCACGTCCCAGCGATCGCAGGTGAAAGTGGCAGTGGGCAGAGTGGAAAATGAAAACGTCGCGCTCACCCCTCCCGTCGCTGAAGGGCAGTTCCGGATCACGATGTCTTGGACCGGTGCAGCTCCCGATGCGGTAAGCGATGTCGACTCGTACTTGCAAATCCCCGATGCGGCTCAGCTGGTGAGCTTTCGAAACAAAGGGCAAGAAGTCGCTGGCGCGCATCTCGATCGCGATGATACGGATTGGGTGGGGCCAGAGACGGTCACTATCCGTTCGATCCTCAGCGGCACTTACCGTTACTATGTAAACAACTTCAACTTGCGAAACAATGAAAAGGCGCTCGGAAACTCGATGGTTTCCATCCAAGTGTATAAAGGCAGCCAGCTGGTAAAAACGTACCGAGTGCCGCCTGGGATTGGAAAAACCTTCGAAGTTTTCGAGCTTCGCAACGGGGAAATCCACGACGTGCTCCGTTACAACGATCGCCTTTCGGTCCATTAAGCGGGCCGTTTGGGTTGGGTGCCGGCGCCGCTTGCGGGGGCGGCAGCCCCCCATTTTTTTTAAGCCCCACTGGCGACCCAGCCGCATTAAAAATATTAAGCGCGCCGCCCCAGAAGTATTTTT
>JANPJT010000102.1:0-22715 GCA_031425635.1 Pseudomonadota bacterium
GTGGCTTCGGGCGCTGAAGCGCTTCCGGAGCCATTGCCTGCAATCAGGTCCGGCTGGGTCCCCCCGCGCGAAGCACAGCCGAAAACGAAAGCGAGGCCGAGCGCGACCGCGAAAAATTTAGATTTTTTCATAATGGAGAAGGATTTCAACGTTGCCACTCTTTTTACCTACTAGCGGTGATTCTAAAGGCGAGGCTTTCTGGGTAAAGCCTTTTTCACACAAAAAGCCATTTAGACTGGCCATCGACTCCGTCACCGCGCCGGGGCTTTTTACCCTGCCACCTTTCCCTAAATTTTCCGGCCCCACCTCAAATTGCGGTTTGAACAGAAAAACCCAGTCACGGGCCCTTGGAGCAGCTCCCAGTAAAGGAGCAATCAAAAGCTTGAGCGAAATAAACGAAGCATCCACACACACGAACGAAATCTCAGAGGCTGCCGGGTTCGCCTGCGCAAGCTGCGATTCGGAAAGGAACCTCGCGTTCGTTTTTTCAAGGACGCTGACCCGATCGTCCGATCTTAGCTTGCAATCTAGCTGCCCAATCCCGCAATCCACGGCAAACACCCGCGTCGCTCCATTTTGCAAAAGACAGTCCGTAAAGCCACCCGTCGACGACCCGACATCCAGACAAACGCGGCCCCGCACCGCTACACCGAAGGCTTCTAAGGCGTGGGCGAGTTTAAAGCCGCCACGGCTCACATACTGCGGGGTTCGGCTTCGCCGCTCCAGCAAAGTGGTTTTAGGCACACGAACCCCTGGCTTTTCCAACCGCTTTAACCCACTCCACACTTCGCCAGCCAAAATGGCGCGTTGGGCTTGCTCTCGAGTGGCGCATAGGCCCTGCTCGGCAACCAGAATATCGAGCCTCTCTTTGAAGACCATGGGCGCAACTTACCCCATTTGAACACTTTGTGGTAGCTTACCCACATGAATGAGCCCACCCCAAGACTGACCAGCAGAAAGGCTCTTCAGCTGTGGGGACTTTTACTCACTCCCGTGGCTTTAATTTTTGCTTTCGCGATCTTTCGGGTTGGACAGCGCAATCGAGCCACTATGGAGCAACGCCAGAACCGGGTGCTTGCGCAGGACGCTCTGCGAGCCTCGCAAGCCGTGGCCGACCTCTACATCAGAGCTGCCGAAGCAGCCCGCGCTTTGTCGGTGCTGCCTGCTGGCTCCCCTGCTTCGCTTCAAGTGCTCGCAGCCCTCTCGGCAGACAACGGGCAAGCGGGCAACGTTTCGGCAGAGTACAAGCGCCTACTCTTTTCAAGCGCCCGAGGAAAAGTCCTCCACTTTGAACGGGATCGGCAAAGCCACTTTCGTCCCTCGCCCTGCACGCCCGGCCTTTGCGACACCGAAATCGCTGGTGCCGCCCACGAAATCCCTGTCGGCAAAGCAATCTTAGGAAGGCCTTTGCGCTGGTACCGGCCCGAGTCCGAACCCGAGGGCCCCGACTCCGGAACGGTGAGCGTGGCGTTTCGGGGCGAAAACGGGGTTGTGGTTGTCGGGGTTGACTACCGGTCTCTGCTTCAGTTTTTAAAACTCCCCGTGTTTCCGTACAATCCCCGGGGAGACCTGCTCGAAGACTACGAAAAGGGAAACTATATTTACCTTTTGGACCGTGAAACCAATGTCATTGCCCACCCGAAACACTGGCACAGCGCCGGCCTAGACCGAATGACGTTTGCCCCCGTCACGCCCGCAACCAACGACGACGAAACCGGATCGCACCCTTTAAACTTCCGGGCCTACCGGGAAGGAAAGCTCCGCGGCTATTTCGATCGGTTTCTGTCTTTTTCGCTATTGCCGGGGGAAGTCGCGGTGTTTAGAGCTTCCAATCTAAGCGGAATGGACCGTGTTATATCCATAGCGCCTGTGAGCTTGCCCACTTCTCTCTTTGTGCATGCAAGCATGGCGGGCTTTGTGGGGGTTGGGTGTGCTGTGGAATATTTCAAGGAGCCGGAAGAAAAAATGCTCCCTTATTACTAGAGTGAGAAGGATGTTTTGTTCACTTAACCGACTAGGTCTCCTCTTTTTGGCTACCGTGCTGGGCTGCGGGCAAACGCCTTCCCCATTGAACTCGCAGGAGCCTGCCTCGACCGTCTCAGGGCAAGTGCTCGCCCTCGATACTTTGGCGTCGTCGCGGCTGGTGGCAGCGGGGTGCGTCCAAATCGTTAAGCTGAAGACGGGGGCGGAAAGCGCCGTTTTTTCTAGACTCGAATGCCCACCCGGGCCTGAGCCTTTACCGCCGGAGAGCATCGTGTTCTCGCTTCAGCTAGTGCGCGCGAGCGACGAAAGTAAAGCCGATCTCTTGCAGGAGTCCACTCCGGTGGGAGCGTTAGTGCGTACTGAGCAAAAACCTTCGGGTTTTGAAGTTTGGAAATTCGTGCACTTTTGTCAGATTTCCGATCCTGAGAGCTCGAGGGACCGCTATTACGCCGAAGTATGCCACCTCAACTTTGGCTCCGATGGCCGTTACGAATCGGTCCGAGCCGCGAGTATTGAGGCGCTGGCGCGTTCCAAGGCCACTCTCTTGCTGGAAACCGAAGCGAATGAAGGCACTCTCAAGAAGCGGATTGCCACTTCGGAATTGAGTGCAGAAAAAATGCGCCGAGATCGTGACAAGGCTTGGATCGACCGCCAGGAATCCCAAAACGCGCTGGCGGAAGCCCAGCGTGGGGTCAGAGATTCCATGGCATCGAATCTGACAGTCCAACGCAGTATGGAGAGAGCGCGAGCTTCGGCTGAGATGGAGTATGCCCTTCGAGAAATGCGCTACTTGGAACTCTGTGCCCGTTTTGCCAAGGCCGAGCAAAAACGAGCGTCTCTATTGCAGGAACGTTTAGACGCTTCTGATTCAGCCAAAAACCGCGACGCGGACTTACGCAAGCAAATCGAGGAGCTAGCGGCACAACCGGAGCCAGATTCGGCAAAAATTTCTGCCTTGAAAACAGGGTTGGAACAAAACAAAACCCTTTTTTTAGAGGAAGACGAACGGCGCAAGATTCAAGAAGAAACCACTTTTGCTTTGGCCGAGGCAAAAAAGTTGGCCGAACTTGAACAAGAAAAAATACCCGCTGCCCTAAAAGCAGTTATCCAGAAAAAAGATGCGGTAGGGTTGATAGACCGCTTGTCGCCTTAAACAACAGCGAAACTACTGGGGGTATTGCACCGTAGGGGCATTGGTCTCCACTGAACGGCGAGCTCCAGAATGCCCTTTCACTTCCACGGTTCGAAGCTTTTCCAGAATCGAAGCCGCGATGGATTTTGGATCGATCCCCGCTGCCGCCCTTTGCTCGGAAGGGGTGCCGTGATCGATAAAACTATCCGGAAGCCCTAACCTTAAAAGTGGCGTGGGGATCCCAAGATCTAAAAAGAGCTCCGCCACAGCCGATCCAAACCCCCCACAGAGCGCATTTTCTTCCACAGTGACCACTAAACAGGAGGACTCAGCTAACTCTTTAAGCAAAGCCGTATCCAAAGGCTTTATAAACCGAGCGTTGACCAGCGAGCTCTCAACTCCGTCGGCAGTAAGGAGCTTTTGCGCTTCGGCCAGTAACTGAACGCCGATGCCCACCCCCACTAAGGCCACTTTCGCCGAAGAGTGGCTGGCGCCGTTAAGGACTTCGCCTCGGCCAATAGGGATGGCCTTCAACTCAGAGTCCATCGCGACCCCCACCACTTCTCCTCGAGGGTAGCGAAACGCAATGGGTCCGGGGTGGAGAACCGAAGTGTGCACCATGTGCTGGAGTTCGTTTTCGTCTTTAGGGGCCATCACCACAATACCTGGCACTGCCCTTAGGTAACTCAGATCAAAAGCGCCTTGGTGAGTCGCTCCGTCGGCGCCCACCAACCCCCCTCGGTCCATCGCAAAAATCACCGGAAGATTTTGCAGAGCGACATCGTGGATAATTTGATCGTACGCGCGCTGGAGAAAAGTTGAATAAATGCCCACCACCGGCCGAAACCCTTCGGTTGCCAGTCCAGCAGCAAAGGCGACGGCGTGGGCTTCCGCGATGCCGACGTCATAACAGCGAGTGGGGAACTCCTTTTGAAACTTATTTAGGCCGGTACCGCTTGGCATGGCAGCAGTGATGGCCACCACTCGGGGGTCCTGTTTCGCAAGTCGAATGAGCGTGTCGGCGAAAACGTCCTGGTAGTTCTGTTTCTTTTTTTCAACCTTTTGAAGCCCGACATCTACTTTAAACGGAGTCACCCCGTGGTACTGAAGAGGGAGTTGCTCGGCTCGGGAGTAACCTTTCCCTTTAACTGTCAAAGCGTGCACTAAGTACGGGCCGCCGCTTGGGCCCTCTTTTCGAATAAACTCAAAGTTTTCAAGAAGCTGATCGAGGTTATGGCCGTCAATGGGGCCAAAATAACGAAATCCGAAACACTCAAAAAGCATCCCGGGAGTAAAAAGGTTTTTTGCAGAAGTGCGCAGTTTCGCCGCGATGCCTGTCAACGGCACGCCTAAATCTCCCAGCGAACCAAGGATGGATCGGATCTCTTTCCGAACGCGGTTGTACCCTGGGTGCGTGAGCGCGTGGTTTACAAAACTATTGAGAGCGCCCACGTTAGGGTCAATCGACATATCGTTGTCGTTTAAAACAACGATCAAATTGCGTGCGGGGATGTGGCCAGCATTATTGAGCGCTTCAAACGCAAGCCCTCCGGTCATCGATCCATCCCCTATCACCGCAATGGCGACATGCGGAGACCCGCTGTGTTTCATTCCCTCAGCGATTCCAAGGGCTGCCGAAATAGAAGTGCTTGCGTGCCCCGCCCCAAAGGGATCGTATTCGCTTTCGCTCCGGCAGGTAAAGCCGCTGATCCCGCCACCTTGCCGGATCGTCGGAAAAACCTCTCGTCGGCCTGTTAACAATTTGTGGGGATAGGACTGGTGCCCCACGTCCCACACGAGCTTGTCGTTCGGGGTGTCAAAAACATAATGTAAAGCCACGCTGAGCTCAACGCTTCCCAGATTGGAGGCCAGGTGCCCCCCTTTCTCGGAAACTACTTTCATGAGTTCCGCTCGCACTTCGTCGGCCACTGCGGGGAGCGATTCTTTGGGAAGCGCCCTTAACTCGCTGGGGCACGAAATCTTTCCTAAAAAGTCCACGGCTAACTCTTTCGCTCTCGAATGAACTCAGCAATCGCAGCGAGGGGTTCACTTGGTTCGCCTTCAGAGGAGACCGCCGCGATAGCAGCATCGATGAGCCGATTGAGCTTTTCTCGCATTTCCGACCGCCCCATGACTTGGGAGTAGCTCGGTTTCGGCTTTTTTCTCGGGCCTCGAGAGTACCGAAAGGAGGTCTCAGCGTCTAAAATATCGTCTGAAATCTGAAAAGCTAGCCCGAGTGTTTCCCCATACCGCCGAAGTTTTTGTAGCTTCGCTTCATCCACCGGCGTTAGCCGAGTCGGGATCAGCACCGAACCCAGAATCAAAGCGCCGGTCTTGTGGATCTGGATAAACTCGAGCTCCGGAAGGCTGTAGGAGAGTTCCTCGGTTGTCACATCGAGGACCTGCCCTCCGACCATGCCTCTTACTCCACCATAATGCACAAGCAGTTCAATCGCCGACAGCACTTGGGCTGGCTGGTACCGACCATGCGTAGTCAGGGCCATCATATGACCAAACGACTCGGTTAAAAGCGCATCGCCCGCCAAAATAGCCATCGCTTCGCCGTACTTTTTGTGGCTTGAGGGCCTTCCCCGGCGCATGTCGTCGTCATCCAGCGCAGGCAAATCATCGTGGATGAGTGAGTACGTATGAACAAATTCCATTGCGCAGGCGGCAGGGAGCACACTTTCGGCAGTCAATCCTAAGTACTCCGCGGAGCCAAAAATGAGTAAGGGGCGAAGGCGCTTGCCTCCCCCTTCGAGGCTGTACTGCATGGCATCTAATAAAGGGCCAAAACGAAGGGAAACGGATTGCCGGAAGCGGGCATTGCTGTCTTGGAGGTAGCGATCAAAAAGCGTGATCCGCGATTCGCAGTAGGCTTCAAAAGAAAACATGTTCCGTCACCCCAAAAGTGCCATCACATTAGGAACAGGCACTGGTTGTGTCAAAGGAAAGCTCTACTTCAAGAAGTCTTGCGAAGAAAGGCCGCCGGATTCATCTTGGAGAAGCAACTGGACCTTCTTCTCCACTTCATCGAGCTGCTTTAAACACTCGCGGGAGAGCGTGACCCCTCGCTCAAAAGCTTTCAGCTGCTCTTCTAAAGGTTGCTCGCCCTTTTCAAGAGCAAGAATGATCTTTTCAAGCTCTTGGAGCGAGCTTTCAAAGACCGGAGTTTTTGATTTAGATGACACGGCGGAACCGTAAGAGCGTGGTGGCTCACTGTCAAATGAGAACGTCCCGGGGGATGCATTTGACAACCAGCGCCTTAAACCGATACGGTCTCGGACGGTAGGGGTTAATATGATAAATTCTTTGGTTTTTTTATTCCTTTCACTCGCTGCAACTTTCGGTTTTCTGGGCTGCACCTGCCAGCGTAATTCCAATGAAATCGTGATCGGAGAATACGGCTCGATGACAGGATCCGAAAGTTCCTTCGGAGTGTCCACCCACCGAGGAGTTGAGATGGCCTTGGAAGATGCCAATGCGGCCGGCGGCATCGGTGGAAAACGCATCCGAGTCATCCACTACGACGACCAAGGCAGGTCCGACGAAGCGGTGACAGCAATCACGAAGCTCATCACTCGCGACAAAGTGGTTTTAGTCATTGGTGAAGTGGCGAGCTCGCGATCCATTGCCGCTGGCGCCATTGCCCAACAGTACAAGATCCCCATGATCACGCCCGCCAGCACCAACGCCAAAGTGACGCAGCTGGGAGATTATATTTTCCGAGTGTGCTTTATCGACCCCTTTCAAGGTAAAGTGATGGCGAAATTCACTCGAGAATTCTTAAAGAAAACAAAAGCCGCCATTTTTCGGGACATCCGAAGCGACTATAGCGTCGGGCTGGCAGATTTCTACACGCAAGAGCTGAAAGCTACGGGAGGGGAAGTCGTCATCGATGTAGCGTATTCGACTGGGGACGTTGACTTCAAATCTCAGCTCACTAGCATCCGCTCCAAAAAGCCGGAAGTTATTTTCCTCCCTGGCTACTACACAGAAGTCGGTTTAATCGCCCGACAGGCCAAGGAACTCGGGATCACAGCACCGCTACTAGGCGGCGATGGGTGGGACAGTGAAAAGCTAACCGAAATTGGCGGCGACGCCATGAACGGACACTATTTCAGTAACCACTACTCTCAAGAAGATAAAAGTCCGACGATCCAAGCCTTCATTGAGCGCTACCGTTCAAAATACAACGTGATCCCCGACAGCATGGTGGTACTAGGCCACGACGCCGCCGTCGTTGCCATTGACGCCCTTCGAAGGGCTAAAGACACTTCGCCGTCTAGCTTGCGTGATGCATTGGCGGCAACTAAAGACGTCCCCGGCGTCACTGGGCTCATTACCCTGAACGAGCAAAGGGATGCTGTGAAGTCCGCGGTGGTGATGAAAGTGACCGGGCCCAAAACCTATGGGTACGTCACTACGATTGCGCCGTGAAATCCCGAGGTTTTGATTGCAAGCTTTTCTGCAGAATTTAATCAATGGTTTGGCCCTGGGCGGGGTTTATGCATTGGTAGCTTTGGGTTACACCATGGTGTACGGCATCCTCCAGTTCATTAATTTTGCCCACAGCGAAATTTTCATGATTGGCGCCTTTGCGGGGGTTTTGTCGGCTTATTGGCTCGGGGGCTTGGTGGAACCAGGCTGGCTTTCGCTTTCTCTCACGATGTTGGTTAGCATGGCCGCTTGCGCCTTGGTGGGGATTCTCGCAGAGCGACTCGCGTACCGCCCGCTGCGGTCTGCTCCCCGTCTCAACGTTTTGATCACGGCGGTGGGGGTGTCTCTCCTCCTCCAAAACTTGGCACAGGTTCTCTGGGGATCGACGCCCCGACTCTACCCAATGCTGGTTACCCCAGTCTCATTTCACCCGGGGCCCGATCTGGTTTTCACCAATATTCAGCTGATTGTGATTGGAGTCTCGATTGCGCTTTTGGTAGGCCTTGTCCTGTTAGTTCACCGGACAAAGCTCGGAATCGCGATGCGTGCGGTCAGTTTTGATATTGAAGTCGCTAGCCTCATGGGCATACCCACAAACCGTGTCATCGTTTTTACTTTTTTTCTTGGCTCGGCTTTGGCCGGTTGTGCGGCAACGCTTTACGGAATTTCCTACCAAAAAGTAGAGCCGATGATGGGCGTTTGGATTGGAATGAAGGCTTTTGTGGCCGCTGTTTTTGGCGGAGTCGGTAGCCTTGGGGGCGCGGTGCTCGGTGGGTTTATCCTCGGGCTCGCGGAGTCGTTCACCGTGTATTACGGCTCGTCGACTTTTCGCGACGCGATCGCTTTCGCCATTTTGATCCTCGTTTTGCTCATTCGGCCAAGTGGCTTATTCGGAAGCGTTCGCAAGGAGAAAGTGTGAAGTCTCTTTCGAAAAACGCTTTCTTGGTTTCGGTTGTTTTTATTTTGCTCCTTGCGGCCCTAGATTCTCTACTGGGCGCGTACCTAAACCCTTACTTCCTTCGGGTTGTCGTCAACGCCGGAATCGCGGCCATTCTTGCTTTGAGCCTCAACCTTGTCAGCGGGTGCGCTGGCCAGTTTTCTCTGGGTCACGCAGGTTTCATGGCGGTGGGAGCCTATGTGAGCGTGGCGCTGACTTCGATTGCTTTCCCCCAGACGTGGTTTTCGTCGGGACTAGGGGTGGGGGCCGCATGCCTCATCGGCGGCTTAGTGGCCGGTGTCGCAGGGTACTTTGTCGGACTCCCTTCGGCCAGACTCCGAGGCGACTACTTGGCTATTGTCACCCTAGGCTTTAGCGAAATTGTTCGGGTATTTTTTTTAAACCTCGAGTGGTTTGGAAGGGCGCGAGGTGTTTCCGGTATCCCCAAAGAAAGTACTTTTTTTTGGGTCTACCTTTGGCTGGCGGTGACTTTCGTCGTGCTGTGGAGACTGATGCGCTCTTCACGGGGCAGAGCCATTCTTGCGTTGAGGGACAATGAAATTGCTGCCGAGGCAATGGGAGTGAACGTTGCGCACTATAAAATCGTCAGCTTCGTCACCAGTTCGTTTTTCGCAGGTGTAGCAGGAGGCCTGTTCGCCCACTACCAAGGGTTTATAGATCCCCAGAGCTTCGATTTCAGCCGATCCGTGATGTTTGTTATCATGGTGGTTTTGGGAGGCATGGGAAGCCTCAGCGGGTCGGTGTTGGGCGCGTTTGTGTTGACCATCCTCCCCGAAAGCCTCCGCGTTTTCGAAGAGTACCGGTTGATCCTGTTTCCGCTCATTCTCATTTGCCTCATGATTGTTCGGCCCCAGGGGATTTTAGGGTCCCGAGAAATCTGGGAATGGGGGCGAAAAAAGTGAAACAAGCTCTCTTGTCCGTTGAAAACCTAGGCGTGTCTTTCGGCGGCCTGAAAGCCGTTTCGAATTTTAATTTGAGTATCGAAGAAGGGTCGTTGCACGGCCTCATCGGTCCAAACGGCGCCGGGAAAACGACGGTCTTCAATTTACTCTCCGGAATTTACTCCGCAGACACGGGGCAGTTTCGCTTCGAGGGTAAAGAACTCCGAGGGCTTCGCCCCTACCAAGTGTGCGGCGCGGGAATAGCGAGAACGTTTCAAAACATCCGCATTTTTGGCGAACTCTCTGCCCTAGACAATGTCCAAGTAGGGTTCCACCAAGGGTGCAAGCAATCCTATTGGGCGACGCTCTTTCGAACAGCCCGTTTTCGTAACGAAGAGGAGCGTATTTGCGGATCGGCTGGCGAGCTTCTGGAGGTGGTTGGGCTTGGCAAATTGGGCAAGGTCCGGGCGAGCGATCTTTCGTATGGCGATCAACGCCGTTTAGAAATTGCTCGCGCGCTGGCCACCGGGCCAAGGCTATTATTGCTCGATGAACCTGCAGCCGGGATGAACTCGAGCGAGAAAGTGCAGCTGATGCAGCTCATTTCGCACCTTCGCACTAAGGCAAAGGTAGCCATTTTGGTCATTGAACACGATATGAAATTGGTGATGGGAATCTGCGAGAGAATCACGGTGCTCGATCACGGAGAAGTGATCGCCGTTGGAACGCCAAGCGAAGTGCAGCACAACCCAAAAGTCATCGAAGCCTACTTGGGGGTAGAGTAGTGCTTAAAATGCAAGGAGTCAGTGCGGGTTACGGCCCGTTTGATGTCCTCAAAGGCTTTTCGATCGAAGTGGCCGCAGGCGAAACCGTCGCGCTCATTGGCGCCAATGGAGCTGGTAAAACAACCGTTTTGAGAGTTTTGTCTGGGTTACTCCCGGCTCGTACGGGGAACGTTCTTTTTTCGGGCACGGATGTTTCCCTGCTTCCTGCTCACACGCGGGTGAGCTTAGGCCTTTCCCATGTTCCCGAACGCCGGGGGATTTTTGCCAACCTCTCGGTTTATGAAAACCTTGTGGTGGGTGGTTACCTCCGTACATTGCACAGCTCAGATTTTGAGGAAGTGTATTCGCTTTTTCCAATCCTAAAAAAAAGAACGAAGCAATCCGCGGGGACTCTCTCCGGGGGCGAACAGCAGATGCTGGCGATCAGCCGAGCACTCCTGTGCCGTCCTAAAATGGTTCTTCTGGACGAACCATCCCTAGGCTTGGCCCCGCAAATCACCCGAACGATTTTCGAAACCATCCAGAGAATCAACGCTCAAGGCACAACGGTCCTGCTCGTAGAACAAAATGCAGTCGCCGCGCTACGCATTAGTTCGCGCGCCTATGTCATCGAATCGGGGGAAATCCGTTACAGCGGGAAGTCCTCCGAATTGAAACAGAACGACGTTATCCGTAAAGCTTATATGGGAGAAGACTAGGGGCTGTACTCGGACAATGCGTCAATACGAGGGTGTGTAAGACTCTTGCGCGCGAGGACGCACACAGGAGCGGCACCGGAGTCGGGCCTAAAGGCCCGTCGAGGATGCCCGACTACGGAGGACGAAGCGCCCAAGAGTCTTACGCAGCCGCAGTTGGCGCATTGTCCGAGTACAGCCCCTAACGTTTTGAGGCGGCGCGGGTCGTTACCTCCTCCAAAAAGCCTTTCATCGAAGCAGCGGAACCCCCTAAAGCCAAAAGGGAACTGGACCGATACCTAACTAAACTTTCGAAACGGGGTTTGCATGGGTCGGTTCGTGTTCCTTATTGTCCTAGGCTTCTCCCTTGCGGCTAAGGCTGAGAACGACGCAGTTCCGCCGCACTTGCTGCCAGTGATAGAAGATGTCGGACTGACTCCAGAACAGATAAAAGAAAAAAATGATCTGGTGCGGGCAATCTCTTTAAACGAAGAGAACATAGACACGATGAAAAATCGGGTTAAAGAATATGAAGCGGACCGCGGGATCAATCCCAACGCTGAACGGAGAATCAAAGAACTCCAAGAAGAAATCGCCTTTGTCCAAAAGGGTGTGGCTGGGTTCAAGAAGACCCTCGGATCGATCCAATCAAAATTAGAGGCAGGAACGCTAGCCAAGGCGAAAAATGAGCTCGCGCAGATCGCAAAGTTAAAACTGGACGGGAAAATCGGTGACCAACGGTTTGAGGTTCTTGAACTCTCTCTCCAGTTAAATGCCTTGGAACGCGCTCTAGATTCGTCCGTTGCAGCGGAATATGCGCGGACAAAACTTGCTAGGCTGCTATCGAGCCAGAAGGCGTTTTGCCCCAGTGTCAGCGCCTGCCAGGGTGGAAAAGCCGTCGGCTTTGAAGCGGCGAATGATCTCCTAAATGATGTCTTCTACAACGACAGCGGCACCCTTGGCCGCGAAAGAGGAACGGGCAAACAGAAGAAGTCGCCTACGCATGGCAGCGCCATGGGAACCTTTTAATACTCCCTCGGTTTTCCTGCTGCTTAGAATTTGCAAAACGAAGTTTACTTTATTCAACGAAGGGGGCGTCTTCCCCCGCTAGGCGGATCCGCAGGCTCGCGGCCCGGGTTCGGATAGCTTCGTAGGCCTGTTCACGGTGATCAAAGATGCGTTCCATGCGCAGCTCGCGGGCATAGGCCCCTTCGCCGAAGAAACGAGAAGGCTCGAGGGAACGACCGAGACCCCGGTCTGGCACCATTTGCTCGGGGGTTTTACCTGGGTGAGCAATCATCCATTCCAGGGTGCGATCGACCGCAGCGTATTGTTGGTGCAAGCGTAGCCTTTCGGGGCGCTCCGCGTACGGCCATTCGAGCCAATCCAGAGCAATCGAACTTTCCTCGGCCTCTTCATTGACGGCCTCAAAAAAAGTATCGGCATTCAAGAAGTCGGAGAGTGGCGCAGCTTCCGGGATCCGCTCACCTCGGTCCAGCCATTCTACGAGGTACAGTCGCGCGAGAAATTTCTGGCTTGGTGCTAAACGAACGCTCGCCTTGTGCCCTGTCATGCGAGGCGGTAAAACCTTGCCTTGAAAACTTTTTAACGCGGAAAGATCCCACTGCCCCAAAACAGGCCTCTTCCATTTCAGCTCCCTAAACTCCTGTGCATTGAGGATGGCAGCATAAAATTGGAACGCTACGAGGGCCTCCCCCATAAAATAGTCTGCGGCCAGCTGGGGCAAGCCTTGCTCTCCAATATAGGCGGGAAGTGGCTTCGCTTCCCCGCCATAGATCCACTTTCGACCATACAGGTAGTGTTGGAGGGACAGGTTGCTTGGCTTTCCCTTGAGGCTGTTTCTCAGCTCGGGCAAGTGAACCCCGACGGTTTTGGGAGCCAACCCTGTGATGAGGCAAGCCGCCTCGATTCCATAAATCCCGGCGAATTTTTCAGGATCTTTTTGCACCAGTGTCCGCACATAATGTAAGTCACTGCGATCGAGATCGGAAGACTCCTCCCAGTTCAAAGCTGCCCATTGGCTGGGAGTGAGTACCTTTCGCACAAAAGTAACGGCATTTTTGCGATTTCTCTCAAAGTAGTCAGCCGCAAACCGCGCGCAGCCTACCTCGCCTTGAAGGACAAGACTGCCGTCGGCCTTGGTTTGTTGGAGTGCAGCGAGCATTGCATCGAAGTGCGCTACCGACACAACGCTTCCGAGATTCCCCGATCGGGTAGAGGTGCGAAGCCACCCTTGTCTTCTTATTTCGTCCTGGCCTAAAACGGCCTTTGCGATGTCAAAAGCACGATTCAGATCGTCTACCTGGAGCTTCTCAGCCAGAAGTCGCAGATTTTTTCCATGGTCCCACTGGCGAGAAATGAGTCCGCCTGGTTTCAGGTAAAAGGCGGCCAAATCAAGGAGACGGGGTTTGTGCTTCAGCAGCTTTTTTAGCAAAACCTGTCGAGAGACACTCCATCTGGAACGGGCTATTCGGCTAAACCAAACGCGACTCAGGGCAGATGACGGAAGCATCAAAAATTCGCCGGTGCTAAAGTCCTCAAATCGAAGGGACCTGCCGAGTTGGCGTTCCTTTGCGTCAAGATAAATAGAAATCTGCTTTAGGTCCTGGCCCGATTGGCTCTGGGCGCCGCGGGAACGGGCAAGGACCGGACCCTCGTCTTCGTAGGGGTTGGCACAACAATCCTCTGTGTGTCCACTGGGGGCAACTAATCCAAAAGCCCGCTCTGCCACCAAATAGGTGGCCACTTCCAAATCGTCTGCCTTCAGGCCGTGGGCGTTCGCAAGCTGGTGCATTAACGAAAAAAGACGCTGGAGCTCCTCTTCGGGCCATGCGTGGCGTTTAGCCAGCCGAAGTAGGCCGTCGGGAAGTTCTTGCAGGGAAACCGAGGGCCAAAAACGCAGGACGTCCTTAGATTCTGCTCCCAGTTCTTGGAGTGCCTCTAAGATTTCCGCACGTGCGGCAAGGTGTGAGGGACACGTTGGAACGGGGTGGGCAGATAGCCCAGTCGCACTAAGGAGAAGCCACAGAATATTTCGTTTAAGAGCGCTCATTTCCAGCCGGACGCGAGACTAGCAAAATCGGAGGGTTTCGGCGTAACTTTTTTGCTTCTGAGCGGCCACCCAAACCGCCTAGGCCAGACTTGGAACGATTCGTCCTGCCGACGCACTTCAGACGCTCCCCTGCCAAAACTCGGTCGCTTCAGGACAAGGACGACTTGAACGAGCAGAGACGTACCGACCAGGCAAAGGGATAATTGTTACTGATTGTGCCAATTATCGTCACCCGTTTGATGTTCCGAGTGCCGCTCAACGCAGCCAGCACGCACGGAATACGCCCCCTCAAACCGGCCTCCCTGGCACAACACTTGCGATAGTAGGACCCCGAAGGCCGTACTCAGAAGGGTCGGCTTCGGATTAATTTCTGTGGAGAGTAGAAAATGAAGAACGTTCGCACTAACCTATTTGTTTTGTTTGCGGTCGCCGCTTCGGCGTTCCATTTTCAAGCCGGGGAAGCCCAAGCTTGTGGCCAAATGTTCTGCGGCACCAACGTCCAAATCGGGATCCATATCCAGTCGGCGCCAATGCCAATGCCAATGCCAATGCCGATGCCGCTGCCCCAGCCGATCCCTGCCCCCTACATGGGCGGCTGCCAAAACCAGGGCGGTTGCGGCGGGTTCCCTGCTTACGGTGCAAACTTTCAAATGGGTGGTCATGGCTTCGCTACAGGAGCTTTCGGTGCGGTTCGCCCAGCGTGGTACGGACCCGTTGGCCGGTATCCCAAACTCTTTTTCCGCGCCCCGCTTCGCCGCGGCGTAGGGCTTCCAGGCTTTACTCCGGTGCGCCAATTTGCTTTTGGCCGTGGAGCAATTCGACGACAAACTCGGCGCGCGGGTTTATTCGGCCGTTGTTTCTCTTGTTAATGTAATTACTTAGACAACCCGTGGGCTAGAATTTTCTCTCCGTCGCGGAAGAAGACCAACACCTTTGTCGGTGAGCGGACTTCTTCAACGATCCCGAGTCCAAAGCTCGGGTGCTTCACCACTTGGCCAGCGCTAAAGCTCTGGGAAATTTGGTAAGTCACCATGTCTTCCGCGGCTTTCTTTGCCATTTTTTGCTCCCACAGCTCCGAGGCCCGGATCACGGTTTTGGGCACGCTGGCAGAAGCGCTCCGCTTGACGGGACTTGAGTTCCCGGAAGTTTTATAGCGGTGTGTGCCTCTGCACGTTTTGCACTGTACCTTTGACGGCCTGGCGTCCACCATGGACACTACGACGTGAGCGAGCTCCATGCGACATTTAGTACAAAAGGAAAGGGTATCCCCTCCTACGCGGGGCGGGCCATAAAGTTGCGTCTTGGATTGCATAAAAGGAAACTAGTCGGAAGCAGGCGATAATGGCAAATGAGAACGTACAGCCGAAGCGATCGCGCGGAGCCTTTTTTGCGCTCGTCGTTTTTGGTTTCGCTTTAGGGCTCATAGGTCTTTTTTACAGCCCTGACGACGACCAGCCCAAGAGCCCCTTGATAGGCAGCGAAGCTCCCGCTTTTGAGTTTGAAACCCTCGGGCGTCGGGAGTCTCTGCTCGACCTAAGGGGGAGAGTCGTGCTTCTAAACTTTTGGGCATCGTGGTGCGCGCCCTGCCTTGAGGAAATGGATTCGCTCAGTCAACTAGAGAAAAAGCTGCCGGACGACCGCTTTGTGCTCCTGATGATCCATGTGGGAGAAGATCAAAACGAAGCCCGGAAAGTGCTTCACTTACCCCAGCGAGTGGTCTTCGATGTGCTGCCCAGCGTGCTTTCCGATTATTCGGTCTCGGCGCTCCCTCACTCCGTGCTGATTGATAAGGACGGGGTCGTCGTCCAAGAATTCAGGGGGCCTCGTGATTGGGTGAGCAAAGAAATCCTGGATGAGATTCAATCGGCCCTAGAAACGAAATGAGCTTTCGAACTTCGCTAGGCTATCCAGCGCGTTTTCTTTCTTTTTTCGCAGTGGCTTACGGCTTTCTCTACGTTTTTCCCAACCTTTACCCCCTCTACGAGCCTTTTGTTCTGCCGCTGACCGCCATTGAAAAGAACATTCCGCTGATCCCTTGGACAGTCCTACTTTACACTTCAGACTATTTTTTAGTCGGCTCGGTTGTTTTCCACGTCAAAGAGCCGCGCGCTTTTCGGCGATTCGCTCGCCGGGCGACTTTAGTGCTTTTCACTTCGGGCGTTTGTTTTTGGCTTCTCCCCACCCAGTACTTAAGGCCTGCGCTTTCCCAACCAGTTGGCTTCTCCGAACACCTTTTAAGTTGGGTGTGGTTTATCGATGCCCCGACCAATTGTTTCCCTAGCCTTCACGTCGGATTCACCACACTGGCAGTTCTTTCAGTTGGGCCAAAGTACCGTTTGTTTTACGGAGTTTGGGCTCTCACCGTTTTTGTATCGGTCATCACCACGAAACAACACTACCTTTGGGATATAGCGGGAGGTGTTGGCTTTGCCCTCCTGTGCTCCGCCCTGGACGCTCGCCTGGAAAAGGCGCCTTTCTATGCTGACCGACGTGCCGGCTGAGGCGGCGGCGTCATTTGCGGGTTAGGGGCGGTTCGTGGTATCGCAACGGTCATGTTGGACTGCCTCTCTTTAACTGGACTCATCGAGCAGGAGCTCAAAGTAGATCGCGTGCACGACGACGTGACGTCGCGACTCCTTCGCCCCGAACCTGCCATAGCCACCGTGTACGCCCGCGAGAGCGGGGTTTTTAGTGGAGAGGCCGTTTGCAGGGCTTTTCCTCCTATCGTTAAACTCACTTGCCTGGTCGCAGAAGGCGACCGAGTCGAGAACGGGACCCCCATTGCGCAAATGGAAGGGATTGCAGGCGATTGCCTTTCCGTTGAACGGACTCTTTTGAACCTGCTTTCCCATTTAAGCGGGGTGGCCTCCTTAACGAACAAATTTGTCCAGACCGTTCGGCCGCACCCCGTGAAAGTGCTGGCAACTCGGAAAACACTCCCTCTTCTCAGAGACCTTCAGCTCCAAGCAGTGAGAGCTGGCGGCGGCTTTATTCACCGAAGATCGCTTTCGGATGGGATTTTGGTGAAAGACAACCACCTCGTTTTTGTTCGGGAAAGCGAAGTCGTTGCCAAAGCGAAATCCCAGCGTTCTCCCCTCCACCGAGTGGAAGTGGAAGTACAAAGCCTCGAACAGCTTGAGCGCCTCCTCGGGAATCCGCCGGACTTGATCATGCTAGACAATTTCAGCTTAGAAGATACCCGCGCCGCCGTTCGGCGGATTGGTGGCGTGTGCGAAATCGAAGTCTCGGGCGGGATGGACTTAGAGAAAGCTCGGCTAGTCGCGCCGCTGGGCATTGACTACATTAGCGTCGGCAGCTTGACGCATTCAGCGCCCGCACTCAACTTTTCGCTCGATATCCTTCGGAGTGGCGAGTGACTTTTGAAACAGACTGTTTAGTGATCGGCAGCGGGATTGCCGGCCTTTCCGCAGCCATTGCGCTCGCTGAAAATGGCCGTCGGGTGACGCTTGTGACAGCCGCACCGAACCTGGTTGAGTCGAATACCGTGTACGCCCAAGGCGGCATCATTTACGAGTCGGCCCATGCCGATCCTGAGATTCTAGTGAACGACATTCTTGAGGCGGGAAACCACGTAAACTATGAGCCTGCCGTCCGCCAGCTTGCGGAACGGGGGCCGGCTCTCGTGAAGGAAGTTTTGATCGATAAAGTCGGGGTTTCTTTCGACGGAACACAGAAAGAAAAACTGCACCTCACTCGCGAAGGGGGCCACAGCGAGAGCCGAATCATCCACCGCGGAGACGAAACAGGAAAAACGATCGAAGAATGCCTAGTCGCGTATTGCGAAAAAATGCCCAACGTTACGCTGCTGACGAAAACGACGGCCGTAAACCTCCTGATGACTTCCTACCACGGGCTCGACCGCACCCGGATCCACGAACCGGCACGTTGCTTTGGAGCCTTTCTTTTTGACCAATCGGCAGGGGCCGTCTACCCCGCTTTCGCCCACCACACTTTGCTTGCTACCGGTGGCGTCGGGCAGCTGTTTCTTCACAATACCAACAGCCGATTTGCTCGGGGGGACGGCCTAGCACTCGCCGATCGAGCGGGGTGCCGGCTGGAGAGCCTTGAGTACGTTCAATTCCACCCAACCACTTTCTTTAAACCAGGCAGCCCCCGTTTTCTCGTCAGCGAAGCCCTCCGAGGCGAAGGGGCTATCTTGGTAAACCAAGCGGGCGAGCGCTTTCTGGGGAAATACCTTCCCCATTTGGAGATTCCAGAACTGGCACCCCGCGATCGGGTGTCCAAAGCCATCCACCAAGAAATGCTGAGCGGCCAGAGTGTTTGCGTCTTTTTAGATATCAGCCATAAGCCTGCCGATTGGGTAAAAGACCGGTTTCCGTTTGTTTACCGATCTTGCTTGCGGTACGGAGTCGACATCACGCGGGACCCTATCCCGGTCGTGCCCGGAGCGCACTACAGTTGCGGTGGGGTATGGGTGGATTTGCAAGGCCGCACTTCCGTTTCCAACCTTTGGGCCGCGGGAGAAGTTTCTTGCACCGGTGTTCACGGCGCCAACCGTCTGGCTAGCACTTCGCTTTTAGAGGGGCTGGTATGGGGCACGGAGAGTGGCAAGGCGATTGCGGCAGCGCTTGAGTCGGCACCGCTGCCTTTTCCGACCATTGAGCCTTGGGAACTGGGATCCGCGCATGTAGACCCTTCCTTTTTGAGTCAGGACTGGCTCACCTTAAAGCACACGATGTGGAACTACGTCGGGTTGATCAAAACCGAATCGCGCCTCTCCCGAGCGGAAGGGATTTTGCGAGAGCTCTCACGAGGCATTGAAACTTTTTATCGCAGGGCGCAGCTGAGCGACGAGCTCATAGGGTTGCGCCACGCTTCACTAGTGGCACTGCGGATCCTGGAAGCGTCGGCAGCGAACCCCAAATCGTTGGGGTGTTACAACCGAGGGGACGTGGAAATATGATTGACCTAAATCGTATTCGAGAGCTGGAGTCGCTGCCCGAATCGGAATCGATCGCCCGGATCGCGAAAATTTTGGCGGACAGGAAAGACGATGTTTGCCTGCTTGCGCACCTCTACCAGCGGCGGGCCATTACGAGCCTCGCTACTTTTGTCGGAGACTCCTTCGGGTTATCTCAGTCCGCCGCTCGGACTAAACAGAAATACATTATTTTTGCGGGAGTGCGTTTTATGGCCGAAAGCGCCCGAGTGCTTTGCAGGCCTGAGCAAGTAGTGCTCCACCCCGACCCTGAGGCGGGCTGCCCGATGGCCGATATGGCCTCTGAGCAAGAAGTGGCGCGCGCTTGGGCTGCCCTTTCGAAAGATCGATCGCTTATTCCCATCACGTACATGAACAGCACCGCCGAAATAAAAGCGTTTTGCGGGGAGCACGGCGGCACCATCTGTACGTCTAGCAACGCAGGCAAAACGTTTGATTGGGCCTTTGCCCAGTCCGATCGGGTATTTTTCCTCCCGGACGAGCATCTAGGGAGAAACACCGCGTTGAAGCACGGTATTCGAGCCGAAGATATTTCGGTTTGGGATCCCGAAAAAGTGGACGGCGGTGAACCCGAAGCGTACGCCGACTCGAAAGTCATTTTGTGGCGTGGCTATTGCCCGGTGCACCAAAAGTTCACGGCCCGAGACGTGGATCATGTGCGGCAATTTTACCCCAAAGCGATTGTGATTGTGCACCCGGAATGCCCTTCTGAAGTGGTTCAAAAAGCAGATGCAGTGGGCAGCACGGACTTTATTCGAAAGTATGTCGCTGAAAAGACCCGCCCCAACGATCAAGTGTTTATCGGCACAGAAATCAACTTGATTCAAAACCTTCAGGCGGAATACCCCGATCGATTGATCTCAAAACTCCACCGCTCTTTGTGCTTAACGATGTACCAAATTACTTTGGGCAGGCTTCTGTATACTTTAGAAAACCTAGAAACGTTCCCCGTTGTCGAAGTGCCGGAATCGGTTAAGACCCACTCTCGGACCGCACTAAACCGAATGCTTGCGCTCCCGTAGGGCGTTCAAAAGAGCCCGCTGCCGTTCAAGAGGTATTCGCAGTATACTATTTCCATGATCACGACTTTACTGGCCTGCCCTCTTTGCCAAAACGCATTAGCGAACGAAGGGCGGTGCGAACCGTGCAAACTGGTTTTCCCCCACTTGTCCGGAATCCCGGTCCTAGTGCCAAACCCTTCGGCGACCCTAGGGGCTTGGCGAATGCGCTTTGCCGGTTGGAAATCTCAACTGAACGAAAAGAGAGTTTCCGTTGCGGCCGCGCTCAAGGAGGCCCCTCCGTCTGGGCACTCGGCGAATCGGTTAAAGAAGCTTGCGAATGCACTGGGTGAGCAAGAGCGCTTAGTGGAGAATCTCCTCCAGCCCCTGCAGCCGGGAGCCGCAAGCCCCCTGCTTCAAGCGCTTACCCAAGGGAGAGTCCCTTTCGACTTTTCGCTAGTAAACTACGAAACGAACCTTTTCCGGGATTGGGTTTGGGGTGAAGAAGAAAACCAAGCCAGCATAGACACACTCCGAAGTTTGGAACCTAAGGGCGGGGGGGAGCTGCTGGTCCTCGGATCCGGATGGGGGAAACTTGCGTACGACTTTCACGAAGAGTGGCAACCGAACCACACCGTGGCTGTCGATCTCAACCCGTTCTGTGCGATCGTAGCGAAAGACATTTGCTCAGGGAAAACCGTGCGCCTTCACGAGTTCCCAGAGGCGCCGGTGGATCTGGGTAGCTCCTGCTTGTTTCGAGAGCTGAAAGCGCCTAAACCCGCGCGGGATGGCCTACGCTTCGTGGTGGGGGATGTTTCTGCCCCACCTTTTCGATCGGGCGCTTTCGATACCGTGCTCACTCCCTGGATTGTGGACGTCATGAAAGAGGGTTTCGCTGCTTTTGCCGAGCGAGTGAATGCGCTACTACGCCCCGGCGGGCAATGGATCGAGTTTGGTTCGTTAGCGTTCAAAAGAGCCAACCCGCTCTGGAACCACTCTTTGGAAGAGGCGAGGGAAATCGTCGAGGCAAGCGGTTTCGAACTCGTCAAAGAAGCGCAACCTTCCATTGCGTACCTTAAGAACCCCGCTAGCCGATACTCCCGAACCGAAACCGTTTGGTCGTTTAAAGCGGTAAAGAAACAAGAAAGGAAAATGCCGCCGCCGTTTAACCCCACTGCCAGTTGGCTTCAAAACCCTTCGGAACCCATTCCGAAGCGACCCGAGTTTCAAGCTTCTTTGCTCACGCATTCGCTGTATGGCGAAATGCTTTTTTTGATCAACGGGAAAAACTCGGTGCAGAACCTGGCGGAAGCGCTTGGTACTCGATATGGACTCACTCCGGACCAAGCCCTTGAGGCGGTGACGCATTTTCTGGGTTCCCAAAAGCTGCCCTAAGGTTCCCTCGGTCGGCTAAGGGATTTGGGTTGACCAAACTTCCGTATTGCCGTATCCGCCTCAGAATGGCTCGTTGGATTGCTTTGCTGCTCGCGACTTGGTCTCTGAACCTCGTCGCAAACCTGGATGAACTCATCAACCTTGTTGAAGAATCAGGGCTTGTGGTCATTTCGCACGTTTTCGCAAGGGTTCGCTCTGAAAACGACAAGGAATTTAGCGAGGGCTGGATCCTCCTTGCCCAAGAAGCTAACGCTTCGAAACGAATGGTTGCTCTGTTTGGCGGCGACGCGGGGTTAGCCGGAGGGCACGGTGTCTCGTACGGCGACCTTCCCGGAGTGGCCTACCAGCTGCGCGACTACTTGGAGCTCCGCTCCGTTACTCAGTGGGCAGGGAAAACCGGCATCCTAGTTCAGCTGACGCTGACCCTTACCCCTCACTGGGGCAAGCACGGAGGCAGAGGTCAACACCCCGAACGATTTTCCGTGAAAGAAGCCATTGGACGGTACCAAATCATCAACCTTCCCTGGGAGGATAAACGCCGAGAAATGTACGTTGATATGGCAACGGCCCGAAACCCCAAACGCCGCAGCCTTTGCTCTTACTTATTGATTCGAGCCTCCTCTGTCGCCGAGTCGATGCGCCTTTTCTAGGCGCATTGAGCCGCCTTTCGCGTCACTTCGTCTAACAATTCCTGCCCTTTTGGCCCCTGCCTCAAGCTGAATCGCTAAGGCACGGACCCTGCAAACTGAACCCTGCGTGCAACGGAACGTACACAGGAAGTATGCGGAGTTTTCGATGAAGTATTTAAAGTTCGCTCTGATTTCGATGGTCGCTCTTTCTGGCCTTGCCCAGTCTGAAAACAGCTCGGCCCACGGGCCCGACGTCCGCCTAGGTAAAGACGGCAGGATCGTCGGACGCGCGGCAGCCTCTCACGTTGCCTCTAAATCGGAAGTCGTCGTGCACGAATCCGAGAACTGCGCTTTTACGAAAATTTCGAACACAGAAATCCAGCTCGGATCGAAGTGCGAGTTTTTAAACGGTGTTTACACCTATGAGTTTCCCGGAAAGGCTGGAACGACTCGGCTGGTTCTTGGGTTCAGCGCTAGCCGCCAAGGCTCCAGCGAAGTTTTTATGGTGAACGCTCCTATCGTGATTTTGGCGAATTAAGGATACGAACCGACGCCTTGCTTTCACCACCGGTTTAAACGTGCGTTCCTTCTTCTTTCGGTAGGGGGCTTACCCTTTCAGTCCTTTCCATCTTTTCCGTCATTGCAAACTGATCTTCCCCTCGTAAAGTGGACGGTTAGTTAAGCAACTGATGTCGCTTCATACTGCGCCGGGGCCATGTAGCCAAGCGTAGAGTGAAGGCGTTGCCGGTTATAAAACACTTCGATCCAGTTAAAGATTTTTGCCTT
>JANPJT010000103.1:0-16400 GCA_031425635.1 Pseudomonadota bacterium
ACCCTTTCAGCCAAGCAAGCCGTAGAAATCAAACGTGAGCTTGCGGTCAAAAGCCTCCAACAGACATAAAGCCAGGGCTTTGGCGTCGCTAGGTGTGAAGAAGATTGTACACAGACTTTGGTGGACGCCTTAAGCAGGTACGGGGCTTACGTAGCTAGAAAAGAACCGGGAGGAGTTGTCTTAGCGTCCTATATGGTGCTGCCTACCCCCGAATCTTTCTTGATTCATGAAATGGCTCATGCCGTCCAAGATGCGACTTGGGATCAATCAGCACTCATTCGCATTGTAGAATCCCAACTTAAGCCGCTTTTCGCCTCACTACCGGTGGACCAACTCCGCACGCCAGCGGTTCGAGCCATGTATCAGAATCGACGATTCAAATACCTCGAGGGGTCCATAGACCCCGATTACCGTGCCTCTATCCTCGCCCAAGGGGACGGCGCGGGGTTTACTGAACCCGAGTGGTTAGTCTTCTTCGACTTTCTGCTCCTTTTAGGAGAAGTAGATGCGTTCGCACAGGCGGCGGCCCTTTCCCAAGAGCTCGGAGATCCTCTCCCCTTCGGACGGTCCCAACAGGAAATATTCGACTATGTGTGGGAAGTTTACGCCAATCGCAACCAGGCCATTTCTGCGCTCGGGCAGCACTTTTTGCCCCGTGAGTCGGCTCTCGTCTTTGAACTCGTCAAGTCGTTGAGAGCGTACCCTCGCAGCCGCTGAACTTAAATCGCCTACCTTTATCGGGCAGGCGCGGGAAGGTACGCGGTTACTTTCGAGGAAACTAGCTTCCTCGGCCCACGTGGTTGCACCATGCGAACGCGGCACTCCCCCAAATTAACCGCGTACCGCCGACGGAGGGACGCTCAAGCCTATTTCCGTTGCAACCCCATAGCCTTTGATTCCCGAAAAAGCATACTGCCGGTCAATCAAAGCGGCAGCCGCGAAATTCCTGAAGCTTTGTCTAGCGCTCAGTAATTCCCCAGCCCTTTACCGTCCCCGCCTCAGCGGCCGTAAGTCACTGCATCGGGAATACTGCTCGGCAAGTACTGATCGAGCCCGGCATCTGCGCCAGGCCGGTTCGCCGGAGAAAATCGCTCATACAAAAACGGAGAGCCACCTAAGAGCGCCCCGCTTTCGGTTTCGCGGATATTCACATAGAACCCCACCTGCCGGTCTAAGGTAGCGCGCGGGATGACCGCGTAGGGGATGTAGAGTTCTATGTACTGCATGCGAGCGGCGTCGTACTTGATGGGATAATTATTCACAAACGTCACTAATTTCCCGTCCACGTTACTGTATTTGGCTACTTTGCAATCGATGGAAGTCCCATCGTCGAATCGAAAGAACGCCGCCACTTGTACTGTCTTGCTTTTCGCATTCCACACCGTCGCGTCCACTAAAAGAGTCATGCCAGGACGGCCATTGGGGGTTTCATCTCTCCCGCGCACACCGTCTACGACCGCTTTCATGCGAAGGAGTTGAACCGAAGTCTTCATGTCAAACGAGGGAAGTTTGAAAAGCTGGGGGGTCTGCTCACTTGCCTCTCTAATCCCTGAAGAACTCAGCGCTAAATCGAGAGAGCGACTCGCTTTGAGCGCCCGGAAACGTTCGTTGGTGTTCCACCGCAAGTTGCGCAGGAATTCATTCCAAACAACTTCTCCATTCCCGTCGACGTCCGCTTGGCGGATACCACCGGCAAGGAGCTCGGCCAGAGTTTGCGAAAAAAGGCCCCCTTCGGGAGGTGCCCAAGCCAGTTGAGGCGTTTGGGCTGCCGTGGCGTCCACTATCCCTTTTTGCTTAAAGAAAAGGTCGTACAGAATCGAAGGCGGCCTCATTGAGCTTCGTGCCACAGTGTAAGACCTTTCTATGGTTTCAGTGGCCCTCCCAGGAAGGTACCGCGCGAGCCCGCTGCAACAATCCGTCATCATAACCGCCAGGCGAGGGTTATGGGCTTTCATGGCGCTCAACACGTCCTCTCGGCGGAGGCTGCCGCCTGACATCTGGAAGAAATGGCCTTTCTGAGGGTCCGTTGCGCCGTGCCCGGTATAATAAAATACCAGCGCTTCGTCGGGGCTGGTTTGGAGGTTTGCGTAGTAGTTCAAAATATCCGTCGGGGTGAGCCGGCCCGTGCCAACCCCTAAAATGTCCACCGTGATTCTGTCGTTCAGCCCTACTTTGGCTGCCGCGGTATAGAACGCGCTCTCCACAGCCCTGCCTCCGGCGAGCACCGTGCTGCCGACGTTTTCAGCTGATTCGTCGATTGCTAAAAGGATGCGAACCCGAGAGGCTTCGCCACCTAACCCCGCGACCTCCCCATAAACGAAAACGCTTCCCAAAAAAACGCAGGCCAAACACAACAAACGGATCATAAGACACCCTCACTTTGACCGGTGGGGTACCACGATCCGTTTAGTACAGGCAATAACGAAGGAGGGGCCTTTTTCAGCTCCCGTGTTGAGACACTGCCGCAAGCCATTCGGCAGATGGTGTAATGAGTTTTCTTCGCTCTAGGTCGAAGAAGCCCACTGTAAAGGTCGCTACAGCAGAGACCTCCCCCGATGCCTTAAACAAAGTTTGCTGGAGCTTTCCGATTTTCGACTTCATTTCGAGCGGCGCGATTTCGATCCGGATCTTTTCTCGCACCGAAAGTTCCTTTCTAAACTGAAGCTCGACCGCGAGTATCACAGGCCCTTGCTTGCGTTCTTGCACTTGCTTTAAACCGTAGCCACCCGCAGTGATCATCTCCCAGCGGGCCTCTTCGAAAAGCTCCAAGTACTTTGCGTTATTCACGTGGCCGAAGGAGTCCAAATGGGACTCGCGGATAAGCGTTTCATACACAAACATCAAAGCCCCCTAGTCGCATTGCACACACTCAATCTGGGACGAAAGCGGTTGAGACTTTTTGCTTCCTTCTCGGTAAATCGAGACGGCTTTTAACCCCAGCTTCCACGCAGACCAGTGCAAGGCCTGCACAGCTGCAACCGACGCAGACTGCGGCACGTTCACGGTTTTGCTGATGCCTCCGCTCACAAAAGGCTGCACTGCCGCCACCATTTCCAAATGGGCATTCGCAGATAGAGTCCTTTCGGAGCTGGGCCCCGAGGCACAATCAAAAACGCCTAAGTGCTCAGTGCGGAGCGCCGGAGCGCCGAGCGCATGGCCAAAGGCATTGATGTAAGACACAATCGATTCGAGCGGCTCTCCGGCGTACCCTAGGCGGATCAAGGCGCTTCGAACGCTTTGGTTCACCATGAGAAGGGACCCTCCGCCGGCAAGCACTTTGCGTTTTCTCAACGAAAACTCGGGCTCAATCCCCAAGGTATCGCAGTCCATGACGAGGCCAATCGTTCCCGTGGGTGCGATCGCAGAAACCTGCGCATTTCGGAAGCCGTAACGCTCACCCAGCGCAAGCGCTTGCTTCCAGGAAGCTCTCGCAACGCCGACCAGGTCGGCGACAGGGGTGCGTATAGCGTCCAGCGCGGCAGCGTGTTTTCGGATCACGTGGAGCATGGGCTCTTTATTTTTTTCAAATCGTTTAAACGGGCCAAGCTTTTCCGCAAGCCTCGCGCTCGTGAGGTAGGCTTCGCCGGTCAGCAGCGCGGCAAGACTGGCCGCGACTGACCGCGCCTCGGGGCTAGCGTAGCTAAACCCCATGCGCATCAGCAGCGCGCCTAAATTCGCAAAACCGAGGCCTAGCGTGCGGTACTCCCGACTTCTTTCAGCAATGCGCTCGGTCGGGTAACCGGCAAAACTCACGGTTGTGTCTAACGTCATGACCCAAAGCCGAACCGCTTGGGTAAACCTTTCGGTCAGGAAAGTGCCGCTCGCTTCGTCGTAAAACGACAGTAAGTTCAGGCTTGCAAGGTTGCACCCGGTGTCGTCGAGAAAGAAGTACTCCGCACACGGGTTCGATGCGAGGATGGGACCATCCGCCGAACAGGTATGCCACTCGTTGATCCGAGACTCAAACTGAAGCCCGGGATCCGCGCACTCCCAAGCGGCTTGTGCGATCTGCTTCCAAAGATCCCGAGCGGGAACAGAAACCGGGTCGACATTGCCGACCCGCTCCTTCAGCGGCCAAGGGCTATCGGTTTCTACCGATCGCATGAAAGCATCGGTCACACGGACCGAGTTATTGGAATTCTGCCCGCTCACCGTTTGATAGGCTTCTCCCCGCCAGTCAAAATCAAATAAAGGAAATGCAGGGTCGGCAGCGTGGAGCGCCTCGCTTCCTACCACCAGGGCCTGGGCTTTTTGTTCTTCGTTCTTTTTCCAATGGATAAACTCACGGATCTCGGGGTGATCGATGTCGAGAATCACCATCTTGGCTGCTCTGCGGTTTGTCCCGGCGCTTCGAATGCTCCCTGCAGCCACGTCTCCAATGCGAAGAAACGAGAGCACCCCGCTCGAAACACCCCCGCCCGAAAGCGGCTCGCCCGCGGCCCTCAGCGCGCTAAAGTTCGTGCCCGAACCCGACCCCTTTTTAAAGATAGCAGCTTCACGAAGCCAGAGGTCCATGATGCCCCCCGGTTCCAGCAGGGCATCGCGGACACTTTGAATGAAGCAGGCGTGGGCCTGGGGCTCTGCGACTAGTCCCGTATTGAACCACTGCGGGCTGTTGGGCGAAGCCATTTGGTGGACCAACAGGTACTTCATTTCCGCTACGTAGATCGCCTTTTCATCAAGCGAGGCAAAGACACCTTCCTCCGCGAGGCTATCCGCCCACGTTTTTACTAAGCGATCCGTCGCTTCGCGCAAATCCGTCTCAATAGGCGAACCAGAACGCTTCGAAAGGTACCGCGAGGCAAGGATTTCAACCGCAGTGTCTGACCAAAAAGAAGGCGCTACCACTTTCTGCGAAAAAACCGTTTGGCCCCCTTCCGCTAGCTCGGCAACCCTAGAAGTGAATTGGATTCCGGCTAGAGCGTCTTGCCCCTGAGACACGAAAACGCGCTGTAAGATCATTTCGCACTCTGCCAGTTCGCTCCGAAACCGACGTCCACTTTCAGCGGAACTTTGAGGGGCATAGCTGACTCCATTTCGGTGCGGACGAGCGATTCAACCTTGCTTTCTTCACCCCCGGCCACTTCGAAAACTAGCTCATCGTGGACTTGCAAGATCATTCGGCTTTTCAGCGCTTCACGCCGGATCCGGGCATCGATACGCACCATAGCGACTTTGATCAAGTCCGCGGCTGTCCCTTGCAAAGGGGTGTTGATCGCAGTCCGCTCGGCCATCTCGCGGCGCATTCGGTTTTGCGAGTTGATCTCCGGGATAAAACGCCTTCGCCCAAGGCGGGTAGAAGCAAACCCCACTTTCCGGGCTTCTTCTGCCAGATCACGGAGCGCTCTTTGGACTCCGCTGTACCGAGCAAAGTAGGTATCGATAAACTCTTTGGCTTGGTGCGGAGAAATCCCTAAAGTTTGCGACAGGCCGTACGGCGTCTGGCCATACACGACGCCGAAATTGATCGTCTTAGCAATCCGCCTCTGCTCCGGAGTGACCGTGGGAGTTCCAAAAATCAATTTGCCCGTGAAAGCGTGGACATCTTCGTCGTTTTGGAATGCTCTAATCAGCTCCTTGTCGTTACTCATATCGGCAAGGAGACGAAGTTCGATTTGAGAGTAATCCGCTGAAAGCAGTGTCGCCCCTGATGGAGCGATAAATACCGACCGGATTTCATACTTCGGGTCCACGCCAATCGGGATGTTCTGCAGGTTGGGGTTGGAACTAGAAAGCCTGCCCGTTGCAGCGACCGCCTGGTTGAAATTGGAGTGCACTCGGTGAGTAGAGGGCTGAATTTGTGACAGGAGGCCTTCGACGTAAGTGGAGCGGAGCTTGCCCAGCTCCCTGAACCGCACAATCGCATCGCAAATGGCGTGCTTGGACCGTAGCTCCATTAGCACGCTTTCGTCGGTGGAGACCCCCGTTTTTGTTTTTTTGACCACGGGTAGGCCCAGTTTCTCAAACAGGATTTTCGAAAGCTGTTTCGGGGATTGGATATTGAACGTCTCTCCCGCAAGGGAGTAGATTTGTTTTTCGGTAACGGCCATATCGCCCTCTAAATCTGAGGACATTCTTTTTAAGCACGGCTCATCTACCAAAATGCCGTGGAATTCCATTTGCGCTAGCACACCCACCAAAGGCACTTCCACTGACTCGTACAGCTCGCGCATCGGAGAAGCGGCAATGAGCGGCCCCATTTTCTCGTGCAAGCGCAAAGTGACGTCAGCGTCTTCTGCAGCGTACTGAGTCGCTTTCTCTAAGCCCACTTCGGCAAAAGAGATCTGCCCCTTGCCTGACCCAGTCACGTCTTCATAGGAAATGTTCTTGTGGCCTAAATGCTTCATTGCCAGCGCGTCTAGGCCATGAGGCTCATCGGGGTCGAGCAAGTAACTTTCAATCAGGGTATCGGCGCGCATCCCTTGGAGTTCGATCCCCCATTTCTTCAAGATTTGGATATCGTACTTAAGATTCTGTCCTACTTTGGCAATGTCGGGGCTCTCGAAAAAAGGTTTGAGGATTGCTTTCGATTCTTTCTCCGGAAGCTGGCCCGCGACCCGCTCGGTGGGCTCACCAAACAGGTAGTGGCCGATGGGCAAGTAGTACGCTTGCCCTGATCGAGCGCACAGCGATATACCGACTAACTGGGCTTGGTGGATTTGCAACGAAGTGGTTTCCGTATCCACGGCAACGAGGGGTTCTTTGGATAACTCCCCCAAAACCGACCGAAGACGTTCTAAAGTGGCGACAGTTTCGTACTTTGAGCCACCCAAAGCTTCCTGCTTCTCAGCCATCCCAAAACGTTTGAGCAGGCCACTAAATTCCATTCTCTTAAAAAAGCTTTCTAGCTTATCGCGGTGCGGTCCCCGATAGTTGAGCTCCTCCCAGTCGTACGTGAGCGGCACATTCCGGTGCACGGTCGCAAGCTTCTGGCTTAAAAATGCTTGAGGCTTTTGCTCCGTGAGGACCAAGCGCCGCTTTTCCTGCTTAATTTTATCGAGGTTTTCATAAATTCCCTGGAGAGAGCCGAAAGCCGCAATGAGCTCGGCCGCCGTTTTAGGGCCGACTCCCGCAACTCCCGGAATATTATCCGAAGCATCTCCCATAAGAGCCAGCACATCGACCACTTGGTCGGGGCGCACTTGAAACTTCTCAAACACTTCCGCTGCCCCAATGCGCTTCGTTTTCATGGTGTCGTACAGCGTCGTGTTATCCGTAACGAGCTGCATAAGGTCTTTGTCGCCTGTGATGATCTCGACCCGAAAGCCTTCTTGCTCAGCCTTCGTCGAAACGGTCGCGATCACATCGTCGGCCTCAAACCCTTCGAGGCTCATCTGCCGAATACCAAAACAGTCCACAACCTCTTGGATGAGATCGAACTGCGGGATAAGATCTTCCGGCGGCTTTTGTCGGTTCGCTTTATAGTCGTCGTAGATCTCTTTGCGAAAGGAGGGCTTCGCGGTATCGAACATGATCGCAAGCTTCGTGGGCTTTTCGTCTTCCAAGACTTTCATCAGCATATTGACGAAACCATACACTGCGTTCGTTGGAACTCCCTTGGAGTTGGACAGCCGGCCGATGGCGTAATAAGCCCGAAAAATATAGCCGCTGCCGTCGATCAGGATGATGCGTTCTCGTTCTTTCATTTGCGCCGCATTTCTAGGAGAGCCGGGAGAACCGAAACAACGACGATCCCCAAGGCAACCAAAGTGAAATTATCTTTAACCACTGCGAAGTTGCCGAAGCAGTAACCCGCCAAAGTGCAAACCCCGACCCAGAGCAGCGCTCCCGTGACGTTGTATAACGCGAACTGTCGGTAAGGCATTCGGCCCATGCCCGCGAGGAACGGGGCAAAGGTTCGGACAATGGGGACAAAGCGGGCCAGCACGATTGTTTTGCCCCCGTACTTTCGATAAAACCGCTCGGTTTTATCTAAGTACTCTTGCTTCAGGAACCGGCTCTTTCCGCCCACAAAACGGTGGCCGAAAGTGCGGCCGCACGCATAGTTCACTGCGTCCCCTAAAATGGCAGCCACCGACAGCAAAATGAGTAGCGTCGTTAAATCAAGGCTGCCGCGAGCCGCAAAAGCACCGGCTGCGAATAGCAGCGAGTCCCCCGGCAAAATGGGCGTGATTACTAGCCCTGTTTCAAGAAAGACAATGAGAAAAAGCACCCCGTACACGCCCGTGCCATACTGGCTGATTGCGGCGTCCAAGTGTTTATCCAAGTGGAGAAAAAAATCGGCGGTGGAACGTAGGAAATCGACAGTCGCGTGTAGCATATTTTGCACTTCTAGAACTCCAGTGGTCGTGAGTCTGCTCTAAACCCTAAAAAATGCCAAGAACGGGGGTTTCGTTTGTTTTTTTAACGGGGTAAAACCATAAGTCTATGCCACCTTACCTGCCGAAAAATCGGCTTCGGATTGTCACTGCCACTTCGCTTTTTGATGGCCATGACGCGGCCATTAACGTCATGCGCCGCATCATGCAAGCCTCTGGAGCCGAAGTCATCCACCTGGGCCACAACCGGTCGGCGGAAGAAGTCGTCAACTGCGCGATCCAAGAAGACGCCCAAGCGATTGCCATGACTTCCTACCAGGGCGGGCACCTGGAATACTTCAAATACCAGTTCGACTTGCTCAAAGAAAAAGGGTTCGGGCATGTCCGCCTTTTTGGCGGCGGTGGTGGCGTGATCTTGCCCCATGAAATCGCAGAGCTCCAGGCTTACGGCATCGAGCGAATTTATTCCCCCGACGACGGGCGAGAGATGGGTTTGCAAGGGATGATCGATGATCTGCTGCGCAGAAGCGATTTTGCCACCCTTGAAAAGGCTCCGGTGCTCTCCGATCTTTCCACCCAGAAACCGGGCCTCATTGCTCAAGCAATTACGGCAGCGGAGCACGGCTTGTTTTCGGAAAGCGATCTCCAGGCCCTGAACGAAAAAGCCAAAAGCCGCCTTTGCCCTGTCCTGGGAGTGACGGGAACCGGGGGGGCCGGTAAGTCTTCTTTAGTCGACGAGCTCCTGAGGCGGTTTCTATCGAACAACCCAGACGCGCAAGTGGCAGTCGTCGCAGTCGATCCTTCAAAACGAAAAACAGGCGGCGCTCTCTTAGGCGATCGAATCCGCATGAATTCGGTCTACCACCCTCGTGCTTACATGCGCTCTCTAGCCACTCGGCAGAGCCACTTATCGCTTTCAAAACATGTCGCCGAAGCCGTCTCGATCTTGAAAGCTTCCGGTTTCGATCTCGTGATTCTCGAAACATCGGGGATTGGGCAATCCGACACAGAAATCGTCGATTTTTCCGACTACTCGCTCTATGTGATGACCCCGGAGTACGGCGCTGCCACTCAGCTGGAAAAGATCGACATGATCGATTTTGCGGACAGCATTGCGATCAATAAGTTCGATCGCCGAGGCGCGGAAGACGCGCTCCGAGACGTGAAGAAGCAGTACAAACGGAGCCGCAAACTTTTTGAGATGGAGGATTCCGACGTCCCGGTATTCGGCACTATCGCCTCGCAGTTCAATGACTGCGGGATGAACGCCCTTTACGGCCAGGTATTTGAAGGGCTTGAAAAGAAGACAGGGCGCCACTTTCACGCTTCGCCTGGGCTAGTGAACCAGAGAACCCCGATCGTGCCTCCCGAGAGAACCCGGTACCTATCAGAAATCGCCGATTCGATCCGGAACTATGACGCGTGGGCCAAGGCCCAAGTGGGAGTGGCCCGTGCGTGCGAAAGCCTAAAGCGCACGCTGCCCCTATTGAAAGAGACAGAACGCTCGGGCGTTGAAAGAGCGCTCGGTGAGGAGTTGAGCAAACTCGACCCTCATTGCAAAGCGGCCCTAGAATCCTGGCCTGAGAAACGTCAATCGTTTGGAAAGGAGTCGTTGAGCTTTCAAGTGCGCGACAAAGAAGTGAAGTTACCGGCTTTTACCGAGTCGCTCAGCCACTTAAAGATCCCGAAAGTAGCGGTTCCCGCGTACGAGAGCTCCGGCGAAATCCTGCATTGGATGCTCCAAGAAAATGTCCCTGGAGAATTCCCTTACACTGCCGGCGTATTCCCGCTCAAACGCGAAGGCGAAGACCCCACCAGGATGTTTGCCGGTGAAGGGGGCCCCGAAAGAACCAACCGACGGTTCCATTATGTTTCCAAGGCAATGCCTGCTCGTAGGCTCTCTACTGCTTTTGATTCGGTAACCCTTTACGGAGAGGACCCTGCCCTACGCCCGGATATTTTCGGCAAAATTGGAAACGCCGGAGTATCGGTGTGCTGCTTAGACGATGCGAAGAAACTCTACTCTGGGTTTGATCTTTGCGATCCAATGACTTCGGTATCGATGACGATCAACGGGCCGGCGCCGCTGGTTCTGGGGTTCTTCTTGAATGCAGCTATCGATCAAGCATGTGAAAAACACATCCGAGCGCACGGGCTTTTAGCAGAAGCCGAAAAAAAGAAAGCCCGCTTTTTTAAAGAGCGAGGAGCTTCCGCTCCCGTTTACTTGGGGGAATTGCCGCCGGGGAATGATGGCCTAGGGCTATTTCTGCTCGGCATCACGGGCGACCAAGTGCTTCCCCCGGAAGTGTACGCCCAAATCAAAGCCAGCACCCTTCGCCAAGTGCGGGGGACTGTACAAGCGGATATCCTCAAAGAGGATCAGGCCCAAAATACCTGCATTTTTTCTACCGAGTTTGCACTCAGGATGATGGGAGATATCCAGTCGTATTTTATCGAACACCATATCCAAAATTTTTATTCTGTTTCCATTTCCGGCTACCATATTGCCGAAGCGGGAGCGAACCCGATTTCTCAACTCGCGTTTACTTTGGCCAACGGATTCACCTTAGTGGAATACTACCGCTCTCGCGGGATGGGAATTGACGGCTTTGCCCCCAACCTTTCTTTCTTTTTCTCCAATGGGGTCGACCCCGAATACGCGGTGATAGGCCGAGTCGCTCGCCGGATTTGGGCGAAAGCAATGAAGCTCAAATATGGTGCAAGCTCTCGAAGCCAAAAGCTCAAGTACCATATCCAAACTTCGGGGCGATCGTTGCACGCACAGGAAATTGACTTCAACGATATCCGCACAACTCTTCAAGCGCTGTACGCCATTTTCGATAACTGCAACTCGCTGCACACGAATGCCTATGATGAAGCGATCACGACGCCCACAGAAGAATCCGTACGAAGGGCGATGGCCATTCAGCTCATTATCAACCATGAGCTGGGGCTTGCAAAAAACCAAAACCCCTTCCAAGGCTCTTTCATCATTGAGCAGCTAACGAACCAAGTAGAAGCTGCAGTGCTAGAGGAGTTTGATCGAATCACGGAACGAGGCGGCGTTTTGGGCGCTATGGAGACCATGTACCAAAGAGGCAAGATCCAAGAAGAGTCTCTTTACTACGAAACGCTCAAGCACGAAGGCAAGTATCCCATCATTGGCGTGAATACTTTCCTGTCGTCGACGGGATCGCCCACGATCTTGCCAAAAGAAGTCATCCGCTCGACCGCGGAAGAAAAGCAGCACCAAATTGCAAAAGTCCAGGAAGTGCAAACGAGGCACACAAAAGAAGCGCCTGAACGTTTGGAAAACCTTCGGGCAGCCGCAGTGCAGAACGGAAATTTGTTCGAATCTCTCATGGAAGCGACTAAAGTTTGCACGCTTGGCCAAATGACCCAGACTTTGTACCAAGTAGGCGGGGAATACCGTCGGAATATGTAGAGCTCAGCCGCGCGAAGGAAACACTTTCGATTTTCGGCTACCGTGTTTGTTCAGGACAGCTTTGGACTGCTCTCGGGTTGCAGGCCGATTTTTCCATTCAAAAATTTTTTGTTTTGCGCTTTGGTAAGACTGGACCGGATCCACGACCGGCATCGGGTAATCGACTCCGAGGCGCACTCCCGCAGAAAGCAGCATCAGCGGCGGCACTGTGTGCGGCTCTACTAGATCGACGTTTCCCAATGCACCCAGTTCTGGAACGTACCGCCGAACAAAGGCGCCCTCGGGATCTTGGTCGAGGTGCTGCTTTCGAGGCGAGTAAATACGGATCGTGTTGATCCCGGTCACTCCCGACTGCATTTGTGCCTGGCTATAGTGAATGCCCGGCTCAAAGTCTAAAAAGTGTTTTGCCAAGAAGAGCGCCGGCTTTTTCCAGTGTAGCCAAAGCTGGTAGGCCGCAAAACTCATGAGCATGGCCCGCATTCGAAAGTTGATCCACCCGTGCTCGAGCAGTGCGCGCATGCACGCATCGATCATGGGAAACCCCGTTTCCCCTCGGCACCACGCATCGAATTTCGATTCGTCCCAGTCTGCCTCTCGCATGCCGTCAAATTTTCGGTTGAAGCTCTGGAACTCAATGGCCGGTTCTGACTCGAGTTTTTGAACAAAATGGCAGTGCCACCAGAGTCGGCTTTCAAAGCTGCGGATCGACTGCCGCCACTGTTTTCGGTTAGCATCTGTTCCTGTGAATTTGCCCGTCGATAGGCGGCGGCTCCTTTCGCGTGTGGCCAAAGTAATTTCGGTGAGCGACAGCTGGCCCCAAGCAATGTAAGGGCTTAAACGGCTGCAGGCGTCGTACGCCGTCACGGGAGAAGACATCTGCCGCGTGTACTCTTCGCCGCGCGAGTCGAGGAAGCTATTTAAAAGGCGCAGGGATTCTAGCCTGCCCCCTTTTTGAGCGCTTTTCTTGAGCGACGCTCCTTTTAGAAGCTCCCAAGGCAAATGGCCCTCGGGCCAGGGGTTTTTGACGAGCAATTGCCCTGGAGAAGGGATGGGGCGCCGCTCAATGATTTGGCTGCGCTTTTTCGTCCAAACGCTGCGATCCTTCAGGCCTCGAACCACACCGAATTGCCGGAGTTCCACCCAAGGCACCGACTTTTCGCGACACCACGACTGTACTTTCAGATCTCGTTGGTAGGTCCAATCGAGTCCAGTCTCCTCGTGCGATAAAAGCTGCTGGATAGGGTGCACCCGGTGGAGCGCTTCAAGGGTTTCCACCGCTTCGGCAGTGCGAAAGATGAGCGGAATACCCAGGGCAAAGAGCGCCTGCTTTAGCTCTTCCGCTGATTCCAAAGCAAAGCGCAAATGGTCGACACCGAACTCTTCGCTTCGAAGCCACGCCGGCTCCACGAGAAACAACCCGACAGTCGGCCCCTGAAGAGCGGCCCGGTGCAAGGGACCGTGGTCAGCCGCTCGGAGGTCTTTTTTAAACCACACCAAGTTCATGCCAGGGATGGACTACCATTCTCTTTGGACGAACCTCAAGGTGAACCGCTTACTAGATTTCCGCCCGGCTCTCTGCTACTCACTTCGACCAACGAGAGGGCCTTTGTGGTTTATTTACATTTCCTCGCCATCGCCTTGGGCTTTGGCGCAGCTGCTTCCGCCGCCCACGACTTTTCGAACTGCCAAGCGGAACTATTGAAACAAAGCGAGGCGGTTCAAAGCGCTCTTTTGGCTGCCGAGCAATCCCACCCTCTCCACTGGAAAAAGCTGCTGGAACTTCTTCGGATCCCTTCGTTCACGGGAAACCACCGAGCCATGCTCAAAACCGCAAAGGCAGTGCAAAAATATTTCCAGCGTGACGTAGGCCTCCAAACTCAGCTGCTTTCCGTTCCGGGAGCACCTCCCTACGTCTTTGCTCAAAACGCTTTCGACCCTGCAAAACCGACCGTGCTTTTTTACGCTCACTACGACGTCGTCGCAGCCGGCAGCGGCTGGACGGTGACCGACGCTTTTTCCCCCAAAGAAGTAGACGGCCGTCTCTATGGCCGGGGGACAGCGGACGATAAAGCCGCGATCGTACTGTACGGGCACGCCATCGCGGCGCTGGCGAAGGCATTTGGCCGAGACACTCTACCGGTCAATGTTCGGGTGCTAGTGGAAGGCGAAGAAGAAGTGGGCTGCACCCACGCGGAGGACCTCGTAGATGCGCACCCTGAAATTTTCGAAGGCGTCGACGCGGTCATTGTGGCGGACTCCGCGAACGCGCTTTCGGGTGTCCCGACAGTAACGACCTCTCTCCGAGGGGGCCTCGCAATCAATGTCACCGTGAAGGCGCTCTCCGAACCAGTCCACTCGGGGATCTTTGGCGGGCCTACCCCCAACCCTCAGAATGCACTGCACTCGGTGCTGGGAAGTTTAGTGGATAAAAAGGACGGCACGCTCGCTATCCCTTCGCTCGCCTCTCTGGGTTTTCCGCGGCCGTCAGAGGCGGAGAGAGAAACGGCAAGAGTCCTTGCAATAGGGGATGAGGAATTCCGACAAAGGGCGGGTTTTCTCCCAGGAGCAGAGGTCTTAGGCGATCCATCCTTACCGGTTTTACTGCGGTTGTCGCATTCGCCGGCACTGCAAATCCTTTGGCCGGGAAACCCCGGAACGCCTAAACAAATCGAAAGTGAAGCTTCTGCTCAACTCGTGTTCCGGGTCCCGGCCGGAGTCAATTCCCGGGCTTTTAGCCAGCTAGTTCAATCGCATATCGCGGAAAATGTGCCGTGGGGGCTTCGAGCCGAATTCGCCTTGGTTCGAGATGTCCCGGCGTGGCGCGCTAACCCCCAAAGCCCTCTGGTTCCCTTGATGGGAGAATCGCTTCGCCTTGGGTTTGAAAGTGAAAGAGCGCTCTACTTGGGGCTCGGAGGAACCATCGGCTTACTTTCTCTTTTTGAAAGAGCGACGGGCGGCGCCCCTGCGCTCGTGATTGGTATCGAAAGCCCCGACAGCCAAATCCATGGACCGAACGAATTTCTCGATATTCCCACTTACACAGGAAACCTGAAGGGGTTGGTCCGGTTTATCGATGCTTTGGGAACCGCAAAACGGGCGGCGTTGCCGTAGGGGCTGTCGTCTCGCTTAGCCCACGCACCCCACTATTCCCACCTTCCCGTTGAATGAAGCCCACGCTATAGTCTCGCCGGTGCGGGCTTTTCCACATTTCAAGCAACGATGGGGCTGGAACCTTCTCTGGCTGCAGGCTCTCCTAGCGCTAGCAGCAGTCAGCGTTCGCCCCGTCGCCCATCACTATATTGTCTTTTCCGAACCTGCTCGGCTGCTGTGGTCCGGACAGTCGCCGTACGGTGCGATTTTTTCCTACGGAGCGGGTGGGTTTCACTACTCCCCCGCGTGCGCGATGCTTTTCTTTGCGCCTTTTGCCTACTTTCCGGAAAGGGTTGGGCAGTTCTTGTATTTGAGCGCCTCGCTCCTAATCTTTGCCTTTGGTTTAACACGCTGGATACGGGCTTTAAAAACGGAGTTGCACTGGGATTTTTTTTCGAGCCCCTACCGGCACCTAGTCTGCCTGATGGTTGCGAGTGAGCTCGTTGGATCGGTGCTTGCGACTAAGTTAGAAATAGCGATGCTGGGGTTACTTTTTCTGTGCGGGGCTTGGCTGATGGAGCGATCAAGACCAGTAGCCTCGGGCTTTCTTCTCTTCTTCCTAGTGACCTGGAAATTTCAGCCACTCCCCGTGTGGGGCCTCGTGGCAGTGGCCCTAGCCCGGGACCGAAAAGCTCTCAAAACTTTCTTGCTGGGCGGCCTTTTTCTCGCGAGCCCTTTATGTCTTTTGCCCTTCCCTTTCTGGAGCTGGCACGACAGCACGGTCGTTTGGCATGACTGGCTTTTTCATCTGTCTACTTACGCAAGGAACGGCTGGCTCGACCCAATCTACCAACACCTGTATGTACCGCTCTTGCGGCTCGTTGGAGTGAGCGTTCCGTTTGCCTACGCCCAAGCGGTTTCCGTCGCAGTCGGCATTAGTTGTGCCATCGCAGTATTCAGATTGAAGAGCGAGCAGCGTCAGCTTCAAAACCTCGAAAAGCTACTTTTTGCCATCAGTCTGGGCAGCGGCTACGTCGTGCTCTTTTCGCCGCTCAGCCAATCCAACGCATACCTTTGGTATTCCCCCGTTCTGTTTGGCTGGGTTTATTTTGCGGAAAAAAACCGAGTCAATAAGACTGCCGTGTGGGTTGCTCTCTGCGCCGTTTTCATTCTCGTGTCGCTCGCCTACTCCGACCTTTGCCCGCGCTTTTTGTACCACTGGCTTTACCCGCGCGGGCTTAAAGCAGTCGGTGGTTTATTGGCCGTTGGTATGCTCTGTCTAAGCGCTTTTAAAACAAACGCGCCCAAAAACGCTTAAGCTCAATTGCACCGGTCGTAGGTTGCTTCGCCGCTTCACGGCTCGCAATGACGGAGGGGGAGAAAACCGCCCCCCAGTGATGCCTTCTTGCTTCGGCAAGCGCCCCCTCTCCGTTTCCGTCATTGCGAACTGATCTTCCCCTCGTAAAGTGGACGGTTAGTTAAGCAACTGATGTCGCTTCATACTGCGCCGGGGCCATGTAGCCAAGCGTAGAGTGAAGGCGTTGCCGGTTATAAAACACTTCGATCCAGTTAAAGATTTTTGCCTT
>JANPJT010000104.1:0-2943 GCA_031425635.1 Pseudomonadota bacterium
GCCCACGGGAGTAGGGACCCTCAGTGGGCCTTGCCTTTTCAGGCCATGTTCAAAAGCCTCGCAGAGCACGTTCCGAGCGTCGAGTGCGCGCTGGCATTCATGGAGTTCCAGCAGCCCGACTTTCCGAACGCGATTCGCGCGCTAGTACAAGGCAAAAAGCGCATCCGAGTGTTTCCGATTTTTCTGTCCAATGCCGGCGCTCATATGGAAAGAGATGTGCCAGGGCTAGTCGACACGGCGAGGAAAGCAAATCCCGGAATCGAATTTATTTTGAGCGACGCGATTGGTGAAAGCTTGATAGTGCAGCAGGCGATGGTGGCGTCGATCGTTCGATCCGCTGAACAGTAATCCCGGTATTTTCCGTCATTTCCAATCGTTTCCCGTCTTTTCCCATGTTTTGCCGTCATTGCGAACCCGCAGGGTGAAGCAACCTTGGATCTATGGTGTAGGTGAACCGTTTTCGGTCGATTTACCTAGGCCGCAGGTTGCTTCGTCGCTGCGCTCCTCGCAATGACGAAGGGAGAGCGACCCCCACAAAAAGTAGAAAGAACCGCACACATTCCCGTCTAACTCAGCGCCTTGCTGGCTTGTAAAAAGCCGGGCTTTCTTGTTTCATCGGGCACGCCCGTCCAGAAGGCGCTTTGCCCTCTGTAAGACCCCATTGATTTGGGCTCGGCTGATGCCAAAGCCCGATAAGCGCGCAATTTGTTTGATTCGCTCGGCGGTCAGCGATTCTAGAAACCCATAAAACTCGGGGGAAAGATGGGCAACAAGTTGGGCCCGCATTTCGGGACCTAAGTCGCTAGTCAGAAAGGGCCCTCGCGTCTCTTCTCGAATCCGACCTTTGGTAAACTCGGCGGAGCGGAAGGCCATGTCGATGGCGAGGACTATCCCGTCGTGCACTAGCCAATTCCCCGCGTGGAAGTCTGGGATGGCGAGAACGCTGTAGACGGCCCACGTGTCCGCTAACTGGCGCAGCACTTTAGAAGGTAAACGGCGAAAGCCCGTGGCAATCAGAGTTCTCAGTTCGGCTGCTGAAAAAGAATCGATGTGAGTCGAAAAGTAATCGAAGACCTCTTCGTCCGTTTTTTCGGCGAGCGAAGGGCGAATCACCTTCAGATCCTCTGACAAAGTGCGGCGCGACTCGTCTGAGGCCTGCTTCCACTCTTGCTTCAGCCGTGTCGCGATTTCTGTTCGGTTTTGGGACAGTTTTTCGGGTGAAAGCGATGAGAGGAAATCAATGTACTGTCGGGCGGGATCCATTGCGTGTTCGGCTTCGAGAAAGGATTCAGGTTTGGTCAGCGGAAAAAAAGTCGCCACGGAGACCCCGTCCCTCGTTTTAGTGTCATTCAAATTGAGTCTGTCATCGGCATGGAGCTTGGCGAAAACTTCCTTTATCTCACGAGAAGTGAGCAAACGGATAGCGGGCGCTTGGAGCTGGGGGACGGACCGGAGAAACTCGTTTGCAAAACGCTCAAACTTAGGGTCGCTGATGGTGCTGGGAAATCGGACCACAAAGACCGAGCCGTCGGTTAGTTCCACTCGGATCACTCCGCTGACGGAAAGCCAAGTCGTTTTGGCAGCCACGATTTTGCTTGGATCAAAGGCTTTGAGCAAGGCGGCTTCCGGGGCGAAGTCTTTCTCGTGCAATGAGGCAAGGTTCTTGTAGCATGCTTCGGGCGTCATGGCCGCCGAAGTCCCGGGAAGAAAAAGCGCAACCGCAAGGGCTTGGGTTATCAGGGGTAGGATCAGGCTACGATTCGAGATTGGCATGCCGCACCTTAGATAGAACTGCCTTCTATCTTACCAGATCGCGCTTACCCCAGAGATTGAACCGCTTGGGCCTTATCGAGAGATTTTGCGGCTTCGTTCCAGCCCAGTTCCTCTGCCAAAAGTTCGTTCACTTTCGGAAGCGCCAAGAGCGCCGCCTTTTTATCTAGGAAAGCAAGCCTTAGCCGGCGCGCGAGGATGTCCATGCTGGTGCGGGCGCTCTCAAAGCGGATTGCGTAAAGCACTTCGGCTTCGACATAAGGCTGGTGGGATACAAGCTTCTGGTGCTTCCCTTGGCGCAAGATTTCAGCCACTTTCTCAAAGCGGTCGCCGTACGACCGGTTGAAATACTTTGCCGTTCCAGCGTCCCAACCGAATTCTTTTTCGAGCTGGGCCTCCGTTTCATTCTTGAAGCCAGCGCCCCCTGCGAGGGAAATCGTTTCTGTGCGGCTGGGGCCTTTGGCGGGAAGGGAAAACGCTTTCACTGCTTCATCGACTGCGTCCATCGCCATTTTGCGGTAGGTTGTCCATTTGCCGCCTGCAATCGTGAGGAGCCCCGAAGGCGAGATATCGACAAAGTGTTCTCTGGAAAGCTTTGCGGTGGAAACGCCGCTTTCCGTTCGGACGAGCGGGCGAAGGCCCGACCATCTAGATAAAATATCTTTCTCGGTCACTTCAATGGCGAAATACTTTTTGAGCTGCCTCAAAATATACTTCACGTCTTCGTCCGTTGCTTTGGGATCCGCTTCTACCTTTGCCGGGTTGTCGGTCGTCCCCACCAAAGTGTGCCCTAGCCAGGGCAAAAGAAAAAGCACTCGGCCGTCTTCTGTTTTCGGGATGAGAAGCCCGCAGTCTTTTGCCGAAAAACTTCGGTCGAGCACGATGTGCGCTCCGCTGCTGGCTTTTAAAAGATCGGCAGTCGATGGGTCGTCGAGCTTTCTTAACCAATCGCTCGCGGGGCCAGTCGCGTTCACTACGCAGCGGGCTTTGATTTCAAACGATTTTCCCGTGAGCGTGTCGCGGACTAAGGCTCCGGTGATTTTCTGGTCTTTTTTTATGAGCGAAAGCGTTTCGACGTGGTTTGCAACAACCGCCCCGAGTTCGCTTGCAGTCAGCACAATGGATAGGTTCATGCGGGAATCGTTGAATTGCCCGTCGTAGTAGACCACCCCG
>JANPJT010000105.1:0-1500 GCA_031425635.1 Pseudomonadota bacterium
GGGTTGGTAAGTGCCTTTGGGGCCGTCTCCGTCCTGGGCCCAACGGGAATCATTCTGGGCCCCATCATCGCCGCCGTGTTTGTCGCTTTCTTACAAATACTAGAAACGGGAGATAAGTAACGGTGCCAAGGCTTCTCGTACAGGCGAAGCACGTTATCGAGCGCTGCGTTCCTTTTTTCAAAATCGCTTTTTCGAGCCAAGGGCTCGTGTCGAAAGATGGCCGAACGCTAATTTGGGGGAAAATCCGGAGAGTTTTTCAAACTTTTTTCCCCAGCGTTGCGCGAAGGCTTCAGAAGAAGCACGGGATTGTGGGAGGCTGCGTCAGCTGCGGCGCTAGCTGCAACTTACTTTTCCGCTGCCCCCACTGGAATGCCGAGTCGCACTTATGCAGCGTCTACGAAGACCGGCCCAACATCTGCCGCCTTTTCCCTGTCACCCCTGCGGACATTCGAGATCGCGACATCGTTCTCAAAGGAAAATCGTGCGGTTACCAGTTCGGAACGAAGTGAGGTCAACGTTGGGGAACTTGGCTGGTAAAACGTCTATTCTTGGAATCGGTCTTTACTCGGCCAGGTCAAATTTTTTTCATCGAACCTGACTCGAATGTTCCTTCATCAAATCCTCAATCAACTCAATATTCACCAACCGCTTTTGGTACTCGGCTACATCGACGGGCTTCTTGAAATTTGCAGGATCATAGGCTTTGCCGTCGTACTCCACCCACATATGGTTTAAACCCGGGGTGGCGCCCCTTCCACCTAGGTGTCCCGCACGCCATTTTGCGGGTAAACCGTAGTGTTTGAAAACGGAGTACAAGATCAAACTCCGGTGCCGGCAGTTGCTCGCTATTTCACCTTTTAGAATCTTTTCGACAAACACACCTTGTTTTTGATTGTCCGAAAACTTTTCGCGGTAGTACAAGTCGTCGTCCGTGTCATGTGACTTTCCCGCGTTGTAAAGGCGTTCAAAATAATCCTGAACAACCGCCATTGGCGTATTCGTTCTTGGAAGGGAGGAGCGATCGAATAGAATATTCAATCCAATGTGCAAGTCTTTCTCAGAAGCTGAGAGATACGGGCCCAACCGAGTCTCAAAAGAGGCGTTCGCGTGCCAAAGAAGACCCGAGGTATCATCCTCCAGTCGATGATTGTTTAAGCGGCCTATTTCATCCCAGGTATCCCGTATGATGCCTTTTACTTCCCCCCAACCTTTCCTGTGGTAGGTTTCTAGTAGAACAACGCGGGAAGAATAAACCACTGCTGGTGGCAAATTCATTTTTTCGGCGATGCTACCGATTCTGTGGACTCGATAATTTTCTACCCCCAATTGAAAGGGGTATGCCGACACAACCGATAAACCGCCCAGAATGGCTAGTGATCGGTGACAAATCGTCTTCCAGTTTCGCACGGGGGGTACTGAGTTTTCGTCCGCTGAAACACCCAAAGTCCCCGAACTAAATATTACCAGGAAAATTAATTGAATACCTAATCGCATACACAC
>JANPJT010000106.1:0-2930 GCA_031425635.1 Pseudomonadota bacterium
GCTCATAGGCGCTTTACCTCAATACGATTTTTCCCTTTTACCGCCGTTGCCCCACTCCTATCGGAATCCGATTGACTTGAATTTGCCTAGAAAATAGTGTCCGTGACACTGTGGAAAAACTGCCCGCCGTCACTATCGTGATCCCTGCGTACAACGAGGGTGCGGCCGTGATTGCCACAGCAAAAGCCTTAGAAGCTACTCTGTCTAGTTTATCGATCGAAGGCCAAGTCCTTTTTGTGGACGATGGTTCGACCGACGATACCCCAGTGCATTTGTCGGCCTGTGGGGTGGACTTCGTAAGGCACACCTCTAATCGTGGGTATGGTGCGGCCTTGATGACGGGGATTCTCAATGCCAAACACGATATGATTGTGATTACGGATTCCGATCTCACCTACCCCGTAGATTCGCTTCCTGAGCTTTTAGAGAAGGCCCTAGCGTTTGACATGGTAGTAGGGGCGAGGCAAGGGCGTTTCTACCATGGTTCGTTTCTGAAACGGGTATTGAGAATTATCTTTCGATTGCTTGTAGAGTTTGCGACAGGGCGGGTGATTCCTGATATCAACAGCGGTTTCCGGGTTTTTAGGCGCTCTGATGTGCTTCCGTTGAGGCGAGTGATCGCAAATGGTTTTTCGTTCACTACGACGATAACTTTGCTATTCCTTCTCAACGGAAAGCAAGTTGAGTACGTACCGATCACGTACCACCGCCGGGCAGGCAAGAGCCATGTGAAACTACTCCGCGATGGCTTAAGGTCTTTTCAGTACATTATTGAAGCAATGCTCGCTTTTAATCCGATCAAAGCCTTTCTCCTTTTGGTGTTTGTCTATTTGTTCGGTGTCGCGGCTGTCGGACTCGCTTTTTGCGCATTGAACCCAGTGGTGTTTTTGACTGCACTGGTGGTTTGGACAACGGTGTGCCTCATCATGGGGCAAGCGTTTGGAGCGACTTCAAATCGCCTATCGCGTATTTTAAACTTGGATCGCATTGTTAATGAAACCATCCAAAAGAAGTAGACCTCTCCGATTCCAAACGTTTTTTTGGCTGCCGGCTTCACTCTCCGTTGGCTTTTTCCTATTTACCTGGCTGTATTTTGGCAGAGAAACGCTTCTCGGTGCGCAAGACGATCTCAATCTCCTAAACCCTGCTACTTTTGGCCAGCATTCCTTTCTTTTTAATCTATGGAAGTACTACACAGAAGCAAGTGCTCGGCTTGGAGAGTTCGGGGTGTTTATTGCTTGGAGCAGGTGGGGCGGATATTTTTACAAAGGCGATATCTACCACTACCCGTGGTGGTTCTTTAAATGCCTAGCGTGCTTCACTTACACTATTGCGGTCCTGCAATTCACAAAGGTCGTGTGCCGCGTCGCGAGACCTAGCGATGCCTACCAGGGGGGTGTGCTCGCCATCGCGGGTTGGGCGCTACTGGGAACCAACGCCATCGTCCCACGGACCTTTCTTGAAATCGGTACCTTGCTGCCGGCGTACGCTCTGGCGATGGCGTTGTACTCTTGCACCGCACTCGCGGTAACACGGGAAAAGCCCCTGGCAAGCACCTCCCTTTGGTTCTTAGTTCCCGTCTACTTTTTCTGCACGGTGGCCCACGAAGAAGTATTTTTGCTTTCCGCGTTCCTGTCTTCCGCGTGGCTCGTCCATACGGTGCTGACTTCGGATGCCCCGCGGAAAAGTTACTGGGGTGCTGCGAGCGCGCTTTTCGGTGTCCACACCTTGGCAGCTTTGATTATTGTATTGTCGCCTGGGCACCGCTCGAAGCTCGCGATTGCGGGCGGGGTGAGTTTTAGCATAAAACGGTGGCTCACACAGTTCACTCTATCCTTTTCTGATATCAGCCCGTTGCCCGCCGCAGTTTCCAAAATCGGGTTTCTGATCGCTTTGGCGTGGGGGGCCGTGGCTCTTTTTCAACACTGGAGCGCAAGCAATCGCTCGCTAAAAAAGACGCTTCGTTCCGTCCGGGGAAACCAGATTTACTGGGCAATGGCATTTTTTGGCGCCGGGGCGTTTGCTTGCGCGACCTGCCTCATTTCGAAGTACTTTCCAGAAAGAGCGAGACTCACTCCCAATGTAGCGTTTTTATGCAGCGCTTTGTGTTTCATCCTGATTCTTCTGGAGTGGCTGAAAACGGCACTGGCCGAGCGTGTCTACCGCTTTTGCCTAGGTTTTCTTGCGGTAATGTTGACGTATTACGGGTGCCATTCTTTAACAAAACAGCTCCCTGTCTGGTCTCAGGTAGCCAACACGGACCGGATACGGGCCGTGACTTACGCCCACTTGGAATCCACTTTGAAATCCAACCCGAGTGGGCAAGCCCATGTTACGTACTGCCCGCCAGTTTTTGACGCATTCTGGGGAGTTCGTTCATTCAGAACATGGCAGAGGATTCCAGATAGCTCTCGTTTTACGATCGACGGAGTGAATGAAGAAACCGCTGCTTGGTTGGATTTTGACCAGGCTAACGTTCAGGAGATTTCGTGTGCCTTGCGTTTTCCAGACTTTGTCGAAGCCCCTGAGGAAGGCGCTTTAGTTTCCCCCGTTTTAACGCTCGTCCGGCAAGGAAAAGAGAAAGGGCACTCCCATTTGGCAGTTCGGTCCTACTTTCCTTTGCGAGGTGACACGAAAGTGTGCCGTGGAGTGGTGTCGCACCACCAGTCGATTGATTCAACCGGACACGATTTAAGGACCGCAGTTTTTGAAGTGGCTATCGATCGGTCGGTTCGGGCTGGTTTAACGGATTTTCAACCCAAAGCCACCACTCCAAATTCCGCTTTGCGCTTTGCCGTAGTGAGCCCGGATGGAAAGGCGGCTCCTTTTCCGTCATCGGAAATTGATAAACCTTTTTTCATTAAGTCGCTTCGGCGCAAGCACGATCTTGCTGGGTTTCTAATGGTTGAATCGAGTGCTTTAGACCTCAA
>JANPJT010000107.1:0-17723 GCA_031425635.1 Pseudomonadota bacterium
GGTGCCCCACTTCGTGAAAGAGCGTCGCAACGTCGCCCAAAGATAAGAGGCTAGGTTTCCCTTCGGATGGCTGCGGGAAGTTTAGGTTCACGCTCGCAAAAGGCGCCTGAGCGCCCGCGCCGGTCACGTAGCTTTGGATGTGGAACCACCCATTCTTGTGCTTTCGAGGGTAGGCATCGATTGAGAAGGCCCCTAAGACTTTTCCGGAATCTTTCTCAAAAAGCGCGAAGGCCTCGGCCCCTTCCCAAAGACCAGCGTCTGAAACAGGTCTGAATTCGATATTGAAAAGCCCCTCGAGGTAAGCGAATAACCGCTGCAATACAACAGGGTAAGGGAAATAAGCACGCAGTTCCGATTCCACAATGCCCTGTTTTTCTTTGGATACCCTCGCTGCATAGGCCAGGTCGGATAGTTCGGGCTCAAAGCCGAGCTCCTGGGCCAAAAGGCTTTTTTCTCCTTGAAATTCGTCAGCACTCTTCTGTCGGAAGGTTCGAAAAGCTCTTGAAATAGCCGGAGGTGAAACACTCAAGCCGTCTAAGCTCATCTCCGCCCAAGAAGCATAGCCGGATCGATGGCTCACTCGTTTCCGCGCCGCTACCATGGTTTCCATCAGCTTTGCGCTCTCGGGCGGCGCTCCCATCGAGTAGTGCTCCCAGACTCTTCTTCGAGTCTTTCGGTCATGGCAATAAGATAGAACTAAGAAAAACTCGTTCCAGCTTTCAAGATTCAAAACGATCTTGGATCCCTTGCGGCCTAACTTTGCGAGCTCGTCGGCTGGAACGCCGTCGAGCTCACTCGCGCTGAAAAAAAGCGGCGACCTACGCGCGGATACATTGGCAAACTCAGTTTCGTCTTTTGACAGGCCATCAAGCACACCGGAGATTTCGTAGCTATCGATCCGGTCTTTTGTCTTTTCAGGAGTTGAGTAGAAGCTGCCCAAAACGACTTCAAGCAGCCGCTTTTGTTCCGCAGAAAGCGCAGCGAAGCTTTTGAACAAACTAAACTGCGCATACAGAGCACGGCTGGAGTATGCTCGGTTGAGATCCTGGCGTATCCCGATAGCCGCTCGATCCGCCGAACGACCCAGAGCGGTATGCTCCGAAAAATTACTCACGATAGCGAGTAAGCCTACGACTTTTGCCAAATCATTCGAAGCGGCATCAAAAGCGACTACGGTGGACGAAAAAGATAACTGGTCCGCCCGCAAAGCCTCGATAGCGGCAATCGAATTCTTGAAACGAAGGCGCGCGTCTCTGCCGAGCTTACCGACTTCCGCAGAAGTTCCTGGAAATTTGGGAAACTCAAGTTGAACCCCCTGTTGCGCGGCGAACCGAATCAATTCCTCTTTGGAAAGCGCCCCCAACACCGCTTGGCACAGACCCAAGCAGAGCCACCCCATAAACAAGAAACCTTGAAACCCCCGCATAGCTTTGTCTAAACGCAGGCGCTCTCTTCCCGTCAATCGTTGACTTTGGTCCAAATACAAATCTAATGCTTAAGGTGGGGTTTTGAGTGAAACGTAGCTTGTTGGGTGTTCTTCTTTTTGCGACCGCTTCTTTTGCTTCTCCCAAACCTTTGGTGGTAACCAACCTGTTCGTCCCCTGGGGCTACGACAGTAACGATGTGGTTGTGATTGTCGTCGAAGGGTACCTTGAAAACACCTGCCAGCAAGTGCGGGGCGCTTCTATCGTGGCAAACGGGTTTGAGTTTGAAGTCACTCCTTTAGCGGAAACTCTGAGCACTAAGTGCGAGCCACTGGTGACCGCCTATACTTTGGAAGTGGTTTTAAACCCGAAAGGCCCTCTCGACCGTGGGAACTACGCCGTTGTAGCGCAAGGGCCCAACGGGACGCGTCTCAAAGAAACGCTCGTCGTTGAGCAAGCTTCGGGCGCAGGGCTCGACAACGCAAGTTACGCCCCCGTGGATACTATTGAAGTGGGAGTTCTCAGCGGAGGAAGAATGCGGGCCGTGCTGGAAGGCCGCTTTCAGAACACCTGCTTAAGCTTAGAAATGGCGCTCACAACGACAAACGGTAAAACCTACGAGCTTGTGCCTATCGTCGTACCCCTCAAAATGGACAGGTTTGGTAAGCCGTGCGCAGAAAAAGAGTGGCGGTACCGAGTACACAAAGACTTTGAGGAACCCACCACCCCGGGGCGCTACTTGCTCCACGTTCGATCACAAAATGGCAAATCGCTCAACCATGTATTCTCTAATATTTGGTGAAATCAGAAATTGAAATCGGTGTTGGGTGGGGAAAGCTCACCGCAGTCGCGCACGGCAAAGCCACCGAGCCCGCTTTTATTTGCCTCCATGGGTGGCTCGACAACGCCGCAAGTTTCGATCCACTGGCGTCTCATTTATGCCAAATGGCCCGCCTCATTTGCATCGACCTGCCCGGCCATGGAAAAAGCGGGCACCGACCAACCGGTACTTCCTATCATCTCGCCGACACTGCGCTAGACATTGTGCGGTTTTGCGACGCGTTAGGCCTCACCCGATTTTCGCTCATCGGCCATTCGCTGGGCGGGGCGATCGCCGGGCTGATAGCAAGCAGTTTTCCGGAGCGCGTGGAGCGACTTATCTTAATCGAGTCTCTGGGGCCTCTTTCCTCGGAACCCGGAGCGGTGAGTGCGCAACTAAAATCCCTTTACGAAAAGTCAAACGAAGCACCGCTCAAAAAAATGCCGATCTACGATTCCGTGGACTCGGCGATTCGGGCTAGGCGCCTTGCCACTGAGCTTTCGCTCCCCAGCGCGCGCCTTTTGTGCGAACGCGGCCTCGCTCAAGCAAACGGAGGGATGACTTGGAGGAGCGACCCGAGGCTTCGGTTACCAACCCTACGGTTCACTGAGCCTCAAGTGTTAGCTTTTCTCGAAAAGATTCGCTGCCCCACGTTGCTTGTGCAAGCCACTCGCGGGATGCTCCAAGGCACCGAGGAGCGGGCTCGGGCTGTTCCTAGGTTGTCAGTGAAAGTCATCGAAGGAGCGCACCACGTCCACATGGATGACCCGCTAGCGACCGCCAGCGCTATTCGGTCTTGGGTGGGGGAGGCAAAACCGCCTGATCGCCCGCTGCCTTAAGCAGCTTATCGCAGCCAAAAAGGGAGGCATGTTTTTCCATGATGCTGATAAAAGTGGGTTGATGCGCAAGGTGCGCGTTCATCGATTCAGAGCGCTTTAACGTTTCGTCCCACACAGGGAGTTTGTAGTCGTTGTTCGCCAGCCAAGGATCCATTGTCACGCGGTAGATACCCGACCGGTTGATATCGTCCCATCTCCCAGCAGAGCTTTTCATTTGTAGACGCTCGCCTATCTCACGGACGGTAGCCGTTTTATTCGGAAACACTTCACGCACCGAAGCGTTGATTTGAGGGCTGTAGAGATTTCGCTGCGCGAAATAGTGGCGCAGCGAAAAGAATAGGCCTTCCAATTCGGCTCCACTTAAAAAGAACACTCCGACCGGTCGGTTGGAAAAAGGCGCCCACTCTGCAAGCGTCATGCTCGTCAAAAGGCCAGGGGGAGTGGGATCGTCTTTACGAAAACTCGAGCTGTTAAAGAACGCGACATCACCGAGGACCACAATGCCGGACCCGATGGGGGGCTCGACGGTCATTCCATGCTGCACGAGCACTTCGGCAATCAACGTGCCCAACTCCTCCCGGCCAGCCCGCATCAGGCTTTTGGTAACGGCAAAGCCTTTTGTTTCCCCGAGGACCTTATCCGGCCGCCCCTTTTTTATGCGTGCCACTTCTTTCTTGGCTTTTGCGAGCGCCAGCAACTCGTAAGGCCTGAGTCCCGCGACAAACGACTCGCTGGTCTCCAAATGGAACCGGTCGACTCTGTTGACGCCCAGCACATGCGTACGTTCCGTATCGGGGATGATCTGCAACCTCACACGAGGGTTGGAAGGCACATCCACCTCGGTTTCTTCTCCCACTTTTATGTTGAGGCCAATGCTTCTCATTTCTACGTTGGGGTGCGCGGGCCAGTTCGCGAGCAACGCAGCTTGCTTTGCGACTGAAAAATTCTCAAGCGACTCTACTTGAAACCCCTCACCCAGAACGATCCTGGTGAAATCTCCGTGGGAACCGCCCTGAATAAAGTGTTTCCCTCCCTCCAGAGTGATCTCAGGGGTGTGGTTATGCCCGCCGACCCAAAGCGGGTTTTTCAAGCCTTTCAAGCGGGGCATTTGATCGATCGCTTGAGCCACTTGCTTGAGACTTTGGTTCTCGTCATGGATTGCGACAACAACCCCCTCTAAACCGTCTGCTCCCGCTTGCTCCATTTGTGCCGCGACCGCCGGCACCAAAGGGCCCACCTCTCGAATGATATCGAGGTAATTGCTGGGGGCTGGACCCACTTTGTCCCAACGCCTGTAATTCGTTTTATTAAAGAACTCCTCAAGCACGCCCCCTACAAACCGGAGCGTCTTCCCGTTTTTTAGCGGCACGTCGGTATACGGTTCAAAAAGCTCCGATCCATCCCTGCCGGCGACAATATTTGCCGCTGCCATGCGGAAAGGGCGCTTATGGATCCGCTCCATCGCAGTGGCAAATTGCAAGCGGTGTGCTTTAAAGAGCCGGAGCCCTTCCCCGTAGCCCATGTGACTGGCGGAATCCATGGTCCAATCAAACTCGTCATGGTTGCCAGGGACCATCACGACATGCGCGTAGTAAGCGAGCAACGCAAGCACCTCGTACCCCAAGCGGCCATGGTCGGTCGGAAAATCGGGCTTCACAAACTGGGTCCACCCGCCCTGATACCCGACAAAGTCTCCATTCACGACGATCACAACGTCGCCTTCGGGGTTCTCTTTCAGGAAATCTTGGGAAACGTATGAAATGGCTTGGATGAGCTGTGGCAGGTTCCCGTAGTGGGCGTGCCAATCCGAAAGGTTCAAAATCAGAGTCCGATGGGGACCGGCAAAAGAAGCGTTCACCCAGAGCAGGTTAATAAAGAGGAAAAGGCCAAAAAACCGCAAAACAGAGCCCTCCAATCCGCCGCGAAACGCTGGGCGCTTCTTAACCCATCCGCTGATTTATCTCAAGGCTAATGGGCCTACGGACTTGTTGGCCTGAGGCCCGTTCTGGACCTGGTTGTAAGCGTTATAGGCGGCAACTTTGTAGGCTTCAGCCAGGGTGGGGTAATTAAAGACATTGTTGATAAAGAAATCGATGCCCGCCCCCAAAATGAAGACGGCCTGCCCGATATGCACCAGCTCCGTGGCCCCCGTGCCAATGACTTGCACCCCGAGGAGCTTTTGGGTCTGCGCGTGGAATAGGAGCTTCAGGAGGCCGTGCTCATCGCCGAGGATTTTGCCTCGCGCGAGCTCCTTATAGCGGGCTCGCCCGACCACGTAGGAAATGTTCCGGCTTCTCAGTTCTTCTTCTTGTGCGCCAACCGACGATATTTCGGGGATCGTGTAGATCCCATACGGGAAGCTTTCGGGAAAAACCCCATCTCGCATCCCAAAAGCGTGCGCCGCCGCCAGCCGCCCCTGTTCGCTCGAGGCCGAGGCAAGGCCGGGGCTCCCAATCACATCGCCTACGGCGTAAATTGTAGGCACTTGGGTTTGGTAGCTTTCATTCACCGCAACCAAGCCTCTCTCTCCTACCGCCAAGCCCGCGGCGGGTAGGTTGAGTTCGGCCGTATTGCCCCAGCGCCCCATGCACACGAGAACCGAATCGAAAGGTTCAGAAACGCCGTCGATTTCCACCAAGGCCGACTTTTTGGCAACCGCTTCGCGGACAGCGCCTGTCCGTACGCCTAGCTTCAAAGTAATCCCGCTTTGGATAAACTGCTTTTGGAGGAGGTCCGTGATTTCAGTGTCTAGCCAACTTAAGAGCCGGTCCCGCTGGTCGATCAAGGTGACTCGGATACCCATGCGCGCAAAGATGCTTGCGTACTCTGAACCAATCACTCCGGCGCCGACGACCGCCATCGTCGAGGGCTTTCGGCTGAGACCTAAGATCGTGTCGCTATCGAAAATAGTGTGGTCGTTGAACACTATGCCTTCAGGCCGCTGAGGGCGAGTGCCAGTCGCGATAACGATAAATTCCCCTTCAACTTCGGTGACTCCCATGGCGCTCTCCACTTGAAGCACGTGGGGAGAAATGAACGAGGCGAGCCCTTGCTGGTACACCACATTGTTTCGGGCGAGCTGACCAGAAATGACTTTGGATTCTTCGTCGACAACCCAAAACTTGCGCTTCATCACTTCAAAAAAATGGGCCGGGTTATCGGGACTCGAAGTAAGTGCCGCTTCGCGGAGGGTTTTGCTAGGAATGGTCCCTGTGTTTAAGCAGCTGCCGCCAATCCAATCCCGCTCGACGACCAAAACCGTTTTTCCGAGCTTTGCGGCTTGGACCGCCGCCCGCTGCCCGCTCGGCCCGGATCCTAAAACCACCATGTCGTAGCGTTGGCGTGAGGGCATGCCTTGGATCGTATCTGTCGATGAGCTTGGATTCAAGCCGCGTCTCTGAGGGGCCGCAAAGCCCCTCGGGCCGCGCCGAGCGCCGCCCCTAAGGCGCTCGCGCCGCTACTACACCCGATGAGTGAAAAGAACTTTAAGCCGCCAAACACATCGCTGGTAGCGCTCGTGAGGAGCGCCGACGACACCAAAGCGAAGCCGCTTGCTAGGAGAATCGCTACCAACACTGCAGCCAGTGGGTGGGCGCTTTCCGTGGGAGAATGGCCCACCGCCCGCCCGAGGGAGGCCGCAAGGCACCCCGAGAGCCCCGAGCTGAAAACGCTCGCGACGAACGGCGGCCCAGCGCACCCACCCCAGCGTTCTGACAAGAGGCCTAGAAAGAGCGCGGGGAAACTCGCGCCAAGCAAAAGCGCTACAAACTCGCCAGCTTCCCATTGAGAAAAAAGGCGTCGCCCCAAAACCACTCCAAAGACCGCGCACAGCGTGCAAAATAGAGCGAGCAAGCAGGCTTCCCAAAGCCGGCCATCGGTGGGTGCTAAGGAAGTCGAAAAGTAGAAAAGGGGGAAAAGCCCCGCCGCCAACGCTTCGCTCGCGAAGGCGTCTACTGGCTCTAGAACGTTGGATCCCTCATGTTCGCCTCCCACAGTCCGCTCTCGAGTAACTTTTCCGGGAAGCGTTGCCTTTGGCGGCACCCTGACTGAAAAGATCGAGTCGACTTCTCGCTTTCTGCCTGGCGACGAGAGCGTTTTGTAGGCACGCGAAATTTTTTGGAACTGCGCGTCCGAAGCTTCGGAACCAGCGTTTCGATCGGGGTGGTGGATTAAACAGAGGCGGCGATAGGCTCGCCGGATTTCGGCGTCTGTGGCGGTCCTAGATAAACCCAAAACCGTGTAGGCGTCCTCAAATTTGTTCGAATCCACAGTTCATTATAATCCTGCTATAATAAAGATAGCCATGACGCAGGGACCAAACGAAAAAAATAAACGGCGCTCCATTCGATTCGCTCCGGACGCAGGCACTTTTGCGAAAATCGATCTCCAAGCAAGCCGTCTCGATGGTTCTTTCCAGCCCAGTGTTGTCGCGCTGGTCGCAGAGGAATCGGCTAAAGGGGCCGGGATCGTGGTCTTGAACATCCCGGGACTCCAAAGAGGCGATATTTGTCGGATCCAGGTAGGCCAGCTTTCCCCCTTGCAAGCGGAAGTCCGGTGGCGCAAAGAGCTTGACGCTGACGTCATTCGGGTTGGCCTGCAGTTTCTGGAGTAGCTAGCTCTCGAGCCTCCGTCGAATTCGGCCGGTTGGGATCCAGCTGTTGAGCCATGGGGGGTTCGTCGGGCCTCGAGTTCGAAGCTTTTGCCCCCGCACCTTCCCCACCCGGCAGAGGTTTCACACTCGGTGCTGTTTCGGCTGGCGTTGGGGCGGCTCCCGAAATGCGCGCCGGTTTTTTATGGGCGCCACCGCCTTCTTTGAAAGTATCTCCTAGGTTGTTCAAACCGCTGAGCTCTGCGGCGGCCTTCTGCAAAGCGTGACTAGCTTTTTGGGCACCGTTGAGGATTGCCCCGCTGGCTGCGTTTGCCATTGATTTAATGCCCCCCTCGTATTTTCCGGTAGCTAGGTTTAAAAAGTAGCTAGGATCGTCGCGTCCGACCACCCAGTTTTTCAGATCGGGCTGCGCTACTCCTGCCTTGCGGTACGCATGAAGCTTCAAGCTACCGCACGCTCCTTCCTTTAAGGGCTCGCTCGGAGAGCTCCCCGCCGCTGCAGAGGCCCCGCTTATCTCATCGGAAAGGCCGCGCCCCAAGGAGGTGCCGGGAAAAAGCCGCCCCAAAGCAACCCCGACGCCCCACTGGAACGCCGCCCCCGAAGCGAGCGGTCCCCCGCGAATGACAGAAAAAGTCTCTTCGCCTGGCTGCGCTGTCTGGGGAGTACCCTTCTCATCCACCATGGCGTTACCAGTCGCCAAAAGGCTGTCCTGAACAGACTCACTGGGCGGCGCTGTCCATTCCCCGCACCCCGCCTGTTCGCTCGAGCTATTACAAGCTTTCCCCGGAAGAGACGATTGGGGGTTTACAACTACGATGACAGAAGCTCGAGGGTAGGACGACTTCAACCGGGGGTCAGACAATTTGCAGTAGTCTTTCGAACGTCCTTTCAACATCGCTAGATCTTTCGGCACTTCGGACACGTACGTGGGCTTGATCAACAGCGCCACCCCGCACTTGTTGGCTTCGTGCGCCAAGGTCTCCGCGACCTCCTTCATCGAAGTAGCGGCACCCCTCTCAACGTATAGGCAAACAGGCCAGTAGTGGTAGGACGCGTTGCTAGCGAGTCGCTCGGCAGGGGAAGTTCGTTGGACGCTCTTGGAGAGCGCACCGCCACCGAGAAAAACCGCACCTAAACAAAGCCAATGGTATTGCATCCGCCTAGTATAAACGCTTAAGCAGTCGGAATCGAAGACGCCGCAGCATGTTGGATACCAGCCGCGTTCAGTTCGCGGTCGAGTTTCGTTAGCTCCCAAGTTGACTCGCTCAAAATCCCCCGCTGGCTGAGCGCCTGACGGAAGCGCTCGTCGACTTCCTGCTGGCAGCTCAACCCGCTTTCGGCAGCGCGCAGCTGGAGCTTTTCAGAAAAATCAATCCAGTCCAAAAGCTGTTCTTTCATTGTAAGCACTTCGTTGCACTGTCCAAAATGCGTTGGAAAAACGCGCTTCGACCGACTCGCAATGCGGTGGATGCTCTCTCTTGCTTCTCCCGCGTGGAACTCGGTCGGGCTCGTGGAGGGGAAAACAAAAAGCCCGCCGCTTTGGAGCGAAGGGTAATGGATTCCGAAAGCATCTCCTGTGAAAGTCCCTTCCAGCAATGAATCATGGATACAAAAATGGTGGTTTGCGTGCCCTCGAGTGTGCAAGAAAGTAAATTGGCGCTGCCCCCACACCAGCGTTTCTTCGTCGTGCATCACGCGCACCCGCGCGGCCGCAATGCCGCCTATTTCCCCATACAGTTCGCTAAACCGCTTTTCTCCATAAACCTTACGGGCTCCCGTAACGAGCCGCGAAGGATCGATCAAGTGTTTTGCAGCCCTCGGGTGGGCTAGGCAAACGGCGTTCGGGCAACGTTCCATCAAAGCGGAAGTGCCACCAGCGTGATCCAGGTGCACGTGAGTGACAATGACATACTCGACATCGCTGGCCCGAAGGCCAGCCTGCTGCAAAGTGGCAAGCAGTTTCGGCACGCAAAAAGCAGTATTGTTCTCAATGAAAGCTGCTTTTCCCCCTTCGACCAGAAGGTACGAAGCGGCGTATTCTTTAAACAGGTAGTCACAGTCGATGGTGTAAAGCGCTGCCAAGGTGCCTTTCTAGTTTGCCAGGTCGGGAATGGTCACTTTCTTAAAATAGCTCATCCACTGGTCTAGCCCTTTTTCCCACAGGCGGTCGGAGGGATTGTTGGAAAGTTCCTCCAGCATAAAAAATTTTCGCAAAAGTGTTTCCAATGAGAGAGCGGAAAGGTCTTTTGCTAAAACATACTCTCCCGCGGCCGGACCGACGCCACACTCGACCATTAAATTCTGGCGACTCAAGAACTGCAGGCAGTAACGGGTTTGAAACGTATCCATTTTGGATATTTCGCGCAATGCTTCGAACCGCACAGTGCCTTTGCCGTCGCGGTACGCTTCAAATAAGGCAATCAAGACTTGGATGAGCCCTTCCCCTTCTTTGACCGTTGGCCCACGCTCGCGGGCCGCAAAAATATCGTGCCCATTCTGGACTAGAAAACTGACTTCAGCGCCGAGGATGACCACAATCCAGAGCGCGTAAATCCAAAACCCAATCAGTGGAACGACGGCGGCCTTACCATAAGCCGACTGAGTACCCACCGCGAAGTATACGCGCATGAGAAGGTTCACGAGGCCTAAAGTAAAAGTGGAGAACAAAGCGCCATAGAAAGCAGCTTTCCACCAGACCCGGCGGACGGGGATAAACCGGTACATCATCAGAAAAGTGCCTAAAACCAAAACCGAAGGGACGACGTAATTGAGCAGAACGCTGAGCAACGGGAACCGCTCGAAAAAGAAGCGCGTGACGCTGAACCGCTGCAGGATCAGAGGGACTGAAAAACCTGCGGTAAGCACTAAAGGCGCAACGACCGCGACCACGATAAAGTTCCGCACTTTCTCGTAAAACGGGCGGCCTTGGTCCGCGGACCAAATGTAGTTGAGCGTGGCGTCGACGTTGTTAAACGTTTGGAGCCCCACCCACCCTAAAATAAGGATTGCGAACACACCCACTGAGCTGCTGGTGCGGGCAATGCCCTCCAAGTAGCTATCTTTGAAACGCAAAATATACTCGTGGATGAAAGGGCGGTGGACGGCGGGAATGGTTCCCAGAAATTGCTCAACCATGCCTGTCAGAGCGTCCTGGACCATCCCGAACTGGGCAAAAAAAGTGAACACGAAGAACGCGCCAGCAATGAGCGGCAAGAGAGAAAAAATCATTAAAAATGCCAGACTCTGCGCGCGGATCTGGACATCATCTTTTAAGAACTCGTGGTACAGCATCCAGCCCCAACGCTGCAGCGCACTAAAGGTTCGCACCCAAAAAGATCCGGCAGCTACTTCTCGCGCACGAATCGTTGTAACGCGACGCCGTATTTGCTTCATTTTTTGGGATTGCGCGGACACTCTCGCTTCACCTCTGCCTTTTTATCGGTTCAATTCGCTCTACGATTGATTCAATTCTGCCGATACAGCCTTATGCCAAAGTCGGTTCCCCTACGTTTCTCCGAGACAGTCGATTGGAAGAACGTGGGCACTATCTCGCTGCTCGTTGCAGCCCTTTTTACTGCTTCCACTCTGGCGTTCATTTTCAACTACCGCAACGACCTTTTGATTTTGGCCTCGGCGAAAAGAAAGCCCAGTGCCGTGGCTGCGCTTGTATGGATTGGCGCTAGCGCCAGAAGCTCCACCGATATTTTCCCTGAGCCCGCCCTCATTGAGTACCTCCTGGCGCTCCAGCAGCCCGAGGCGCAACTCACCGAAGGGCTGTCGATTGGCCTTTCCCTAATCGACGCAGGCGCAAAGGTGGAAGAGCGAAACGCCGCGGGGTGGACGCCTTTGATGTTAGCTGCCGCGAGTGGCAAAGAGGCGATGGTGGAACTCCTGGTAAAAAAGGGGGCCGACGTAGATGGCCGCGCCTTTGGCTCCGAGCAAACCGAAGGGCTCACGGCTTTGATGGCAGCCGCTATGAACGGCCACACCAAGATCGTTCGATTCCTTATCGATCGCGGGGCTGGCGTGAACCACTTAACCCGCTCCGGGTTCTCAGCGATTCTGCTGGCTGCCTCTAGGGGGCACCTGGGTGCGGTAGAAGCCCTCATTGAAAAAGGGGCGCGTATCCCGAACCCCAGCGTTCAAGTAGCCGAGCGCAACGGCCATGAGGCGATTGTAAAACTGCTCAGGCAGGCGAAACCACTGGCCCGCCGCGCGGATGGACAAAACCGCCGTCCAGCCAAAATGCCTGAAGAATAGCGCACCGATTTAATTATTCGGGCCGGATTGGCGGAGTAAGAAAGATTCGCAATTTCCGATAAGGCCCGGAACGTAAAACGCCGAATCTTCCAACCCCGAATCGCGAGCAAACAAGGGCCTAAAAATAATATTGTCTGCGGCCAGCCTGACGAACTGCTTGAGCAAATCTTCGTGCATAGCAGCAGCCGAGCCAAAGTTCTTTCTCTCGGCAAGCATCGTCGCTGCAAAACTGGTTCGCCGGGGGGTTCCAACTTTTATCACATGGCGATGGATCCCATCTTCTTCCGCGTTATCCAGACTGAGTATTTTTAAGTCAGTATTCGCAACAGCTCGCAGCGTATCGCAAGCTGCGCTGTATCGTTCTAAAAGAGGGGACCGACTTGTGAATGGGGTGGTTCTTGCCACGGTATCGACCATTTGTTCAAACCGCGCAAACACTTCTGAAAATTCCTTCGCAACGATCTCTGGATGTCTTTTTAGAAACGCAACAACAGACTGTCCTGGGTACGCTACCACTGTCCTAAAAATCCATTCCAGCATAGTGCGATCTTTGTTTTCAAAAATATCTCTGCAGTAACTGGCTGGGTAAACAAATAGCAGCTGTTGATCCACTACCTTACCCTGGTGCACTAAGCTGACTGAACTCAAATAGGCAATGGGAGGGCCTTTTTCAGGGTCACTGACGGGCTCGAACTTGATTTTTAGTTGGTGGCTGGGCACGACCCAGCCATTGGTCATAGACGAAAAATGTGCTTCTAACCGGGCGATACTGTCGTCGGCTGCATGCCCTTGCGGCACCGAAAGGAGGACAAAAAACAAAAATAACCTAACCAGTAAGATCATACGGGCGGGCTCTTACCACAAGAATTCCCTGGTCCCTAGGTAATTGATAGGTGGGTTCTTTACCCATAACGTGGGTGGTCAAACCAGCTCGTTCGACAGCCATCCGCTTGCCCTGAACGAAAACGCTCGCATCGCAGAAAATGTTTACCTAAAACTCCCTTTACCTTGCTGCGATCGAGGCTTTGTGGGGGGCTGCCTAAAGCTCCCTGAAACCGTCACCGCCGCCAACGGTACCATTAGAAATGGTTCCCTCATCGGCGGTGCGAGCGCATCGTTACCGGTAACGAGCAAATAGGTTCGGCGTGTTTCTGGGAGCTTTAGGCAGACCCACACAAAGCCGGCGGCTGGCCACTTTTAGGGGAAAGAGCGTGATAGGCGATCGTCATCTGGCAGGCGCCCCACGGGTTAGACAGCAGGCTTCTCCTCTTGTTGCCTACGCCACATTTTCGAGTACTCGCCGTTCAAAGCCAGCAGCTCGGAATGGGTCCCGCGCTCGACGATTCGGCCCTCGATTAAAACGAGGATTTCGTCCGCATCGATGACTGTCGAAAGCCGGTGCGCGATCACTAAAGCAGTTCGATCCCGAGAAACCTCTTGGAGCGACGCCTGGATTTCTTTCTCGGTCTGAGAGTCCAAAGCGGAGGTGGCCTCGTCAAAAATCAGGACGCGAGGGTTTTTCAAGATAGTGCGCGCGATGGCAACTCGCTGTTTTTCGCCGCCCGAAAGCTTGAGCCCTCTCTCTCCGACCATCGTTTGGTAGCCCTGGGGAAGCGTTTCAATGAAGTCATGGATCCGGGCGAGCCGGGCCGCTTCGATCACTTGTTCTTTCGTGGCCTCGGGTTTTCCGTAATGGATGTTGTATTCAATCGTATCGTTAAAGAGCACCGTGTCTTGCGGAACCACTCCAATCGCATCGCGCAGTGATTTTTGAGTCATGGCGTTTAAAGCGACGCCGTCAATACTCACTTCCCCTTTTTGGGTGTCGTAGAAACGAAAGAGGATGCGCGAAAGCGTCGACTTCCCCGCACCGCTCGGGCCAACCACTGCGACCGTTTCGCCTGGATTGATCCTGAAGCTCACGTCGCGGAGAATCTGGCGATCGGGCTGGTAGCTAAAATCCACTTGCTTAAACTCTACTGCCCCTGGACCCGGAGGGAGCGCTGCCGCCCCCGGCGAATCCTGGATCTCGGCATTGACCGAAAGCAGCTCAAACATTTTATCCATATCAATGAGCCCTTGTTTCATTTCTCTGTAAACAAAGCCGAGGAAATTGAGGGGTAAATAAAGCTGGATGAGGAACGTGTTCACCAAAACGAAGTCACCGATCGTCAGCTTACCGGAAACAACGCCCTGCCCTGCGAGCCACATAATCGCAACCAGCCCTACGCCAATAATGGTCCCTTGGCCCACGTTGAGGATCGAAAGACTGCCCTGGCTGATCACGGCGGCTCGCTCATACCCAGCTAGAGACTTATCGAACCGGCCGAACTCCAGCTCTTCGTTACCAAAGTACTTCACTGTTTCGTAGTTTAGAAGGCTATCGACCGCTTTCGTATTGGCTTCCGCGTCTTTTTCATTCATGTCGCGGCGGTACTTCACGCGCCAGTCTGTGATGAGAAGCGTGTAGACGATATAAGTGGAAATTGTCCCCAAAGCGACGAGCGCAAAAATGAAATCAAACCGGTAGAGCAAGATCCCCGTAACGAGGAAGATTTCCAGAAACGTGGGGAGGATATTAAAAAGCAAAAAGCTCAGGAAAAACTCAATGCCGTTTGTCCCCCGTTCGATAACCCGCGAAAGCCCGCCCGTCTGCCGCTCAAGGTGAAACCGGAGCGAAAGCCGGTGAAGGTGGGTAAAGGTGCTTAGAGCGATGGTCCTTTGGGCATGCTGCCCTACTTTGGCAAAGAGAAAATCCCGAAGTTCTCCAAAGCCTTGGGACAAAATGCGTGCCCCACCGTAAGCGAGGATGAAAAAAACCGGAAGGGCCAAGGCCTGATCGCGAGGGCTAAGGGCGTCGATAGCGCCTTTGTAAAGAAACGGGACATAGACGTTCACGACTTTGGCCAGAACCAGCGCCAGCACCGCCAGAAACACACGGATTCTCAGATCGTTCCGACCCTTCGGCCAGAGGTAAACCGAGAGCCGCTTTACCGTGGCCCAACTGCTGCGTTTTGAGGAATACCGGGTGGCGTCAAAAGTGGTTGGCATAGTGCCAGCGAGACTACCAAAGCGATACCAAGGAGTCATGCACCGTTCCGAGCCAAAGTGTGCTAAGAAGGGGCCGGTGGAATCGCTATGTAATTTATGCCAGCTTCCGAAAGCCCATTTTGAGTGCGGTCTTTGCCAAAAGATCGTGTGCAAAAAATGCTCGAACAAGCTTTGGGATACTTCTTTCGCTTATTGCAACCCCCTGCCACCTGCGCTTTCCCACCGCCTGTACTGCGGTGTTTGCTTTGACGAAACCGTCGCCCCGGCTTTAGCCAGCTATGAAGCTGCTGTAGAAAAAGCGCGTTTTGTGAACGTTTTTTACAAAGGCCAAGGCGAAGAAACCCGAAAAATGCGGCGTCTCGAAAAGCCCCTTAAAATAGAAAAATGCAAAGAACGCTCGGAAGTACTCCTCCGACTCGCTTTCAAAGCGGCCGAAGCTGGGTTCAACTGCCTGTTAGACGTCCACATCACTTCGGAAAAAGTACGGGCCGGCTCGTACCAAAGCACTTTGTGGACGGGCACCGGGGTGCCGCTTTCCGTCGATGAAGCGTCCTTGGGCCCCGCAAGCCGCTAGCTCGGGCCGCTTTTGTTCGCGGCCTCAAAAACGCTCAGCCGATCGTGTACTTTCTTCTGGATACCCACCGCAAAGGAGTTCGATAAGTACGCTAAAAGTTCGAAGTCTTGGTTCCCATGCAGTTCGCCTGTGATCCACTGCACACCGGAAAGAAGCTGGGGGCTCAGAGCTTTCAAAATCGGGAATTCCGATCCCTCCGTGTCGATCTTGATGAGGTCAATGTGGGACACGCCTATTCCGGCGAGCGCCGAGTTCACTTCTTTCATCACCACGCGGCACGTTTTCGCGGTATGGGTGCCCGGAGAGAAAAAAGAAAAACCACCGAAGTTCTGATCGTCGTCCGAGGCTCGAATAGAAAGCTCGGCATTCTCGGCCCCCAACGCAAAATCAAAGCAGCGGATTTGGGGGTATCCTTGAGTGTTCCGCACGAGCATTTCAAAGTTCTCAGGCACTGGCTCGAACGCATAAACTTTTCCTTGAGGAAACCGTTGCGCCATCAGGACAGCGGTGACGCCGATGTTCGCTCCAATATCCAAAATAGTTTTCGGCTCTAGAGCGGGAAACTGGTATTCCTTTTTGTTTTCTGGCTTCAGCAACACTCTGTAAATCAGGGTGAGATCGCTCGTGCCCGGGCGGTAAAAAAGCGGCTTACCGTTCCAGACGATAGACTGGACGCCACCACGGCGGTGTCGATCGCGCATAAACCGAAAAGACCCCGAGCGAAGCCAGTATTTAAGAGCGCTCATTTTCACCGCCTGGGTGTGAGTGCTAATGAGTTTCCGACGAGCGGTCAACAAAGCTTCGAAAGCCCTTCTGGTTTGGCGGCCGGAGCCCTCCGTCATTGCGAGGCGCGCAGCGACCTCTGGCCCGCGCTCATCGACCGACAAAGTTCCTTCCACACCATAGCTAGAAGGTTGCTTCACCCTACGGGTTCGCAATGACGGCACGAGCACGGGTTCGCAATGACGGGAAGAGTACGTGCCCGCACCTCGGGAAAAGTAAGCGCCACCGCGCTTTGGGGCCCCCTTCCGTCATTGCGAGGCGCGCAGCGCCGAAGCAACCTTTGGCCCACGCTCATCGACCGACAATGTTCCTTCCACACCATGGCTAGAAGGTTGCTTCACCCTGCGGGTTCGCAATGACGGGAAGAGTACGCGCTCGCACCTCGGGAAAAGTAAGCGCCACCGCGCTTTGGGGCCCCCTTCCGTCATTGCGAGGCGCGCAGCGCCGAAGCAACCTTTGGCCCGCGCTTATCGACCGACAAAGTTCCTTCCACACCATAGCTAGAAGGTTGCTTCACCCTACGGGTTCGCAATGACGGCACGAGTAAGGTTACCTGCCCCAGCGTTTCTGAATAAGAACCGAGACGGTTCGGCTCAAAGCGGTATTTCGAGAGCCTCCCAAAAGAGTCTGGTCCGAGAAAGTTCCGATGAGCGAAAGTTCATCGGAAAGCATGAAGCCTGCTTGGGCTGAAAGCGACCAGAGCTGTGTTTCGGTTCCGGTGCTAGCCAGCAAGCCTTCGGTGCTCACGCCTTCTTCGCTGCTTGCGGTGAGCCCTAAACCAATCCGGAGTTTGCCGCCCCCAGGGCTCCAGCCAACATTGGCTGAGCCGCTCACCCCCCAACCGGGAATTAAGAGCAAAGTGCCGGCACCGTTCGCAACCGATCGGGGGAGAAAGCGGTGCCCTTCCAGCAGCAGAAACACGTCGGTGCTTCCCCACGCTTTGGTGGCGACAATCCCGCTGGATAAACCGAAGAACCCCCTGCCGCGCGAGTCGATTCGAAAGGGCAGGTTCGATTCGTACACCGAAGGTCCCGTTGGAAAAGTCCCGCTCAAGAACAAGAGTACTTTGGGCCGCCAAGCGCTGTAGCTCCAATCAGGGATAGCTTCAAAACCCAAGAGCAGGGACGAATCTCCTAGCCCAATCGCTTCTCCCACCGCTGCGGAATTTCCCCTCCAGCGGCGGGTCACCGGAACGGTCCCCCCGACTTGGAAGCGATCCGACAAGAGAAAGGCAAAGTCAAAGCGGAGCGTTTGGCCCAGCTCCGAATCCTGCGCGGAACGTGGCAAGTAGCCGCCTTGCGGGGGCGCATCGGCCGCAACTAGAGAGTTGGAAAAAACCATGGACGTTTGGATTCGGTCGTCC
>JANPJT010000108.1:0-3476 GCA_031425635.1 Pseudomonadota bacterium
GCCCCGTCACAGACCTCGTGAGCCCCCTCACAGACCTCGTGAGCCCCCTCACAGACCTCGTGAGCCCCCTCACAGACCTCGTGAGCCCCCTCACAGACCTCATGAGCCCTCGCACGGACCTCGTGAGCCCCCTCACGGACCTCGTGATCCCTCCCTCGCCGACCTCTGAAGCAGAGGACGCAATCTGCCGCTTTCCAGGCAACATTGATTTGCAGCGTCTGTGCCCGAACACGAACGGGGCGCCCTTGTTACGATTAGGTTACACCAAGGAAGACTAGCTCGGGCAGAAGCGTTCGCGATCCTGGAATTCGACACGAGAACGTTACAATTCACGGGTTGCTGGCGCGACGGTGCGGCTGCAAGTCTTCCGGCCATCCATTTAGCCCGATCCAACCAGCTCCCAACAGCGATAGGTTCCAACTGCCCTCTTCATCCGACCAACCAAACACCATGAAAGCCAACATCCTGAAATCCACATTCACCAAAGCGGCGCTTGTCGCGCTCGCAGTCACCGGAATCGCCACCACACCCGCTCTTGCACAAAATGCGACCTACGCGCCGGGCGACTTGCTTCTTTTTTTCCAGCAGTTTGGCGGCACTCAGACTGTTCTCTACAACTTGGGCGCAGCTTGGACGTATCGCGACGCGACGTCGAATATCATGAACATCGTAAACCTTGGCGGAACCCTGACCGGCTCCGTCGGCAGCGGCGGGGCGGGCTATTCCGCGACCTGGTACAATGACATGACTGCCTCCACTGTCGGCGGTGCGGATGTCCCTCTGACTTATTGGGGCCTTGCGGCCGTCCGCAGTTCTTCCGATTCCAACGCTGCTTCCGTGGATGGCGACCCAGCTCGGACGGTTTACACGTCACGGAGCCACACCCTCACTGTTCCCGATGGTGAGGCGGGCTCCAACCCAATCACGATCGCCGGCAATACTGCCATGACCACGACTTCCACAGGCGTCGTCAGCATGAACAACCGCATGGAGACCGTTGGGACGAGCCTCACGCTCGTGGAGCCCAACAGCACTTCCAATATCGACAACCAGAACCCGTATCTCGGCGACAACCCTAGCGCCGCATTTAACGGGAACATCCCCGGGGGCGTCATGGGCTCATTTGGCAATACGTCCTACGGCACCATCGGCGGGGTGGCGGCAGAGGGAGCGCTCGACCTGTATCGCATCCTGGCAACGACGACCGCGAGCGGCATCGTTGATCCCGGGACGCTCCGTGCTGGGCAATACCAAGGCACGTTCGTCATAGACCAAGCGGGCAGCGTCTCTTACATCGCTCCGATTCCGGAACCTGCCACCATTGGTCTTTTCGCGAGTACGGTTCTTTTCGGACTTGCACGTCGGCGGCGGACGGCAAGCGCTTAATCGCGGGAACTGCGTTGCCAGTGAGGCGGCGCCATACAGCTTTGAACCGGCGCGGGGAAACCCGCGCCGGTTTTTTTGGACCCAGGCGATCGAGCGTGACCCTAGATGCTGGCGAAGGAAGGTCAGGAGGCGTCTAGCCTCCGCATAAGTGGCATGTTTAACTATGGACGGCGGCATACCTTTGCAAACTCGAGCCGGGAGCCGCAACCGTGACGATTGCGGTCGTCGGAACCTGAGCAGGTCCCGCGCTAGTTTCGCTCTCCGACACCTCCTTGTAACATTAGTTGGGACTTTGGTACATGTTGATCGCGTTCAACCCCACCGACAAAGGCTTTCTGAACCCGCGCGCCGCCCCGGAGGTGCTGATATACCAACGCTTAGCGCCCCTCCACGCTCCCACACTGAATTACCGAAACTCGCGTCGACTAAGTTTCATTTCGAAAGGTTCGCCAAGCTCGAGTCATCGTCACTTCCGACACGAGAACGTTACGCTACATATCTTGCCCGGCAGAGCTTCGAGGAGTTTTATCGCGGCGTCTGGCAGCAGACGCCTAGCAATGACCTTCGTTCAACGACGTGAGGCAGAACCAGGTGCAGTAAAAAACAAACAACAAATATACAATCGCAATCCATGACTCGTAAAACCATCCTCACCAAAGCCATCCTCGCCACAGTCGGCGTGGTGCTGTCGGCAACATCTGCCTCCGCGCAGAATGGAAACTACAACCAGGCAGCTGGTGACATCGTCCTGTTCGCGCAAGCGTTCGGCGGAACCCAGACTCTCATGCTGAACATCGGCACCGGGCAGGCATTCCGTGACGCCACGTCAAACCTGATCGACCTCAAGAACGTGGGTGTCGAACTCGCAGCCATTTCTGCGACCACCGCGTTTGTAGGTAACTGGTATGACAACCCCGACATGTATTGGGGTGTAGCCGGCGTCCGCAGTTCATCCGACAGCAATGGTGCAGCCGTCAACGGTGACGGGCACCGCACCATCTACACCACCAAAGAACGTATTGCACTCGGCACCGAGGGTGCAGCGGAGTCCAGCACCTGGACGATCACCGGCAACACCGCCATGACCAATGGTTCGACCAACATCATCCAGATGACCACCCGCATGGAGACCGTCGCAACGACCGACCGCCTCCTGGAAGGTAACGCCACCTCGAATGTGGACGGCCAGAACCCGTTCCTCGGCTCCAACCCCGGCACTGCCTATGGTAACTTCCCGGGAGGAGTCATGGGTAACTTCGGTGTCGGTTCGTTTGGCACCTTTGGCGGTGAATCCGCTGAAGGCGCGCTCGACCTGTATCGCATCCTCGGCTCCACGAGTGCCTCCGGCACGGTGGACCCCGGCACACTCCGCGTCGGGCAGTATCAGGGCAGCTTCGTCATCGACCAAGGTGGCGACGTTTCCTTCATCGTCACGCCGGTACCGGAGCCCACCACGATGGGTGCCACACTCGTCCTCGGCTGCGTCGCCGCTGGAATGCGCCGCCGCCGCCGCATCACGGCCTGATCTCCAGAGCAAACCAACCCAGCAATCAACCGAATCAGCTAACAATCACAGACAACAACTACAATGAACATCCGCACCATCCTCACCGGCTCCATCGCCCTTGCCACCCTCTCAACGTCTGCCATGGCCGACGTTGAAATCCGCGTCACCGGCGCCACCGCGTTCCGCGCAGCCGCCACCAAAGCCATCTACGACAAGTTCGTCGCAGGAGGCAGTTTCACGTTTGCGCACGACGTTGCCGCCAACGCGACACCGGGTCTCGCCGTCCAAGGCGCGAACCGCTCCACGTTCAAGGGCACGTTCCCTGGCATCAGCGGTGTCACCACCATCCGCTGCTCATGGAACGGCTCGGTCGAAGGAGTCCGCGCAGTCGCCCTCGGCGGCTCGTTCAACCCTCTGTTCATCCAGGACGCAGCCCTCGCCAGCCCCGGCACGGATCCGCTCGAAGCGGCGAATGAGAACGCCAACAAGACCGGAAACACCCTCGCGCAACTTGCGAAGTTCACGTTCTCGGACGTGCGCCAGACCTCGACTCCCGTCGCCAGCCCCGTGCTGAATCCATCGG
>JANPJT010000109.1:0-12323 GCA_031425635.1 Pseudomonadota bacterium
GAGGGAGGTAAACTGTGCTGCACGAAAAAAAACAACAACCCGTCTCGCCGCCCGCGCCCTATGGTCGGTGACCCAACCGCAAGCTGCGAACCGCCGAACGACACTCCCGCAAACGCACGCCGTTCTCTCGCAAAAACCCCTATCTCACTACATGGGTGGGGTTTCCAATTTGGGGCCGGCGGAGCCAATCGATGAAAAACAACAAACAACGCACGGCAACACACAGCCTCGACTTTTTTTCTTCGAAAGCTACACAACCCATCACTTCCCCTTATCCAGCCGATAACCTACTCTGATTGGGCAAAAGGGCGCTCTTAGCCGACGATGGATTAAACGCATGAGGGAGAAAAAAATGGGTCGGTGGAAACAGTTTTTGGGAATCAGTGTTTGGCTAATCGTTTCGGCGCAAGCTTCGGCTACCGTTGAGGAGTTTGTTGAGCTTTGCGAAGTGAGGGACTTGCCACAAAGCACCGCAGTCACTATCCGTGCGCTAGAGAAATTTGCCCTAGGTTTTTCTCAACGTAAACTCAGCTGCAAAGAACTAGGCGAGCGGCTTTCTAAAATGGTGGAGATCCACCTCCCGGGGAATACCTTCCACTATTACGAAGTGGTCGACCTTGAGCCCATTGCGCTCTTTCCGCAAATTAAGAAGCTTTCCATCCCCTATCAAAAAGTTCTGTCTCTGGACGCTCTAGCTCCCTTGGCGATTGAGGTACTGGACATCCGAGGGATTCCTGTTTCCCTCAGAGCGCTCTCGCGAATGCCCAAAATTCGAGAGCTAAAGCTTAGCTTAAGCGCTTCCTCCGAAGTCGATGTCCTGGGCTTTCTTGAGCACACGGATACTCTGTCCATCGACACCGAAGACTCGAGCGCGGTTTCGCTTCGCGCGCTCCCGCCCGGCTTAAGGAGCCTTACACTCAACGGCGGGGGTTTCAAAAGCTTCAGGGGACTGGAAACGGTCCTTTTAAAGCGGGTTGAGCTGAACCAAGTCCGAGCGCGCAATCTCCAGTGGTTAAAATTGTCCGCTCCCTATTTGCAAGAAGTGGTGATTCAAGGGGGCCAGTATGGAGACCTGAGCGCACTACGCGATTTTGAGAGCCTCTCGTCGCTGGTTCTCTCGAGCGTAGGCCTTGAAAACGTCGATTTCCTGAGCCGGCTCACCAAGCTGGAATCGCTCGACCTTAGCTACAATGCGCTTACCACCATCGATGCGCTCAAGAACCTTACCAACCTCAAATCCCTGTCCCTCGGCTGGAACCAGATCTATGACTCGGTCCCACTCGAGCAGCTCTACAAACTCGAAGAGCTCGAACTACAAAGCAACCGACTAAACCGTTTTTCCATGGGCTATATGGAACGGTTGCGAAAGCTCATCATCACGCAGAACCAGCTCTGGTCGTTTCCCGACGCCAACATAGAAGATGCCGTTTATCGCCTGGAAGAGCTGCACCTTTCGGGGAATGAAATGCGTACCATCGCGCCGACTGCTGCGCGGCTGGCGAAACTGCGGCGGTTGCTCCTAGACTCCAATAAGCTACGAGACGTGAGCGCTCTCGGCGGCTTGCCCCTCCTCGAACTGCTCAATTTGCAGGACAATAAAATCTCTGACGTCTCGTCGCTAGCTCCGCTAAAAAATCTGAAAGGTCTCTACTTGGGAGACAACTTCCTCGCCAGCCCGTTTGTTTGCCCGGTCACACCAGCCACAGTGTGCGTTCAATAGGCTCAGAGTTCGCGCTTCGGGAGGCGGCGGCGAAATCGTTCGCTCGTCTCCCGACGCGCCGCTGGCTCGGAAGTCCATAGGCGATAAGTCTTGAATGGTTTTGGTAGGTTAACTGCACGCACGGTTTGCTCTAGCCCGGCCGCCACCTGGCAAGCCAAGCCCAGAACCAAATTGTCTAACCCAGTGCATCGTAAGTGCGCGCGTTTCATCAGCCCCTCTTACCCGAATAATCCATCCAAATCCAGTCTGGGCTCAACCAAGGAACGGAAAATACCGAAACGACTAGACATATGGGCCGTCGAGCTATCCCCAGCATCCTTATCACTCTTTTTTTAGCGACCCTTCCCTACCTTTTGCTCTCCGTAGATAACAAGCGGGTCGCGCTTTATGATCTTGCGTTTGCCGCTCCCTACCTGCTCTTGATCTTGGTGGGCTTCCTAGGAGAGAAGCTGAACCAACGCCGCATTCTGTTTTGCGCGTTGATCCTGGGTGCCTGTGGCGCTTACTTATCCTTCGACTTACCTGAGTTTCTGGGTCCCCATCCCCGGGGGCTTAAAGGCCAGATCGTGTCGCTAGCGTTGCCCGCAATGTTTACGTGCGTCTTTTTTTTGGTGGAAGCAAACTTGCGAGGCCGCAATGGATTCGCTTGGTTTTGCTTGGCCCTTTCCCCGCTGCCCCTCTTTCATATTTTAAGTTCGTTACAAGGGCCGGACTGGGTGTTCACCGCAAGACTCGGCCAGGGGTACTTCTTTGGCCACCTTCCGGTGGCTGGCGTGGTAGCCGGTATTCTGTTTGGCACACTGGGTGGAAATACAGAAGATCGGTACTTGCGAGTCTTCCATTTGTACTTGGCTATCAGTCTGCTTCCGCTCTATTTTGCTCTTGAACGTACCGGCAGCCGATTCCGGAGCCTGGAGCAATACCAGCTAGAAACTTCGCTCGCGCTTCTTTCAGCGGCAGCCATCCTGGTTTATGCGAATTTCTTTCTGTACTGGCAGAAAGTTTATTTGGACGAACTCACAGCGATCCCCAACCGCCGGGCGTTGAACGAACGGTTGAGCTTTTTGCGGCACCATTACTCGCTCGCGATGATCGACATTGATCACTTCAAGCGATTCAACGACACGTACGGGCACGAGCAAGGCGACAGCGTCCTTCGTTTCGTCGCGAGCCAGCTCAGCCAAGTGAAAAGTGCCCAAGCGTACCGTTACGGGGGCGAGGAGTTTTGCCTTGTTTTTGAAGACGTGAGCGCGCGTTTAGCGGAAGTAGAATTGGAAGAACTGCGAGAGAAACTGGCGGCTCGGGCTTTTTTTATACGCGCTCCCCGAACAGTGCGAAATGGGGCCTCGCGCCGCGACCGGCGCACACCGAATCCTCGAGCCATTAAAGTGCACGTTACAGTCAGTATTGGGCTCGCCGAACCTACCGTGAGCGGCCAGCGGCCCGAGGAAGTCATCGAGATCGCCGACGAAGCGCTCTACAAAGCGAAGCAGCGAGGCCGAAACCGGACCGTTGCTGCCTGACCTAGAAGACACTTTGTTGATCGATTTACACGGATTGAAGGTTGCTTCGCCGCTTCGCGACTCGCAATGACGGCCGGGGGAAAGCGGCCCACATTCCGTCATTCGCAACCCACAGTCCATTTCCGTCATTGCGAACCCGAAGGGTGAAGCAACCTTCTCTCAAGGGTGGAGATGCAACTTTGCCAGTCGATTTGCGCCGGTCAAAGGTTGCTTCGCCGCTCCGCGACTCGCAATGACGGCGGGGGAACGATTACAAATAGAACAATGAAAGTTGGGTGACGGAAATTGTCGCGCCCCCATTCAAGTTCTTAGTCACGCACTGGCTGCATACGATCGCTGCTCCATTGAAAGGCCAGAGCCTTTTTCATCCAAAACAAAGCCATTTTCCCGACCTCCGTTAGTTTACACCACTGCCGGCCCGGAGCTTGCACCAGTATCGCGAGTGCCGCCGATTGTGGTGCGGCAACGAATTCGGAGTGCTGTTTTTATGGTAAGCAAAACTTTTTTCGGTTCATGTTTAACGGCTTCTCTTTCGGTCCTCGCTCTCGCGGCTTGCAGCGTAGACCTTAGCCCGAAAGTGAAGATTGATCCGAAAATCGACGTCGGTGCCAAACTTCTCAGCTGCTCTGCGGAAGTCAGCGCTATCGCGCCTTCCGGCCAAGCAGTTCCGGTTAAGGTAAAAGCATCGGGCGGTGTCGGCCCGTATGAAATCCTATCCACGACCATCGGGTTTGAGAGCGAAACTGTTTTATCTCGCACGTACACGAATGCAACGACCCAAAACGTTGTGCAAATCGATACAGTCGCCGTTAAAGATGCGGTGGGATTTGTGACCCAATGCAACTTCCCCGTCACGGTTGCCCCAGTGAATGGTCCGGTAACGAATTTAAGCTGCGCGCTCGCAGTAACCCCCGTAACCCCGATCGCCAACCAAAATGCGTCCTTTAACGCAACCGCCACCGGCGGCGTGGCCCCTTATGTTTTTTCGGAGTTCCTTGCAGGAACCGATAGTTTGATTGTTACGGCACTTGCCTCCACCAGCAGCACTTCTGCTGCCGCAACGGCGAAGTACTCCACGGCGGGACTTAAAACGGCATCGGTAAAACTCACCGACAACGCAGGGACTTTCGTCACCTGCACTCGATCGCTCACGGTTTCTAACGCTCCTAACCTATTAGTGGTGCCGTCTCCTTCTACGTCGGTTGCCGCAGGTAGCTCAATCACTCTCACCGCCTCCCCAAGCGATTTTTCAGGGACGCCTACCTACACGTTTACGACCACGAGAAGCGGCGTGACAGTGACTGCAAATGGTAATTCTGCCGTAGTCACTTCATCGATTGCACAGCCTGCGTTCGATGTCTTGGTGACAGCGACCAACGGAACTCAAAGCGCTTCGCAGACGGTATCGCTGACTTTTACGGCGAGCGCTAGCCTTGCTTGCTCCATCACGCACCGAGCGGGGGTTCTGTACGTTGGCGACAGCGTCAACTTCGATGTCTCTGCGGCGACAGGTGAAGCGTTGCAAATGACCTACTTTTCGACTCACAGCGATGGGGTAATCACTTCGAGCTCCAATGCTTCCCGAACGGTACAGTACTCCGTGCCTGGGATAAAAACGGTATTGGTACAAGCGCAATCGATTTCCACGGGCGCACGTTGCCAAGGGGGCGGGACGCTTTCGGATACCGTCGAGATTTCGGCAACCCCTATTGCTCCTTTAACGTGCAACGGGTTTACGTCGATTAACCCGTCGAATACTTTCCAGTACTTTCGAGCGTTCGCAGTGATCTTCGGCGGACAAGGCAGCAAATGGGTTGAGTCATTGACCGTCACTCAGAATGGAAACACTGTGACGAGCTACGACGGTTCCTGGACCGACGCGTTGAGCGCTCAAATCCGGTTCCATAACGCGGGCTCGTACCAAATCCGTTACAACATCCGAGATCAAACGGGCGCTACCGGTAGCTGCTCCACGTCTCAAGTCGTTTGGTTCTAGGGGCTGTACCTTTATGTCGATAACTCATTTCACGGGTGCTTTTTGTGCCTAGATTCGCCACGCCTTCTCCGCGTACAAAGAGTACGCCGTCGTCGGCCCGGCAAATCTATGCACAAAAATCCCCACGTGATCTGAGTTATCGACATAAAGGTTCAGCCCCTAAGGACGCCGCATCCCGCGGACTTTAAAAACCGCATCGAGCGAAAAGGAGCCGGGCCCCGTGAGAAAAAGCGTGGCGTAGGCTACTGCATACAAAAGCGCGAACTCTTGTTTTGACCAAGGGTCGGCCGCATGAACGACAAACGCAGCCGTCACCATGGTGCCCAGCAGCGGGAGAGCCGCAAGGCGTGTGGAAAGACCGATCATCAAAAGAAGCGCACAAAACACTTCGGAGAAAATCGCCACAACCAACGTCAACGTGGGGCCCATTCCCAAGGGGTCGGGGAAAGAGTTCGCCATTCCCGAATAGCTCATGAGCTTTCCCAAACCGTGGCCAAACAACATCAGGCCGCCTGACATCAACCGAAGAAACAAAAGACCCAAGTCCAACCGCACCAATCACCTCGCTTTGAAAAGCTTAACCGGATTCAGCCGGAGTTGCCAACTCCGAGGAAAGGCCCAGGACTTCGAGCTCCTTGCGCAGGAACGGAATCCTGAAAAGAAGTTCCGGTGCACGAGAAGCGATGTAAGCAAACACGGCCGACTTGATCCAACGGCCAACGAGGCAAATCAAGAAGAGCTCCCCGAGGGGCATTCCTGAGAGAGCCGCGAGCACCACAACGGGAAATTGGGCCAAGGGGCTTAAAGCGATCAGGCCCAGCGCCACACTCCCGTAGTGGTTGAAAAATTCCTTGAGCCAGACCCAGGTTTCCGAATCTGGGATGGTGAAGAACCCTAACTGCAAAGCTGCCGCAAGCGTGACAGCCCCTAAAGCAGAGCCTAGCCCCACCCAAACGAAAGCACTGACCCACTTTTTAGGGCGGAGTAGAACAGAAGAAACAAGTAACGCGTCGGTTGGCACAATAAAAATGTAAAAATCCAAAGCGGCTAAAAACCCAAGGAATGGAAAATACCATGGGCGGCCGGCAAAGCCCTGCAAGCGGTTCAAAAACTGGCGGGATTTTTCTACGAGCGAAAAGGCATTTGGCTCCGGAGTCTCCCCCCTAAAAGATTTGTTCGGATCCATAGCCTTCTTCCTTTTTTTGAGTTATGACGCACCAATGCTAAGTTATGCAACGTACAAAATTTTCCATTATGTCGGGATTTCGATGGTCCTCGCTTCCCTGGGAGCGCTGATTGTTTACGAGAACAAAGTTCTCACGAAGCGTTCCATCGCCATCACCCATGGTGTGGGGCTCGTGCTCCTGCTCATCTCGGGTTTCGGGGCACTAGCGAAACTCCAGATCCACAGCATCCCGGGTTGGGTTGCGGCAAAGCTCGGCTTGTGGCTTTTGCTTGGCGCATACATGGCTCTGGTCCCAAGGCTCCGTAACCGGTTTTCGGCGGCGCTTTGGTTTGGGTTGCCGATCACGATGGCTTTGGGAGCCTATTTAGCTCAGTACAAACCTTTCTAATACAGGAGATCGACCTATGCTTTCTCGCAGTATTTTGCGCATCATCGAGCCCTTACTGTACGCTGCGTTCGTGCTCTGTTTATTTCTCTAGCGTTTTTTTTTGGTCAGCGCTTTGCCAAGTTTGGTACGAGCCACTCGTTTTTTTATCCACTGCTTGCGCAGTTCGGCATTTGAAGTAGGCACTTTTTCGTCATTCGTCTCATCGCCCCCCAGAGCGTCAGCTACTCGCTGCTGCACTTGGACCAAAAGCTTCCCAGCTGCTTTTTGGAGTTTCTCCAAACCAGAATACGCTTTGGAAGCAACTACGGCTTTCTTTACCCGTTTCTTCACGCTTGCTGGTTTGCGCTTCTTTGAAATGGTAGATTTTGTTTTTTTCGCTGTCATTTGGTCTTCTCCGCGCCGAAGGGAATAAACAGTTATTTTTTCACCCGATGAAAAAACAGGGTACCACATTTCCGTGGCACGCGGCGTTCCAAACCAAAACTGAAAAGTAAAAGGGCCCTAAGCGGTTGACTGGGAGAGTGAGGCCTGTTGTCATTGGCCCCGATGTTAGCTTATATCGCACTGGCCCTGACCGCATTCGCTGCTCCGCCAACCATTCCCGAACATGTTGAAAACCTCAAATGGGAAGCAACCAAAGTCCCCATCCTGGACGAAGCCAAACCCATTGAAAAATTTTCGGTTCCGGAATGGGAAAAGATCCAGAAAATGAAACCGCCCGTATGCGGCAAGAGCCCGCTTTGGCGTGTTTCGCCGACGAGCCAAGTGGAAGCGATTGCAACAAAAGAAAAAAACGTCCAGGTAAAAGGGAAGTTCTCGCGCTTCTGGGCTTACGCTGAAGAATCTCAAGCAGCGCTCACCGGAAGCGGCTACCTCGACTTGACCTCTTGGGATTCCGGCTTAGTGCCGCGGGACTACCGGGTCATGAAATACGTTTTTGGCGTCGAGAAAAAGGGCGGGAGCGTTCTACCGTTCCGCTTTTCAGTCCCTCGATGGAGCACGGTCCAGACGGGCGAATCGACACTTCGATTGCAGTTCACTTTCCGGGGGGTTGAGTTTGATCAAAACCTCCCCGTCCGAGTTGAAAAGCAAGAAGGCGGCCAGTGGAAAATTGAAACGCTTGCACCCCAGCGTTTTGCTTTTCTTTCCGCGGCAAACCTTCCTTTCTTCTCCCAACTTTTGGAGCTTTGTAACCACCGTTTCCTGGCCAGCGTTGCCGGTATTCAACTTTCCCTCACGCTCGAGAACCCCTGCCAGCGTTGATTCTCCGGGCTTGCCTAGCTGGGCGGAAGCCGCTAGACGAAGGGAATGCAGCGGAAGCCACAAACGGTTAGGAAGGCTTGGGAGCGGTTTTCCGACGAAGACCTCTTGGCCTTACGTTTCTGCGATCTGGGCTTAAAAATCGAAGATTCGCCCCTCCAGGCCGAGTTCGAAAGGCTTTATGAGGAGCTCAAAGCCAAAGGACTGGTTTTTAGGCCTCGGTTTTGGCTTTCCTCTGAATGGTTTACTCCGGATGGCGTGGTGGGGATCGCAGTCCCTTTCTACCACGCTCACGACCGACTGAGCAGGCTCGACAAGATCCAAATGCAAGGGATCCTTTATGAAAATAAAGTGCTTACGCGGAAGATTTTACGACACGAAGCGGGGCACGCTGTCCAAAACGCTTACCGCTTAAGGGATCGGGCCGATGTGACGGAAGTCTTTGGGCCGACCTCAAAGCCCTACCCGAAGTACTATTCACCGAAGCCTTACAGCGGAAAGTTTGTGAGGCACTTGGGCCAGGGCTACGCGCAATCCCACCCGGACGAAGACTTTGCGGAAACTTTCGCTGTCTGGCTCACGCCCCGCTCCAACTGGCGAAAGAAGTACGCAGGGCTCCCCGCTCTCGAAAAGCTGGAATTCATGGACCGGCTCATGCACGAAATCGCCGGGAAGCGGCCAGTTACACGGAACACGAAGGCAGTGGAGCCCTTGTCGAACCTCCACACTACCTTGAGGACGCATTACCGGCGACAAAGGCGGCACTTTTTTCTAGAGATCCCTCGGCTCGACACCCCGCTCAGCCGGGTGTTCGGCAAGCATTCTCCGACGCCCAGAACGATGACAGCGGAAGCTTTTTTGCGTAAAATAAAAGGCGAGCTCGTAGTCCAAGCGGCCGAAATAAGCGGTGAACCAATGCACCGCGTAACCAGAGTGGTAGGGGACCTTATCCTCCGGTCTCGGCACTTGAGCCTAAAAGCAGCGCCCCGTTCCTTCCAAAGCAAACGGGGCGTCCCCCTGATCCTGACCCGGCACACAGTGCGTTTACTCCGAAAAGGGATGCACAAAATAGCGGTCTAGTTCGCTCAACCAAAAAAGGAACCCCATGGCTTTGCCCCGACGCCTGCGCGTGCTTTTGCTTACGCACTCGACCCTTGTTCCGCCTTTAGACCCTTTGCCGTCCGAATTAAAAAACGCTGAATGGCTAGCCGAATACGATGTCATCAAAACCATCCAGGCGATGAACCATGAAGTGCTGTGCCTGGGGCTTTCAGACCAAGTCGGGAGCGTGCGGAGGGCCGCTTACGAGTTCCAGCCGCACGTGGCGTTTAACCTCACTGAAGAATTCGACGGCGTGAGTTTTTTCGACCAAAACATTGTGAGCTACTTAGAGCTTTTAGGGATCCCTTACACCGGGTGCAACCCTCGAGGCCTGATGTTAGCGCGAGACAAATCGCTCACGAAAAAAGTCCTGTCCTTCCACGGGGTCGCTACGCCCTCTTTCGAAGTCTTTCCCCGAAATGGACCTGTGCGGCGGCCAAGCCATTTGAAATTTCCGCTCATCGTAAAGTCCGTGAACGAAGAAGCTTCCCTGGGGATTTCGCAAGCTTCTATTGTGAGCGATGCGGAACACTTGGAGGAACGAGTGAGTTTCGTCCATGAACACGTAGGGACCGACGCGATTGCGGAAACCTACGTGGCTGGCCGAGAACTTTACGTGGGCGTGCTGGGGAATGTCCGAACGGAAACCTTCCCCATCTGGGAAATGTTTTTTCCCAAAACGCAGAGTTGGCCTATTGCCACGCGGCGCGTGAAATGGAATACCGAATACCGCCAGAAACACGGGATTTACTCGGGCGAAGCGTCTCTGAGCTCGGATTTAGCAGCCAAAGTGAAAGAAATTAGCCGCAAAACCTACCGCCTCCTTGGACTCAACGGCTATGCGCGGATGGACCTACGGCTTTCCCCCGACGGAAACGTGCACGTCATTGAAGCAAACCCCAACCCTCACATTGGGCAACTTGAGGACTTCGCTCAATCCGCTCGGAAAGGCGGGCTTTCGTACGAAGACTTGCTCTGGCGCATTTTGAACCTAGGCCTGCGCTGGCGCCCGGTATCTACTTAAAATGCGCGCCCTGCCCATCGACCCCTATCTACCCGAGATATTAAGCCATCTCGAAAAACACTCGAGCCTCATTCTTCAAGCGCAGCCGGGGACCGGCAAAACGACCCGAGTGCCTCGGGCTGTGTTGCTTTCTCCCTTATGTGCGATGGGGAAAGAGGTTTGGGTTTTAGAACCCCGGCGGCTCGCAGCGAAACTGGCCGCCGAACGAGTCGCGTTCGAGCTGGGGGAACCGGTCGGAAAAAAAGTCGGCTACCAGTTCCGGTTTGAAAAAGTAGGGGGCCCTGAAACACAGCTGCGGTTTCTCACCGAAGGTATTTTTCCCAAACTCCTTCAAAATGACCCGCTTCTATCTCGCGTTGCAGTGGTAGTGCTCGACGAATTCCATGAAAGGCACCTTCAAGGGGACATTGCTTTAGCTTCACTCCAGTTCCTACAAAAAACGCGGCGACCCGATTTGAAAATTATCTTGATGTCTGCAACGCTTTCGGTCGCTCGCCTCGAAACGTACCTACTTGACTGCAGAAAGCTTGAAATCGAAGCCCCTCACTACCCGCTCACTACCAAGTACTTTCCACTAGGTGAAGGGACGAAAGTGGAGACTTCGCTGTCTCGAACGATCCCTCACCTGCTCGATAGCCCTGAATACCCTGGCGGAGATTTTCTCGTTTTTCTCCCAGGAAAGAGCGAGATCCAACGCAGCGAAGAAGCGCTCCGTGGACCCGCTAAACAGCGCGGCTTCACCGTTCACCCGCTCCACGGTGACTTAAGCAAAGAGGAGCAAGAAAAAGCGGTGCGGCCTTCTGGCACGACCAAAGTCATTCTATCAACAAATATTGCAGAGTCGTCGTTAACGATTGAGGGCGTTCGAGTGGTGATTGATTCAGGGCTGCACCGTTCGCAGTCGATCGCGTCGTGGTCGGGGATGCCTTCGCTCAAAGTGCGTCCGATTTCGAAAGCGTCCGCGATCCAGCGAAGCGGGCGAGCCGCCCGGACGGGCCCAGGGCTTTGCGTGCGTCTTTATAGCGAAGCAGACTATGAATGCCGAGCAGCCAGCGAAACCCCTGAAGTGCTGAGAACCGATCTCACATCGACCGTACTGGAACTGTGCGTGCTCGGCTACTTAAACGAGGAAAGCTTCCAGTGGTTTGAGCCGCCCGGCGAAGCTTCCCTCGCAGATGCCCGCGCTTTGCTCTTTAAGCTGGGGGCATTGAATTCCCCGCTGGCAGACGGCAGAGCCACTCCGCTGGGGAAAAGGCTCGTCCGGCTTCCCCTCCACCCGCGGCTAGGCAGGCTGCTCCTACGCGCGGAAGAGTTAGGGTGCTTAAAGCGGGCGACCCGTCTTGCAGCCGCAATCTCTGAAGATCGTTTGGACGGCTTAGACGCGCTGGAAGAAGTGCGATCCAGCCCGTCGCTCGCTCGCGTAGAAACACAAATCGGGCGGCTATTCGGGCAGTCTTCGGATAGAGAATTTTCGCGAGAGGCCTTAACGCTCGCAGCGCTGAGCGGCTTTCCCGATCGAGTGGGGAGGCTCAGAGAAAATTCCCAGACCGAGCTGGTCATGTCTTCGGGCGGGACGGTAACGACGGAAAGTTTGGGGGGTTTTGGGACCCGATTGTTTCTCGTTCTCAATGCAAGAGAGGTTTCACGAGGCCCGTTTTCTAAAGGGGAAGTCCGAGCCACTTCGGTAATCCCGCTGCAAGAAAGCATGCTGTTTGACGTTAGCCCCAGCCTCATCGAAACGGAAGAAGCGGTGGCATGGGACACACAAAAACAAAAAGTAGTTTGTAAGAGCAGGCTGCGGTATGCGGCTCTCATCTTGGAAGAGGCAACCGATCGAGTCTCTGACTTTGAAAGCGCCGCCCGAATCCTTCTCCACCAGGGGTTGAGGGTGAAACCAGAGGACATTGACACGCTCACGTTGATCGAATGGATCGAACGCCTGAGCCCCGTCTGCAGCAAGGAGCGACTAGAAAACCTCGCAGCAAAACAAACTTTGGTCCGAGAGCACGTCCCCGCCCACGCAATGCCGCCTTTTGGGACTTTAGTTCAGCGTGCGCTCATCGGAAAAACAAGCTTCGAAGAGCTTCGCGCAATGGATTGGGAGGAAGCGTTAGTGCCGGCAGGG
>JANPJT010000110.1:0-8827 GCA_031425635.1 Pseudomonadota bacterium
GGTGATCCGGCCGCAAGATCCCCAGTCTCTTTTTTCCAGAGAGTACAATAACAACTTGCTAGTCGCTAATTGCGGGGGCCAAACTAACTACGGAATCAATATGTCGTTTACCGCAACGCGGCGAAGCACTTGGAACGAGCACTTAGTGGGCGGGCTCGACTCAGTCGACGCCGACTTCGTGCAGAGACTCGTGTTGGTTCCGGATTTTAGGCTCTGCCCTCGCAGGTAGCCGGGAGGGGCGGGCTAGGTTGCCCGCCCCTTTTTTTTTTACTTTTCGGAGAACTCTTATGAAAGCGCTTTGTCTTTTGGCTAGTCTTGTGTCGCCGGTTTTGTTTGCGGGAGCGTTCGATCAAATCAAAGTCGAAGGCCATTGCAACCAAAGCAATACTTCCATTGTTGAAAACGGGATGTCTCTCTCCGTGCTGTTCAATGAACTTTCTGCCAATATGCCAGCGGGATCGGTCGGAGATGGGCGATCCGTCAACAAAGTTTGCACTTTCAAAGTCCGAATTTCTTACCCGCCCGATTGTTTCCTTTCGGCGATCAAACAAGTTTTCTCTGGTGGGGTGATCAAAAGTAAAAATACTTTTGGAAGTCTTGTTTTTTTCTCGCTCATTGGCCTAAAGCCCTCTGTCGCTCCCGCAATGGCTTGGCCGATAGGCCAAGAAATAACGGCCGACAGCCCCTCTTCTTTGTTTGTTCGCGAAGCTCAGATGAACTTGCCCCAGCCGGCATCGTGCTCCGGAAAAGTCGACTTTAGCACCCGGCTTGCCTTGCGCGCTTTCCGCGCGAGTATTGATGGCGGCACCTTTATTGGGGGCCTGGATAGTTTCGATTCTGACTTAGTCCAAAAGCTCGACATTGTGCCCGTTTGGAAGCCGTGCCAGGTCCGTCGCTAGAAGCGCCAGGGCAAATTCAGTTGCCTAATCCATTCACTCTCTAGCTTAATGGGACCCAGTGGGATCTCAGAGCAGCATTTTTCGGCTTCCGAGCGATTTGTTTTCAAGGCGCATTTTAGCCTTTTCGCTTTTACTGCACCTGGTCGCTGCTTTTTTTAGCGTAGGTTACCACCACTACGACGAGCACTACCAAATTTTGGAGTGGGCGGGCCTGAAGCTAGGCATCACCCCTCAAGATCAACTCGCGTGGGAATACCCAGCCCAAATCCGCTCGTGGTTTCAGCCGGCGTTTGCTTTTCTTATAGGCCGAGGTTTGCAGACGTTGGGAGTGTTTGATCCTTTTTGGGTGAGCTGCCTGTTGCGCACTACTTTCGCGCTGCTTGGCTGGTTGACTACCGTTGGGTTAGTTCGGTGCTGCGAGTTTTGGTTTCCCGATCCCAAAATCCGAAAAGGAGCCATTCTGGCCACCTGCCTTGCCTGGTTTGTCCCGTATTTGCACGCGCGTTATTCCTCCGAAAACGGGGCGCAAATTTTCTTTCTTTTGGGCATGCTGCCATTGATTCAATGGGTGGCGCAGAGCAAGCGCACGGCCTCGGGGCAGCCCGGGTTTCTCACGGGCGCGCTTTGGGGGATGGCTTTTCAGTGCCGGTTCCACGCGGGGTTTTTAATTTTTGCCGCAGTCCTCTGGCTAGGGGTTTACGCAAGGCCCTGGCGATCGCTGCTCGCGAAAGTGGCGGGTGGTTTTCTTCTGGTCACGTTACTGGGTCTTGCGATTGACCGGTGGGGTTACGGGCAGTGGGTGTTTCCGGCGATCGGTTATTTCAAGGTAAATGTGCTTCAGGGCAAAGCCAATGAGTGGGGCGTTGCACCCTTTTGGTGGTACTTTGAGCGCTATTTTATTTTAGCGCCCCCTTTAAGCTCGCTGCTGCTGGTGGGACTGGTTTTGTGTTGGGGCTTTGCAAGAAAGTTTAGCCTATCGTGGGTGACTTTTTGTTTTGTCTTGGCCCATTCTTTCGTTTCCCACAAAGAAGTGCGGTTCCTGTTTCCTGTGTTGCCGCTTACCCCGGTTATGGCTTTCATGGCGATCCAAAAATCCTCTTTTTTGCGGGGCTGGTTTCTTCAAAGTGGTTTTCGCTTCAGCGTGCCAACGCTTTGGTTTTTCAATTTCGTGTTTCTTACCCCGCTGGCGCTACTTCCCACCCGGACCGAGATCCCTTTTTTTAAGCGCCTCTGGCAACTCAACCCGGAAAAAGTAGTCGTTTTGGGAACGAACCCCTTTCGGGTGCCTGGCGTCAGTGCTTTTTTCTACCGGCGCCAAGCTTTGGAGGTTTCCGAAGTGGCTGATCTCTTCCCTGGTTTCACAGGGCATTTGGTGTGTTCAATGCCAGGGACTTGTAGCGCGGTCCGCAATTTTCCGGGCTGTGAATCCCTAGGCGGTAGTTTCCCCGCTTGGCTGGAGCAGAAGATCCCTGACAGCATTTACAACCGTTCAAAGATGAGCGCGTGGAGTCTCTACCGCTGCTTTTAGTGTGAACCGCTCTAAATCTTCTAGACTTGGCACCAAATAGAAACCGTTAGGGAGCTTCTCAATGAGCTTTTTGCTTTCGAGTTCTTCTAGAAAGCTTACCGCGCGATCTTCGGGTAAGTCGGTGTAGTAGCAAAAGCTTTGGGGTGAAAGGGGCACTTCAAGGCCGTTGGGTACTGCCGTGCCAGTAAAGCGGCAGTAGTAGCGAAGGCAACTCCCGAGCCGCTCTCTTTCACCTGAAGGTTTCAACGCTTCCACCAAACAGTTCATCCGGTGCAGCCGCTCCGCCGCTACTTCGAAAGCTTTCGTCATCAGCAAAGTCATGGTTTCAGGGGCCGAGATTTTGAGAAACTCGAGATCGTCGGCCGATACTTCCATTACTTTGCTCTCTTGAAGCGTCCTCGCAGAGAACCGGCGGCTATACGGCAGCTTGCTGATAATGGAGCGTTCCCCCAAGAAACCGCCGGGCCCCACGATTTCAATCACGTGTTCGCTCGTTCCGTTTTTAGAGACTAACTCAACCATTCCGGTAAGCACAATGCACAGGGTAGATCCTTTGTCTTCCTGCTTGAAAAGAAGTTCTCCCGCTGCATAGGTATGAAGGAATTTTTTTAGCTTTGGGCTAGCAAAGACAGAAGAATCCATAGTGCAAAGGTTACCCCAAGGCATTGGGCGGCACAATCCTCCTAAAGGAAACGCCGCGTATCGGGGAGCACGCACTTGCCTTTGAACAGGCGGTGGCGGCGCTTTGCAATAAAGTCGTAAACGGCGTCGCGAAGTGGGAGGGGGAAAGCAAAGCCCAAGTATCCCAAAGGCCAGAACCATCGAAAACGTTGAAGCACTCGGAGAGCGGCAGTCGACTTGTGAACGAAACAGCCCTGCGTCTGCAACAGGATCGTGTGGTTCAGGCTTTGTATTTGTGGATCGGTGAGAAACGATTTGAGGTTTTTAGAAGTGGAAGAACAAAACATTAAGTCGGGCGTCTTTTCCCATTTTAAAACGACGCTCACCCAAAAACTGCAGAACGCGCATTCACCGTCGAAAAAAAGAACAGGGCTTACTTCCATCGCGCACCCACTATAAAAAGTACTTTGCCCACGCGTGTCGTGTCGCGCTATCATAGTGCGGATGACCCCCAAGGTAAAACTTTACCCACACTTGCTTGCTCCCTTAGATCTCGGATTTACGGTTCTAAAGAACCGCGTGGTCATGGGCTCAATGCACACGGGACTCGAAGATCGGGTTCGTGATTTTCCAAAGCTCGCAGCGTACTTCGCCGAGCGCGCGCGTGGGGGCGTAGGTTTGATCGTCACGGGGGGTTTTGCCCCCAACATCGAGGGTTGGCTTGCGCCGTTTGGTTCGCGGTTAGCGTCGCGCCGGCGAGCTAGGTCCCACCGCGTTATTACCGACGCCGTGCACGCTGCCGGCGGGAAAATTGCGCTCCAAATCCTGCACGCTGGAAGGTACGGTTACACGCCCCTTTCGGTTGCACCTTCGCGTTTAAAATCGCCCATCACTCCCTTTACTCCGCGAGCGCTTTCACGCCGAGGCGTCGAGCGACAGATCCGCTGTTTCGTCCGCGCCGCCCGCTTAGCAAAAGAGGCTGGCTACGATGGCGTAGAAGTGATGGGTTCGGAAGGGTATTTCATCAACGAGTTTTTAGTCGAGCACACGAACCGCCGCCAAGATGAATGGGGTGGTTCTTTTACGAACCGAATGCGGCTGCCTGTGGAAATCGTTCGGCGGATCCGTGAAGCAGTCGGGCCGGAATTCATTCTCATATACCGCTTGTCGATGCTGGACTTAATCCCCAAGGGACAAACGTGGGAAGAAGTGGTGAGGCTCGCCAAAGCGATTGAGGCTGCGGGAGCTTCCATTATCAACACGGGGATTGGTTGGCACGAAGCCCGAGTGCCGACGATTGCGACCAGCGTGCCTCGCGGGGTTTTCTCTTGGGTCACAGCGAAACTGAAAGCAGAAGTCACTATCCCGCTCATCACGTCAAACCGAATCAACACTCCCGAAGTCGCCGAGCAGATTTTGTCGGAGGGCCACGCCGATATGGTTTCGATGGCACGGCCGCTCCTTGCCGACCCGGATTTTGTGGCTAAAGCGGAATCGGGGCGTGCAGATGAAATCAATACTTGCATTGCGTGCAACCAAGCGTGCCTAGACCATGTGTTTAGTCAAAAGCGAGCTTCGTGTTTGGTGAACCCGCGTGCTTGTTATGAAACCGAACTAAAGTACACCCCCACCTCTCGGCGCAAGAAAGTGGCGGTGGTAGGCGCAGGCCCGGCCGGCCTTGCTGCCGCGACGACGCTGGCGATGCGTGGGCACGAAGTCCATCTTTTTGAGAAAAGCAGCGAGATTGGCGGGCAGTTCAACTTAGCAAAACAGATCCCTGGAAAAGAGGAATTTCACCAAACCCTCCGTTACTTTCAGAAACAGATCCTACTGACGGGCGTCCACCTCCACTTAAACTGTGGCGTTGGCGCGAAAGAGATTATCGATGGCCGTTTTGAAGAAGTAGTTTTAGCGACGGGGGTCATCCCCCGCCTGCCGGCAATCAAAGGGCGGGACCTCCCCCACGTGATGACGTACCTTGAGGTGCTTACCAAAAAACGCCCGGTGGGCAACCGAGTCGCGGTCATCGGAGCGGGAGGCATTGGTTTTGATGTGAGCGAGTTTCTTTGCCACCGTACCGATGCTTCGCCGCGCGAATGGATGGCCGAGTGGGGAATCTGCGATCCCAGCGAAGTACGGGGAGGGATCCAAAAAGGTAAAGCGCGCCCATCCGAGCGCCAAATCACGTTGATGCAGCGAAAACCGACCGCCGTGGGACGGGGTCTAGGGAAAACAACGGGCTGGATCCACCGGCTCTCATTGAAAAACGCCGGCGTTAAGATGCTTTCGGGAGTGAACTATCAAGAAATTGTCAAAGAAGGGGTGCTCGTGACCCGCGGCGCCGAGGAGCGCCTCTTGATTGAAGCAGACACCGTGGTGCTCTGCACGGGGCAGGAGCCGTTGCGGGACTTGTACGAGCCTTTGAAAGCGGCGTCCCTCTCGGTACACCTTATCGGGGGCGCCGATATCGCCGCAGAGCTCGACGCTAAACGAGCCATCGACCAAGCGAGTCGCCTGGCTGCGGTTCTTTGAGGTACTCCCTTTGATCACCCTTCGTTTCGAACCCGACCCAGAGTTGTTTAGAGAAATGGCAGTGCCATTTCTTTGCAAAGAAGAAGCTGAAAACTACTTTGCGTTTGCGCCCGTAGCCGAAGGGAACTCGGTTCTTCAGGGGTGCGCATTTTCGGGGAAGGAAATCGTTGGAGTTTTTTGGGTCAATGATTCTCTCGTTCTGGGTCTCGCCGGCGCGAGAGTGGAAGTGGTACCGGTCCTCGTAAAAGCGCTCACCGAAAAATCGATCCCCTTAGCCGGTTTGATCGCACCTCTGGAATCGGCCGAAAGTTTTGTGCAGCTTTGGGAACCCGGGGGAACGCTCGCGCTTTCCAACGCCGTACTCAAGTTGCAATCCCTCCTCCCTCCCCGGAAAACAAAAGGGAGGATTCGATTGGCCGAAGTTTCGGATACCAATAATGTCGCTTCCTGGATCCAGGACTTTGCGGAAGAAACCGGCCTGGAGTTGGCCGAAGGCGAGGCGGAGAGGCAGAGCGCGGAAAGTATTTCCGCGCAGGCAAGGTACGTTTGGGAAAGCTCGGGGCAAGCGGTTGCGATGGCTCTCGCTTCTTATAGAACGCCGACGGGCGCTAGGATCCACTGGGTTTACACTCCGCGCCTTCTACGAAAGAGGGGGTTTGCTTCTGCGCTCGTAGGGGCTTTAAGCCAAAAGCTTTTGGACCGCGGTTTCCCGTTTTGTTTTGTGGTTGCTGAGCCAGAACGCAGCCAGCTGTACCGATCGTTAGGCTACGTTCCCGTGCGTTCGCTGGCCTTCTGGGAGTTCAAAGCTCAAAACGAAGGCCCAGCCTAAGCTCATCTCGAGAGAGGTCCGGTTGCCCTTCGCCGAGAAGGCTCTGCGATGAAAGGTACTCGATTACCAAGTAGCTGTGGTTGACGCCAAAGTCGGAGTCAAAAATATTTTGGCTCAACCGATCAAAGATGCCTAAAGAGAGTTCCAACCCAACGCCCAGGTCTCTGCCGAAGCCGGCATAAACACCGGGCCTCTCTCCGCCGGTTTTCGACGTTTGCCCGACGAAAGTGGAGTTGAGACCAATTCTCCCAAAAGGGATGAGAGGCTGGTTTTCAAAAAAATCTAACCGGTAGGTGATGGATGCGTCCACCGGCACTGCCGTGAGCGATGCATAAATGGCAGAGCCATCGGCAGCCCGCCCGACTTCCGCATTCGTGAAAATACCGCCCGTCACTCCCATCCCTACGGTCAACGTTCCCCAGGGAAACGGCGAAAGCCAGTCCATTCCTAAGTGCAAGCCTTGATTACGCCCTGGAACGCCGACGGCCGGAGCCATTTGCCATTGCGTAAAGCGCGCGCTGCTAAACTGGAGGTCGAGTCCCCAGTGGACTGGGGAAGGTTTGTAGCGAACCTTTTCCGTTACCTCGTCCGGACTTTCTTCAGCGGCAAGCAAAGGAAACGCGAGCGCAAGCGCGCAAAACAAGGCCTTTATACTTTTTTCCATCACGGCTTCGGCGCCTCCACTTTTTTGAGTTTTTCGCTCGCAGACTTTCTGGCGTAGGTCATCAGAGACTCTTCCAAGGGAAAGTCCATGAGGGTTTTCAAGCGGCCCGCCTGTTTTTCTTCGATATAATGATCGATCACAAGCTTCGCCCCCGCTTCAGGGTTGGCTAAAATGTTCAGGCGGTAGAGAGATTCCGGGAAAACCGGACCGGCCGCCCCTGGAGTCGCTTTCAGGGATTTAAGCTTATTGTGGCTCAAGTTCAAAGTGTCCAAAGACTGCAGGCGGAGCAGTTCTTGGTCGATGGGGCCAGTGATGAGGTTTTTTTCCAAATTCAGATCGGTGAGGCTCTTGGGCAAAGCATACGGGATCCGATTGAGCTTGTTCTTACGAAGCGACAAAGTCTTCAGGGAAGAAAGCGCCTCGAGCTTGATTTGTTCGTCGGATTCCAAGTTACAGTCATCCAGAGTCAACGCTTCAAGGCCCGGAAAGAGGCTTGCCAGCGCTTCAAAATCGATAGGGCTTCCGCGGTATTCGGAAAGATCGAGTTCTTTTAGGTCCATGGCAAGCGCCAGGTCCGAAAGCGAAGAAAGCTCGACACCATTCCTCCGCGCGATGAGCGTGTGGATTCCGCTCAGTTCGGCCACCGAGCGCAAGTCCACAAGGGGCTGGGTGTCGTTCTTCGAACCGCTTAAGTCCAAAATGCCCTTTTCTTCCATTTGGGCGGACAGCCACTCAACCTCGCTCGCCAAATCCTTGAACGCCGGAGCGGGCTCCTTAGAAATTTTGCGGACATAGGCATGGACCCGAGCCATCGTTCGGGCGTTTTCAGCCACCGGGGACGGACCGGGGGTAGGGGCTACCGGCACCTGGGGCTCTCGGTCCCAGCGCGAACAGCCGATGATAACTAACCCTATCGCGAGCAGGTTCCTCGCCGTAGTGGATCCCGTTTTTGATTTCATGGGGGCGGAGTATACCAGAGACGGGGTGGGATTGGATGCCAAAGTTTGTCACTAGGCCACCTGGTCCGGGCGATGCTCTCCTGCTAAAATAAACTGTAATAAAGCCGCCCAACGCGTTTCGGCTTCGATAGGAGTGGCAACGTCGATGTCTTCCGCCAAAGAGCAAGTGTTGTGGGAGTATCTAGATAAGTGCGGCGTCCCCTTTCGGGAGCCGCAGCAAGTGCTCATTGACAAGAACGGCAGCCGGAACAGCGGTTGGTCAGAGGGTTTAGAATATTCAGAGCTGAAGGGAATTGATGAGATTTTGAAAAATATAAGCCACCCATTGCTTTTCCAGTTTCAAAAAAGCGACGACCTCACTTTCCGACCGGACGATTTTTTTTGCCACATTCGAAAATTTAAGGACCCCAAACGAAATTTCGAAAACGCTGTTGAGCAGCTGATCAAGATTTTTGGTTCAGGGACCGATTTGTCAAGTTCACTAGCTTTCTCCAGGATCTGGAACTTTGGTGCTGCATCGGTGCAGGCGTTTGCCTCTGTTCCGGAAGTTGGGTCGGGCGCTGAAAAAAACCGGAGGCATTTGGAGATTCCTGGCAGCGCGACCGAATGCATGGTGAAGATTTCCCCGGCTTGGCGATTGGGACTTTCCAGTACAGAGAAAAAAGCTCTGGAAACGTACCGAGAATTTTCTTCGGCAGAAATGGTTCAGGGGCCGCCTCGGATCACGCAACTCACGAGAGACTGGCCCGAGAGCCTGGCGCTGCCCGTTCCCAGTTTTGGGTTTTCTGAAAACGG
>JANPJT010000111.1:0-4069 GCA_031425635.1 Pseudomonadota bacterium
GCGGCCCTCATCAACACGGGTATTGTCACACACTTCGCCCTCACCAATAGTCAGTTTACTCGGATCGGCGGAAGTTTCCTGACTTTCTACCGAGACGCTTTGGACTGGACGGATCTTCTCGTTAGCTCAGTTTCCGTCGCTCACAACACTGCGCGTGGCGATGCGGACCACCTCTATCTGCATGGTTTTGTGAACACGCGCTATGAGAATTCCCGCATTAGCGTTGATGAAGCGGGGTGGATTCCGGCAACCGATTCTTTCCGCGCCCTCCACCTTGGCGCGTGTGTGAAAAGCTTTACCGCAAGGAATAACCTGATTGAGAGCGTCAGCACCGGGCTCCTAACGTCCATGTCGGATCCCCCTTGTTCTCCGGCGGCAACGATCGACGATATCGTTTTTGATCGCAATCGGGTGTTGCAAAGCTTTGGGGGTGCACCTGCGGTTTTTTTGGTCAGTGCTAAGCTTTCCGGAACCTTAAGCAACCAGCTCAACACCACGGAAGATCTCACATTCACTAACAACTACTTTATTTCTAAAAACTCGATAGTTGAGGGATGCATTGCTGGACTCCTTGGCAATGATGCCGGAGTAAACCCTGGAACGATCACTTTTGTCGGTAATACTTGCATCGGGCCATGGAATGATGCAGGCGCAAAATTTGAAGGGGGTGGTAATATTTTCCCTCACCAGAATATCATTTTGCGCAACAATCTCTTCGCGGACAGAGGGGCATCCACGTACCAAGTTTCATTAAACTACGGTCCGACGGGTTGGCTTGCGGATGGAAATGCGTTTGAGGGCAGCTCTGGCTGGCGGTGGTTCGCGGCTCCTCAAGCGAGCTTGGCCGCCTGGCAAACGGCTTCTGGAGCAGATGCTTTATCGAGAGTTTGCACGCCCGATTTCATAGACACCGCTTCTCGCGATTACCACCTTGCTCCCACCGACACCTGTGCCCGCAATAGCGGGGTCAATATCACCGGAGTCGCTCCCGTTGATTGGGACGGAGATGCACGATCGGCTTCGTCGCCTGACGTGGGCGCAGACGAGTTGCCGTAGGCAGCGATTTTTTTGGGGGACGTAGTGAAAACGTGTCTTTGCTTTTTTCTGGCTGTATTCTTTGCCCTAGAGACTAGGGGGGCAGGGCAAAAAGGCATGAAGTATTTTTCTTACAGTGGGGTCGTCGACAACGGGTCACTCACGGTTTTAGTCGACGAGAGCAATGCAGTACGCGCTTCCTATAGCCCAAGCCCGTACGCAAAGAAAAAAGCGTGGTCAAACACCGGGAGTTTAGCACCCGAGCAGACGCAGAAACTTTTTGGAATGGCGCAGCAAGTTAAACTGGAAGGGACGCCGGCTTCTGACGGTGTGCTCAGGCCGGGAGAAGCCACCCACTCTTTTATTGTCGGCGTCGGAAGCGCAACGGAATCCCAGTTCTCTTTCAAGCTGGATAAACTCACACAGAAACAAAAGGCTCTCGTTGAGGAAATCAGCGCGGTAGTCCGCCGGCTGCAACGATAAAACAGCACCGGGCGGTTTCAATCAGCTAGCGCTCGTAGCAACCCTCTGCCTCGTTCCAGACACCCAAGTGCACGAGCCTAACGGTGGGCTCTCGGATGCCAGCGTTCATCGCTTCAAGGTAAGTGTGTAGGGCTTTGTACTCACGCACTTCAAGCGCCTCGAGGCGTCGAACTCGCGCCAACCACCGTTGCAAGACGGCCACGCGGGGTGGGGTGTAACTGTCCGTCGCGAAGAGCTTTAGAAACGCTTCAAGCCCTAGGGTATTTCGTCCGATCATCAACCGCATTTGTTCGGCGTGCGAGCCCTCCCGGGGGACAACTCCCACGAGCATATCGATGTTGGGAAGTAAGACGGACAAATCATTGGCTGCGTCATGACGCACGTTTCTCAAGTGTTCTCCGGTCCCCCGCACGGAATCGTTTAGGCGGGGATCGAGGTGAACCCTGGGGCACGTCTTTGAATACGGAAACGTTTCAAAGTCATCGGCAACCATATCGGGTAAAAGTTTGCGCAGGATTTTCTCAACGAGAGAGATGGAGTTCAGGCGTTTTTGTTTCGGTTGCCGGGAAACGAAACCCGAGGTTTCATTGCCGGCGACGAACTGAACCGCGTCCTGGCGTTCGTCACCTCGCGCTACCGTCCGTTCAGCTCGTTCTAGCTCACCGCCACCCAAGTAAAATTTTATCTTAGAGTCGGTCGCGAGCTCGACGGTTTTCGCGGCAAACGAATGGGTGTCCAGGGACAAGTAGGGTGCGATCGCGAAGACCAAATGATGTTCTTCCGTTACCACCAAAAGAAAATTATCGAAGCCAGGCTTTTCCGCGACGGGGTCGTCTTTTTCGCCTTCGGGTCTTCCCATTAGCTGAAGGAATTTGAGGCACTGCTCGCTGGACTTTCCGGCGCTGAAGTGACTGGCGGAAGCTGGCGTTCCACGGAACGCGCAGAAAAAAATGAAAGCAATACAATAAAAAGTCACACTCACTCCAATTGGTCCCTTTAAAACGATTCGGGGATCACCAAACGGCAGTGCAGATGCAATAACCGATCCCTCGCGGGACGGCGCATTCAACCAAACACGGTCGGAACGTTGCCGCTGGGCGGAAGGTAGGAATGGGGCGGCCGAGGTGAGGTGGCCAGAGCCGACGCAGTTCCCATGACTCGTCGACACACATAACGGAGTTTTACAGGCTCCCTTGAAATGGTCATAGTGTCGGTTATGGCACAATTACAGCGGTCCATTGGTTTCAAAGCTCTGGTGATTTACGGCGTAGGCGATATTCTGGGGGCCGGCATCTACGGGTTGATTGGCAAGGCCGCAGGCGAAATGGGGAACGCGATTTGGATCGCGTTTGCCGCCAGCATGGTGGCAGCCGGACTGACGGGTCTTTCCTACGCGTCTTTAGGATCCCGCTACCCCAAGGCCGGCGGTGCGGCATACCTAGCCCATCGTGCATTCGGAAGTCCGTTTTTAGCCTATGTGGTCGGGCTCGCAGCGCTTTGCTCCGGCATTACTTCCATGGCCACCGCAAGCCGCGCCTTCGCCGGCTACTTGACGCAGCTACTTCCGTCCGTACGGCCCGAGACCATCGTGGTGGGCTTTTGCTTGGCGATCGCGGGGGTGGTTTTGCGGGGGATGCGAGAGTCCATGTGGCTCAACATTGTTTGCACTGCGATTGAGCTCAGCGGCCTGCTTTTGGTGTTAGTGGTGGGGGCAAGGTTTGTTGGCGCAGTGAACTACCTTGACGCCGCCACTCCCGCCAATCCGAGCGGAGCGATCGGTTTGCCTTTGGTGCTGTCTGGCGCAGTGCTCACGTTTTACTCTTTCATTGGATTTGAGGACATTATCAATGTGTCCGAGGAAGTAATAGATCCCGCCCGAAATGTGCCGCGAGGAATTCTATACGCCGTGGTGATTTCCTCCGTCATTTACGTCGGAATCAGTTTAGTAGCGGTCTCAGTGGTCCCGCCAGCCTTACTCATGGCGAGCAACGCGCCCATGGTAGATGTGGTGAAAGTGGCGGCCCCTTGGTTCCCTGCCGTGGGTTTCACTTTCATTGCTCTTTTTGCGGTCGCGAATACGGCGCTCTTAAACTTCATCATGGGGTCGCGCCTTGTTTACGGGATGGCAAACGATGGGCTCCTGCCGAAAGTCCTCGGCAACGTAAACTCCCGGTCGAGAACGCCGCGCAACGCCTCGTACGCTATTTTGGCATTGATGCTCGCCCTGGCACTTGCAGGTACTACGGCATCGCTCGCCAGGTCTACGTCGGCTTTGCTGCTGTTTTGCTTTGTGGTCGTCAACCTTTCGCTCATCGTTTTAAAGCGACGGAAATCCGAGAAGCGGGGAGCCTTTGAAGTTCCGTACTTTGTGCCAGTGTTACAGTGGTTACTAAAACTGCCGCACCTAATAAAATCTTTTTCATCTTCTTGTTTTTGTCTTCTGTTATTTTAATTTATCTAGTTCAATGTTTAATTGCAAAACGTTTACACGTGCTGTTCCAAATATGCCCAGTAATGGCTTCTCAATTCGCTTGTCGACCAATTGCTTAGC
>JANPJT010000112.1:0-2072 GCA_031425635.1 Pseudomonadota bacterium
CATGCGGTGGAGACCCTCAAGCGTTGGGGTGGGGACCTCAAAATTGAATCGAACGTTGGAAAGGGCACCTGTATTTCTATGGAGTTTCCCTTCGTCGAGCCGCCTGAGGGTTTTGCTTCCAAACTATTTCTGAAACCCGATGCTCCGGTGGTTATCTTAGACGACGATCCAACGATGCGGCGCACTTGGCTAAAACGTCTCGGTACGCCACAAAGTCAGAAGCTTGTGGGTTTTCAGGGCTCGGAAGAGTTTTTGGCGTGGCTCGACTCGCAGTCCGAGGAGTCGAAGGAAGCGATTTTCCTCATCGACTATGAACTCGGTTCTGGATTGAGAAACGGTCTTGAGATCATCGAAGCCCGATCGCTTGCTAGACGTTCCGTTCTTGTCACGAACCGATCAGAGGACCCGGCGGTTCAATCCAAAGCGAGAAGTTTAGGGGTTCTTTTGCTACCAAAAGCCCATGTGCCGTGGATAAGGGTAGAGGTATGAAACAGTTTCCAGTTCGTCTACAACTAGTGCTGGTGGGTTTTCTTTTCGCAGCCGCTGCCCGATCGGCCAGTTGTGTTTCCCAATTGAGTTGGGCGGGCTTGGAGAAAAGTGCAATGAAGTCGACGAAGGTCGGGAACTGGTACGAAGTGCAGAAGCTCCGTGAAGACCTTTTTCTTGTGAATGAGCCCGAGCACGTTAGTTTCTTTGTCCTCAAAAACGGAAGTGAAGGCCTTTTCATCGATAGCGGGCTGGGGCTCGATCGCAAAGCGGCTGATGCTTTGCTGAAATATTTGGGAATCGCCCAGTTTAGCGTCCTAGCAACCCACGCCCATTTTGATCACGCCGGGCTGAACTACCTTGCTCAGAGGGTCATGATCACCCGACCAGAATGGGAAAAGTACCAGCGCCTGGGGGAAATCCACCAGCTAGCCCGATACTACGAACTCAATAAAGACGGAATGCCATGGCCGAAGCGAATGCCGGCAGCGCCTACACAGCAGCCGTGGACCCCCACCGCCTTTGTCACCGATGGCCAAGTCGTATCGTTCGGGCGTTTCAACCTTGAGGCGCGTATCCTGCCGGGCCACTGTGAGGGGCACCTAGTGCTCCACGAAAGAAAAGAAGGGATCGTCTTTGCTGGGGACCTCATTTACTCGGGAGCCCTCTACCTCCATTTACCGGACAGCTCGCTGGCCCAATACCGAAAATCTTTGAATATTTTTGCTCGCAGCATTGCGGCCTACCCTACCCCTCCCGTTGTTTTACCTTGCCACAATGACATCCCGCTCAAGCCCGACTACGCCGAAAAAGCCGTTGCGTTTATTGATAGGATTTTGAGCAGCGAAATCGCACCGCGTAAAACCATCAAAGAGGATGGGCTGTTTCTCGATGCGTTTTGGTTCGAAGACGGTGACTTTAAAGCTTACGTCGCAACGAAACAACTCCCACCCGCAAAAACAAAGTAGTTTTCTCATTGGCCTCGTGATCCACTTAATCCAACTCAATCCACCTTACGGTATTTAGAAAGCCTGTCTTACGAGAATCCGTAAGAACTGCGCTTAAAACCAAACAAATAGAGCCTACTTTTTGTTGGCATTCTTTCTGCAATCCACAACCAGAGAATGTTTGTTGCGGAGAGAATATGGATTTCAAAAAAATAGTGAGCGTTCTTTCTGTCTTGTGTATCCAGTGCGCACCAGCGACTCACAAGCAACCGGCTGTTTATCTCAAAGTCCGCCCAATGGACCACTCACTTTCCAATTTGGACCAAAAGAGTATTACGCACTTTGTCCAAACCGATGCAGGCCTTTCCATCCCCGTCCGAAAAAGGATCGCGACGTTGGAGAATGGAAAGGCCACTTCGGATCTGAGCCTTTTTTCCGACGGAACGTTTGTTTCGATCTTAAGGGCTACTCACGTAACCAACGTAGTACCCGACACCAAGGCGCAATTCTTCGCATCCGGCTTAGACATTTCTCTCCTTCCGAGCGGAGAATTTGTACTCAAGCAAAAACAATTGCATTTCTCCTCGAACGGAAGTGGGGTCATAACAAACAAAAAACCTATTACTTTTACTGGAAATA
>JANPJT010000113.1:0-7878 GCA_031425635.1 Pseudomonadota bacterium
ACAGCTGATCGGAATCGTCGTAAATGGTAAATTGGTTCAAGTAGTTTAAGTGGTGGATTTCGGTTCTCAAGATCCGCATGCACGACGAGTGAAAAGTGCTCACCCAAACTTCTCGCGCAAGCTTTCCCGAGTCGCCCTGAAGAAGACCATGCACGCGGTGGCGCATTTCAGCGGCCGCCTTATTCGTAAAGGTAACGGCGAAGATTTCGGACGGGTCCACCCCGTAATGGTGGATTAAGTGGGCAATGCGGTGGGTCAATACCCGAGTTTTTCCAGACCCAGCACCAGCCAGCACCAAAAGCGGGCCGGCTCCAAACTCGACTGCTTTTCTTTGTTCCGCATTTAGTTTCGCAAGATAGTCCAAGAAGCCCTCTGGCGAAACTTAGTCTTTGCCGACAGGGAGATCAACGGTAACCTCTTAGGAATGCGCCTTGGGCTTATATTACCCGGACCAACAAATCGTTGGCATTCGGGCTTGTGCATTTGGAAAGGCTCTTTGTTGCTTCCGGTAATCTTTTTTGTGGCGGCCGCTTTTCCCCCCGCTATCGCGTCGGGCAATGCCTCGCTCATGAGAGTGCTCACCACCGAGAATCTCCGCACCCGGCAAGACCCTTACCTTGCGACGGCGCTTAACCACCCGTCGGCTTCGGTGAGACAAGCGGCCATTTTCGCTATCGCCCGCATCGGCGACCCGTCGCTCTTGGGCGATCTTTCGGCTTTGCTGAATAAGCGCAAAGGCGCAAACAAAAACGACGTGGCTTTTGCTTTGGGCCTCATCCCGGACGAAACTGCCGTGACCATCGCAGTCCAGCACCTTGCCATGCAGCAGGACCCCGAGATGCTTGCCGATCTTTATATTTCCATTGGCAGGGGGGGGACTGAGAGAAACCTCAACGTATTTAGCGAAGCCCTTCGAAATCAGGGAAACCCCAAAGTCCTTCGGGGTGTCTGCCTGGGGTTGGGCCTCCTATGGGCAAAAGACTCCGAGAGCTGGGCGGTACCGGCAGGGATTCATTCGGCTTTGATACAAAGGGCCAGTACCTCCGATGAACTTTGTGTGGCCTGCGGGTTCGCTCTGTCGCGCTTTAAGGGCCTAAGCACCCATGTGCCGCCGGCCGAGCTCCTCAAAGTGGCGGAGACTTCAAAGTCGAAGGAGGGCGTCGTTTTCCTCATCAAAGCGCTTTCAAAAGTCCAAACCCCTGCCGCCAGTTCGTTTCTTGTCCAGAAAGCTTTCCCTTTTACGAACCAAGCCACACGCGTTGAGGCCTTGAAGGCGATGGCGGGTTTTCCCGTTTCCAAAAGCTTGCTCTCCTCTCTTCGAACTGCCCTTGAAGCCGACCGGAGCCACGTTGTTTATGAAGCGCTGGAAACCCTTCAAAGCTTTGGCACCGCTGCAAAAGAAGTTTCGCTCCCAACCCTCGCTCTTTACAAGAAGTCGCCCTCACTTTGGCTCAAAGGCAAAATGATTAAAGTAGGAGCGGCAATCGATCCTCCTCTCTGGAAGCCCATTGCCCTCAAAGAAATCAACGATCCGAAATCTCCGCTCCGCGCTCCGGCAGCATGCGCGTTGGCCCTTGCTCCTGAGCTTGGACAAGCGCCGCTGGTTGCCACCTTGCTGAAGGAATCCAATACGAAAGTTCCTCTGGAACTATTAGACAGTTTGAGCGCTTGGCCCGAGGACGCCTTCACGGATGAAATCAAATTGAGCCTCCGGTCACTGCTTGAAAAAAGAGACCCTGCCATCGTGGCTTCGGTCGCTGGCATCGTGGAGAGGTTCAAATGGACCGACTTCGGGGGAGCTTTAGCAACGGTATTTCCAAGCTTTAACAAGCCTGACCTTGTCGAGACAAAGATCGCGTTGATCACTGCCATGGGCTCTCTGGGCGACGCCACGCTTCTGCCTTTAATCGAAACGGCTCTCAAAGATTCTGAGCGCTTGGTTGCACTTGCGGCTTCCGATGTTTTGCGCGAAGCCACCAAGAAAGACTTCTCGGCCCTTGTGCCGGTGAGCAGCAAAGCGTTCCCTTTCGTCTTTTCGGCTTCCGAAATCACCCAGGCAGAAAAAGCGCGAGTGGTCATTCGAACCAACCGAGGGGAAATGCATTTTCGGATGCTGAAACAAACACCGCTCAGCGCTGTCCATTTCTTGCGGCTCATGCGAAAGCACTTTTACGACGGGCTTACTTTTCACCGCGTCGCTCCCGGCTTTGTCATTCAAGGGGGTGATCCGAGGGGCGATGGTTTTGGTGGCCCAGGGTATTTAGTGCGAGATGAGGTCTCGCCTCACCCCCACGTGCGAGGGACCGTTGGGATCGCGACCAGCGGGAAAGACACCGGGGGTAGCCAGTTTTTTATCAACCTCGCTCCCAACCTCCACCTAGACGGAAAGTACACCGTTTTTGCAGAAGTCACCAAGGGCATGGATGTGGTAGATCGGATCGAAGTGGGCGATAAAATCCTATCTACGCGAGTTCTCCCCTGAAAAAATTTCCTTGGCGCCAAGTCTTGATACTTACCCTCTATTCTTGGGCGCTTGCAGCACCCGGGCTGTGGCGGTCCGGAAATAATATTGTGACAGATACGTACGAGCGGGGCGCCGATTTATTTTGGGCAAAACAGGACCCGTTCACCCCACCGAACGGAAAAGGCGACGTCTTTAAGTATTCGCCGCTTTTCGCCGGGGTATACGGCGCGTTTGGCTTTCTTCCAGGTTCGTTTCAAGCGCTCGCTTGGGCACTTTTCAACGCTTTTGTTTTCTGGGCAGGGATTTCAAGCTGGTTTCAATTTAAAAAAGGCGCTGGCTGGTTCTTCTGGCTTTGCTGGATAGCGGTTTCCATGGAACTCGATATCTCGCTCAGGTACCAACAAAAGAACGCTTTAATCACGGGGCTCATTCTTTTAGGGCTGAGTGAATACCGGAATTTGCGGTTTAGGAGAGCTGCGCTTTGGCTTGCGGTGGGCACCAACTTTAAAGTTTTTCCGGCCCTATTTCTAGCGGCGCTCGTGGCCCCGTGGAGGAAACAGTATGCCTTGCCTGCACTACTAGGCTCGCTCACTTTGCTGCTTTTGCCTTTTACGTTTTTGGGCTTTTCTTCTTTTATCCCGCTCCACTTTTCGTGGGCTAATTTGCTTTTAACGGACATTCGCTCGCCAGGTTTACTCGATGTTGCTTCCGTTTTGAAATGGTGGGGCGTCGGAACTGCGGGCGAATGGCTGAGGCGATCCATCCTCGTCGCTTCTTTTTGCCTCATTCTTGTTTCACGGAAAAAGTCTTCGCTTCAGTCCGGGTGGGCTGGACTGTATTGTGTTGTGGCCGGGTGTATCTTGCTATGTAGCCCACGGACGGAATCTCCTACTTTCATTCTCATTGCACCGCCCTATTTGTTTTTGTTGCCCAAAGCTTCAAGAACGCTCACAGGAAAGATCTTTTTGGGCTTTGTGCTGTTTTTGATCACGGTTTGCTTCACCGATCTCTGGCCCAAAGTGCTTTGGAACCCAGGGGACCTTAAGTACTCCACTAAAGTCCTGGGGACCTTCTTGATCTGGCTTTGGGGCAGTGCGCTCGTTCTTAAAGCGGGTCCTAGAGAAAAATCCCGCGCTTGATTTTTTCGACAATGATTTTTTCGGGCATCGTCGGATCTCGGGGATCCACTGTGAAGAGCGACTGCTGTTCACAACGGCGCTTGTTTTTTAGCAACCAGTCGAGAAGCTGCGTCACGCCTTTATTCTTTTTGTCTTTAAAGAAAGGGTCGTTCTTCAAAGCATCTTGCGCTTTCTTCAGCGCCCGGGCTTCCTGAACATCGTTTTCCTTCACTGGGTAGTCGCTCAAGTCGTACTTCTTAATATCTTCAGGCAAAACACCCAGAAACTTCACGTCGGGCGCTGAATAATCAGAATTTCTTATCAAACTCGCCGCCGAGCCGGCTTTAAGTGTTCGGTAAATGTTTTGTATGGTGTAAGCGTCTAAATCCCCGAAGAAATAAATAGGCACTTTAAGTTGATCTTGAATAAGCTTGCACCAGCCGCGGACCGCATTGCTTGGCACGCCTTGTGCGCCCATGAGGATACAACTATTGCGTTTGCAAAAGCCGTTGGCGACAAACGTGTTTGCAGTGCCTTCTGACTCGACTACCAAGCAAAAATCGACTTTCTTTTTCACTTTAAGCTTGAGGCTTTGAGGCCGATTTTTCGGTTGAAAAGGGCTTGTCCCTAAGCTGCTCAAATCGACGACAGCGGTATCTCCGTCCGGCATTGTCTCGGTGACAACCAGCTGCTGAGAGTAAGTCTGGCCGCCCCGATCGTTTGCAAAGCAGTTGAGCTCTTCTCGGTAGCACTCCAGCATTTCGCAAATAAAATCGATGATGGAATCGCTTTCATTTTGATCGGCGAAATCCAGTGGTTTTAAAGCAGGATCGTGTTTGATCTCGCCCTTAGAAATATAATAGAGCTCGCGCTTCGTATTCACTGCGCCCGTCTCTAAGTTGCGAAGTAGGATTTCCAACAGAAAGATCGCGCGCGACATTTTCTGGACGGAAGAGACGTTCAGCTCAGTGCGAACTTTCTTCGACCCAGGCGTGAGGTAACCTACCTTAAAATTGTACTCGGCATTATCCAGCGAGCATTTCACTGCTTCAAGGACAGGCCTGCGCGCGTGCTCGAGATCGGTCAATAGACGGAGGCATAGTTTTTGGGAAAGGTGGGGGATCGAATCGTTGCTGCTCATGCCATTTTCTCCCTACGGGCGGGCTTTAGTTTCTTTTTGGGGTCAACTACTTCACTGTCGACAATCTGGATCTTGCCCTCTTTTTGGGCTTTCTTGTGATCTTCCACTGCTTCTTCGAGCTGTTTCTCAGCCACTCGGACATCACGGCCCAAAAGTTTTACCAAACCCTGGGTGGCAAGTTCTTTTCGTTTAGCGGGCGATTTAGTGATACGGCAAAGGCAGTCGACCAAAATAGGGCAGAACTGTTCAATGTGCCGGATTTTGTTTTCTAAGTCTTCCGCCCGATCTTCCCTGCGGATATGCCTCGAAAGCCTTTGGCCCGCTTGGATGATAGCGCGGCGAAACTCTTCTACGAGTTCGTCGCTCGCGTCTACCGTCTCCTTGGAAGCATTCTTAAACTTGATGAACGGCGAAACAAGACTCACCGCAATCACGTAAGGCCCGACGGGAATACCATTCTTTGGCTGCTGGATGCCGTAAGTACGCCAGTTGACCGATTCAATTGCTTTCACCATGGCGCAAGCCGCCTTATCAAACTGGAGGGGCACCCGGTTCGCAAAGCGCAAAACAGTCGCTGGCGTTTCATCTTCGCCCGCTGTTTTTGCTAAAGGGTTCTTTAGCCTAGCAACGGCCACTTCAACCGCCACCGGTTTGAAATCGCAAATTGCCGGGCGCCGAGTCACGACCGAGAAAAAGTCTACTTCTCCCAAACGCCGAACGCTCTTAGAAAAGGCCTCTTCGCCAATCGTAATGACCGACTTTGTGCTTGGCGCCATTAAAGTGGCTTCCTGAAGCTTGGAAAACAATGTTTTGAATTCCGTTTCCGAGGTCTTATCGATGGACTGTTCAAAAAAGCTTTTTTTGATCCCGGCTTTCACCAGATCATCGATCGTGTTGTCGGTAACGCGCGAAAAACCTCGTTTAAGCCAGGCTGCGACGGTCACCCGCCCAAAAAGGTGCGAATGCGCAATAAACTCCCCGAGCTTCATCGTGTGGGGGTGAGGCTCAGTCGCTTCGGGGATCCCCGGACATTCCTTCGAAACCCGTTCCACTTTTTCAACCGGGTTGTCGCCGATTTTGTAACGCAGCGTAAGGTGAGGGTTCACCAGCGCGGTCCCTGTGAGATAAGTCAGGAGCCCGCCTTCGCCCTGCAGCTGGAGACGGCCGTCGATCAAAAACTCGACGCTAACGCCGCTCGGCCTATCCCACGCTACGGTCTTCTTATCTTGGAGAACGCCCTTGTTATTTTTTATGTCCACCTGCACAACGGTGGAAACGGCCTGCCTCATTTTGGCGGTTTTCGTGATCACTTGGACGCCTTTGGCGCTGGTGAGCTGGGCCCAGGTCGTTGCCGCGGAAATCCCGATCCCTTGCTGCCCGCGCGAGCACCGGCCTTTGCCGAACTTCGAAGAAGCTAGGTACTCTCCAAAAACTTTGGTGACGTCTTCCACTTCGAGTCCGGGGCCATTGTCGTCGATTTTAATCCGAATGAGGTCAGTGCTTTTAAGCGTTCCAGTGCCCACTTTCTCAATGCGAATGGAAATGTCGGGTAAAATCCCCGCTTCTTCGCAAGCGTCAAGAGAGTTGTCGACGGCCTCCTTCAAAGTTGTCAGCACCGCTTTGGTAGGCGAGGAAAAGCCTACCTGCTGAAGGTTCTTTGAAAAGTATTCCGCCGTACTGCTAGATGTGATTTTCTGTTTTGCCACGTGTAAATAGTGAGATTGATTATTCTTAGTATGTTTGTCGGCATGGGCACCCGATGTCAACCGAGCGATTTCAAGAATTCGGTGTTATCATTCGCTACCACTTCTTACGAAACCGCATTTTCCGCAGCCCGATTGAGCTTGTCGCCGCCCCCCGAATCGAAGTTTAACTGTCCTCTCAACTGAGGACGTACGACGACAGTAAGGCACCTTGGCATACAGCAAAGTCGTACAGCAACTTGCTGCGTTCGACCCAGCCCCAGGGTAACCTTGGGCTGGGACGTTCCAACGTATTTTCCTCCGTTTCTCCCCACTGCTGCTAGAATTGACACTGAACCATGACTAGAAGACTTGCGATGACAGCCACACTCGGCCTGCTTTTCTGGGGCAGCGCCGAAGTTTTGGCCGAGTTTCCTCCGGAAACTTTTCCGGAGGACCCCCAAAGCCCTCCTGCGAGCGAGGAAGAATACTTGGCGCCCAAAAAGAGGCGCCGCCTCGATCCCCCGCCGAATAAGCGAGTGATTCGCCCAAGAGACCCCGTCGCCCGCCAAAGCATTGAAGAGGAGGAAGTGGCCGCGTCGGATACTCCCAAAAGGAAAGCATTTCAGCTGGACGTTGGACTGGGGCTGAGTAGCTTTTCCTCCGGGGACGCGGAGAGGCAAGCGAATCTGAGTTCACGCGCGCTGGGAGAACAGTTTGCCTTACAAGGCGCTATCGACGTGCGCCTGGGCGCTAGTTTAGGGATTGAGCTGGAGGGGTTTTCCGCTTCCACACCTGCCAATGAGATCGTCTCAGGCAACACCGTTACTACTCAGCAAATCAAACAACTGGGACTCATGGGAAGCGCTCGGTACATGCTGGCCTACTCCGCGGGAAAAGTTATCTGGATGCCTCGGGTTTTTGCAGGCTACGGTATCAATAGCTTTGGCCAAGAAGCCGGCTTAGCGCTGGGCCCTGGCGGCTACTCTTTCAGCTTGAACGGCTTCCATTTGGGTCTGGGTGTCGAGATGCGTTACGGCACGTCGTTCACGGTGCTCGCCGACTTTGCTCTTAGCCTGGGAGCGTCGGGAAGCATGACGACTCTCGGCTCGAGCGGCTCGGGTGTGGAATCGCTCCCCGGCCCCTCGTATAGCCGATTTCGGGTGGCGGCTAAAATTCGACTTCTGGAAAATCTAAGCGCCGGGCCGACGCTTGTTTTACGCAACGTCAGGTCCAACACCCCGTCTCGGGGAGGGCTTTACATTGGTGCGTCTGAGACGGCCCTCCAATTTCTTGGAGTAGCCGCCCTAGAATTTTAGGGGCTGTACCTTTATGTGGATGACTCAGATCACGTGGGGATTTTTGTGCCTAGATTTGCCGGGCCGACGACAGCGTACTCTTTGTACGCGGAGAAGGCGTGGCGAATCTAGGCACAAAAAGCACCCGTGAAATGAGTTATCCACATAAAGGTAC
>JANPJT010000114.1:0-15260 GCA_031425635.1 Pseudomonadota bacterium
GGCTCGGCAGTGCGGACATGGATTGGCTGAACGCCTTGGCTCTCGAGCAAAAGAACCCGCAGCCGGGCCAAAATAGGGCCAAGCGCCGTGAGGCGTTCCATTCTCGATAGCCCTACCAAGATCCGAGTGGCCGCGGCAGAAAGCTTCATTTTTTCAGCGAGGTCAGAAACGATCTGCGTTTTTTGGACTTCGGCGAAACCAGGCGAAGCAAAGAGGGCGGTCAGCTCTTTATGGGCTGATGCAGCCGCTCGGAAAGCTTCCAGATCCTCCAAAACTCGCGCTGAGTCTTTGGATTCACGCAAACCCTCAAAAAACGCCTTGGCATAGCGGTTGGTGACTTTACCCAGCGTGGCCATGGCCCACTCTTTCTAAATAGTCTGTTAGCAGTGCCTTGCTGTCTTTGTTCTCAACGTGGTGGTCGAGGAAGGCCTTTGCCTGTTCGACGCTGCGAAGAGCGACTTCTTTACGCAGCGACCGCTTCACTTTAGCTGTTTCCGCTGCCGCAAGCAGCAGCCCTTCCGAAGCAATGCGCTTAGACTCCAGAGCAATGCGCTGCTTGGTTTCCTCTCGAAGCTTTTCAACGAGGTTTTTTGCATCGCTTTTTTGTTTCTCAAGCTCGGCAGACGACTGATCCATCGCTGTCTTCCATTCGCCCAGAGCGGAAGCCGCGGACTTCGAAACGTGCTTTGCCTCGTCGACAGCCCGAGCGATCGAGCTGCTGCGGCTTGCGAAAAACTCTGCAATCGGCTTTCTGCCGGCGTACCAGAGGATGAAAACAACGACACAGAAATTCAGGACTGTGGAAAGGGATTCGGCCGAAAAAAAGTTCATGTGCGCACCGTGTTCTCGCTGCCGACGGATTTATCGATGGCTGCCCCCGTCACTTGTACTTTACGGCCAAGCATTTTGGAAACTATCGCACTCGAGAACTCGTTCACGCTGCTTTCTAACGACTTGAGCGCTGACTTTTTTTCTTTGTCTCTCACTTCTCGAGACGCTTCGCTTGCTTTGGCAGCAGTGTCGCGGGCCAACTGGGTTTGGAGGCGCTCTTCATCTTGGACTTTCTTGCGCTCGTCGTCCGCCCACGAGGCGATTTTCTTGCGCTCTACTTTCATGAGAGCTTCGTATTCCACCCGAAGGGTCTCGGCGTGCGCCTTATCGAGCTCCGCTTGCTCTAGAAGGCCTACCGTTTGCTCCCGGCGCGCTTTCAAAAGCGCGAGGTAAGGCTTGTACACCAGCGCGCTCAGCACAAAGTAGGACGCAAAGAACAAAGCCACTTGGATAAAAATCGTAAAATCAGGGACGAGTACCGGCTCGTGCATAAGTGTTTTTCTTTAGTAGTAAACGGGCTTTGCTAACACGCAATCAAAAAGGGTGTCAAGACGAGCCCGATCGGGGTGCTGAGTTGCCTTCTAGAAGGCGCCGCCAAGAGGTTCAGGTCTGCCGAATCCGGGTTCCGGGGAGTGGGCCCAGCATTTTCGTTTTGCCTTCAAAAATAGCCCCTTCGTCCACCTGAAGGATTGCCGTCTGGATCGTTCCACGGACCACTGCCGGAGCTTGGATTTCGACGCGGTGGGTTGCGTAGACATCCCCCGTAAACTGGCCAGAAATGACAACAACGTCCGCTTCTACTTGCCCAGTCACTTGGGCCTCATCGCCAATCACAAGGATGTCGGGCGTAAAAATTTCGCCTTTGAAATGGCCGTCGATCCGTGCGGTCCCTTCGAACTGCAGGCGGCCTTCTAAATGGCAGCCTTTCTGAAGAACCACCGTGATGTCGTGGCTTACCGACGGGAGATCAAACGGGTCCGTTCGTCGTAGAAACATTTTGCCCCTTCAGCTGATCGACAAGTCGCATCAGTTCTTCTCGGTTTGCATAGGAGATCTGGATGAAGCCATGGCTTTCGGTCCCCACCAACCGGACTGGAGCACCAAACTGCCTGCGCAAATCGTCTTCGAGCGCCCTAAAATTCGCGTCCGGGAGCTTTCCTTCGCCGGCAGGCCGGTTCTTGCTCCGCAAGACTTCGTTCACGCGCCGTTCCGTATCGCGTACAGAAAGCTTTTTCTTGAGGACCTGCTCGCGGACAGCGAGCTGGTCGTCCATGTTTTCAAGGGAAAGCAGGGCCCTTGCATGCCCCATCGTTAACTTTCCGGAAGTAATGTCCTCACGGATAGCCGCGGGTAATTTGAGCAATCGAAGCGTGTTGGCGATGGTCGCTCGGTTTTTCCCGACGCGGGTCGCAATGTCTTCTTGAGACAAGTGGAACTCGTCGACCAGCTGCTGGTACGCTATCGCTTCTTCGATGCAGTTTAACTCTTCGCGTTGGACGTTTTCGATGATGGCCATCTCTAGGGACGGCGCGTCACCGCTAATGTCTTTGACGACGACCGGGACTTGTTTCAGGCCGGCTTTTTGCGCAGCGCGCCATCGGCGCTCTCCCGCAATCAGCTCGTAGTGGCCGTCACGCTCTCGCACCACCAGAGGCTGAATAATGCCGTGCACTTTGATGGATTCCGAAAGCTCCTCGAGAGGCTCTTTCGCAAAAATTTTACGCGGCTGGTAAGTGTTCGGGACGATTTTCTCAATGTCGCAGAGAAAGAAACCTTTTCGCCCCGACGAGTCGGGAACCACGGGCTTGGAAGTTCCTGGGGCGTCCGGGATCAGAGAAGCTAGGCCTCTTCCCAAGACGCTCTTCTTTTTGTCTATTTCAAGAGACGCCATGCTCGATCCCTCCTATTTCCGCAGCCAAAATAGGCTGAGGGAGTGAGGCCGCGGTGTCCGCAGTCACTTCGGTAATGTCTTCTTTAAGTTCCAAACGCTGAATGACTTCCTGGGCTAGCTGCAAATAGCTCTGGGAACCCGACGAGCTGATGTCATAAAGGATGACGGGTTTTCCGTGGCTGGGGCTCTCACTCAACTTCACGTTGCGTGGAACCACAGTATCGAAAACCGATCCTTTAAAGTGGTTTTGCACTTCTTCTAAAACTTGCTTCGATAAGTTGTTTCTTGAGTCGTACATCGTCAAAAGAATGCCGAGCTGCTTCAGCTCTCGGTTGAGGCCTTTTCGCACGAGCTCTGCGGTTTTCAAAATTTGGCTTAGCCCTTCCATTGCGTAGTATTCGCACTGGAGGGGGATCAAATAAAAGTGGGCTGCCGTTAAAGCATTCAGAGTCAGGAGCCCTAAGGAAGGGGGGCAGTCGACAATGACGTAATCAAACCCGTTCGCCCCAAGGTGCTCGAGATCTTCGAATGCATTTTTAAGCCGGGTTTCACGAGCAATCGCTTGGACTAATTCCACTTCCGCGCCACTCAAGTTATTGTCCGCCGGACAAACTTTCAGGAACTCGAGTTCCGTCGAATAAACTGCCTCTCGAATAGGGAGTTCATCGATCAGGACATGGTAAATGTTTTTATCTGCGAACGACGCTCGATCGAGACCGAGCCCGCTCGAAGCATTCCCTTGCGGATCCAAATCGACCAGGAGGACTCTTCGTTCAGCCGCTGCCAAACAGGCGGCAAGGTTAACGGACGTTGTAGTCTTTCCAACGCCACCCTTCTGGTTCGCAATCGCTATTATCTTTGTCATAGAAACCCATTGGCCGGTTAGTAAGGCTCGTAGAGTGTTTTTATCACAGCGGTACGGTTATCTTCAAAGTATTTTCAAGTAGTTCCGAGTTCGCCGCGTCAAAGACTACCCGTGAGTAGCCATGGGTGTTCAGTCTAAAGCGCCGCCATTTCCGGCTACTCACCGCTTTAAAGTTCCACGTGGAACAACCTCGTAAACCACGAGCTTTCGGCTGCCGGCATCTTCGGGGAGCGTGTAGGCGAGCGTTTCCTTCGCGACAAAAGGAGCGGGGGCGACAGGGAGTTCTTTAGACCCGCCCCAGCTTGTCACAAGCCTTCCGCCCGGGGCAAAACGCCGCTTCATGAACTCAAAAAGCTCGTCCGGTGGAAAGACTGCCCTAGCGGTGACGAGATCGGAAGTCCGCCCGTCGGGAAACGAGCCTTCCAGCCGAACCTTGCGGAGAGAAAGCTTATCGATGACATCTTGTAAAAAAAGCCTTCGTTTAGCGAGCTTTTCGTAAAGGACGACTTCCGCTTCAGGGTACCGGATGGCAAACACGACCCCGGGAAAGCCCGCGCCCGATCCGAGATCCAGGAGCTTTCTCGACCCAAGGTGGGGGTAAGCGGAATGGGCAAGCCAAACGCTATCGGCAAAATGGTACGCGAACGACGAATCAATCGACTTTCGTGAAACCAAATTGATCTTCTCATTCCACTCGCGGAGGATTTCGAAGTAACGGCCGTAGCTATCGCGTTCGTCCTCGCGGACGGGGGGTAACAATGCGGCATGGGTTTTAAACTTTTCTGTGAGCAGAAAGCCCCTCGTTCTGTCGTAAATGGAATAAAACCGCGGTTAAAGCCGCCGGTGTGATCCCTGGAATAGTGGAAGCATCTGCCAGAGTCCCTGGCTTTGCCTTTGTCAGCTTTTCGCGGACTTCAAAAGATAGGCCCGCAATGCGCTGGTAGTCGAGGCTTGCAGGGATTGAAAGCCCCTGCATTTTTCTTAGACGAGCGATTTCGTCTCGTTGGAGGGCTATATAGCCAGCGTATTTTACTTCCACCTCTAAAGTCTCCGCAGTTTCTGGGTCGAGCTCCCAGGGAAGAGGGAACCACCCCAAAAGGTCGTCCAAACCTATCTCAGGACGGCGAAGCAGCTGGCTCGCGAACTGGGCTTGCTCCAATGGTGAGGACCCGAGAGCCGCGAGATCCCGATCCAGCGACTCTGAGGGCTTGATGGTGCCTTGGTCCAAAAGCGCTCGGCTTTTTTCAATTTTTTCGGCCCGCGTTTGAAACCGGTGGTACTCATCGTCTCCGATGAGGCCCAGCGCTTTCCCATACGGGGTGAGCCGAAGATCGGCATTGTCTTCTCGGAGCGAAAGCCGAAACTCTGCGCGAGAAGTAAACATCCGGTAGGGTTCCGTAATGCCGTGAGTGGACAAATCGTCGATGAGCACTCCCAAATACGATTCCGCGCGCGATAGAGTGAACGGCGGCGCTTCTTTCACCTTGAGTGCCGCATTAATGCCGGCAATCAGGCCTTGCACAGCGGCCTCTTCATACCCCGATGTCCCATTCACTTGCCCAGCGAGAAACAACCCGGTGAGGTGCTTTGCCTCAAAGCTGAGGCTTAGCTGGCGAGGGTCAATGCAGTCGTATTCGACCGCATAGCCAAAACGCGCAAACTCGGCGCGTTCGCACCCTGGCAAAGTCCGTACAAAAGCCTCTTGCACGCTTGCGGGAAGGCTTGTCGAAATCCCATTGGGGTAAATCCAATCAGAATCGAGCGCTTCGGGCTCGAAAAAGAGTGGGTGGCGCTCCTTTTGGGGAAACTTCACTACTTTGTCTTCAATGGAAGGGCAGTACCGGGGCCCAATCCCACGGATTTCCCCGCTGTAAAGCGGCGAACGGGCTAGATTCTCCCGGATAGTGTCGTGCGTGGCAGCGTTTGAATAAGTCAAAAAGCAGTCTACTTGGGGGAGCTCGATGCGAGTGTCCCAGAAGCTAAAGCGGCGGGGTTCGGGGTCGCCCGGGTGCCGTTCCATTTTGGAAAAATCAATGGAGCCGCGCAGAAGCCTCGGCGGGGTCCCTGTTTTTAAACGAAGGAGGTGAAACCCCAGGTCTTTAAGGGAATCCGAGAGTCCCAAGGCGCTTTTTTCTCCAAAACGCCCTCCTTCATTCTTGGACTCACCACAGTGCATGAGGGCCTTCATGAACGTACCGGAAGTGACCACCACCGCCTCGGCCGGCAACCATTCGAGGCCGCCCGAGGGTAGGGCTACGCTCACTCCTTGGACGGACGATCCCTGGGTGCGAATTTCTTTTACTTCTCCCGTCAAGACACGAAGCCCGGGTTGTTCCGCCACCACTTTCTGCATCCGTAAGGCGTACAGTTTTTTATCCGACTGGCACCGAGACGAGCGGACCGCACTCCCTTTCTTACTATTCAGCCGTTTGAACTGAATGCCGGTGAAGTCAGCGGTTTTGCCCATTTCGCCGCCCAGAGCATCCACTTCTTTGACGAGCTGTCCTTTTCCCACCCCTCCAATCGAAGGGTTGCACGACATCTCGCCAATCTTGGAAGGGTCCATCGTGATGAGGGTCGTAGGGACCCCCATCCGTGCAGAAGCCAACGCGGCTTCGATGCCGGCGTGGCCTCCTCCAATGACAACGACACCTGATTGTTTCACGTGGAACAAACTCTCACTTCCCGATGCAAAACTCGGCGAAAACGCGGTCGAGCACTTCCTCGACGCCCACGTCTCCTACCACTGATTCCACTTGCCGCAAAACCATTCGGTTGGCTTCGCCAAGCACTTCCGGAACCACCCCGTTTGACAGGTCAGCGAGCAAGCTGTCCAAAGCGGTGGCGGCCGTGAGAAGCCGTTTTGCCTGAAATGAAGTCGGGAGCGCCCGAGATGCTTCCGGGGGTGGGAGGGCTCGTTTGGAAAGGAGGAGAGAAAGTTCTTGCACGGACTCGCTGTCCAACGCAGAGGTTTCTGCGTCTGCGACGTCGGAGGAACAGAAACCAGGGAGGTCCCTTTTGTTCCAAACCACGAGGTGAGGGAGGTCTCCGTAAGCCTTCAGTAAGTGGGCCTCCGCATCGGTCAACCCGACGGTTCCGTCGACCACTAAAACCCAGAAACTTGCCGACTCCAAATAGTCGGCCCCTAAGTCAATGCCCTGCTTTTCGGTTTCTGAACCGGCATCCCGAAAACCCGCGGTATCCACCAGTTTCCACCGCCTGCCGTTAATCTCGACGTCCTCCTCGATCGCATCGCGGGTCGTTCCCGGCTCAGCGTTTACAATCGCCCGGTACCGGCAAAGCAGCGCATTGAACAAAGAAGACTTCCCGGCGTTGGGGGCCCCGGCCAAAACAAGGCGCGGGGTTTGCCCCCCTTGTTTAAAAACTTCATACCGTCCAGCCACCGCCCGGCACAGATCCCGAGCATGGACTAAAGGGCTTTTCGCCGACTCCACGACGCTGGCATACTCTTCCGAAAAATCGACTGCAGTGTCTAGAATGGCTTGGAGGCGAACCAGGTGCTCGCGGACTTTGCTGACTTCTGACTGAAGGGCTGCGTCGCGCCTTTGGTAAACCCGCTCCAAATCGTGGCCGCTCCTTGCGGCGAAGACATCTCCTAGTTTCGCCATTCCGCCCAAGTCCATTTTGCCGTAGTGAAAAGCGCGGTAAGAAAACTCCCCTCGAACGGCGGGCCGCAAGCCCTGAGCTAGGAAGAGGCGTTCCAGCTTCTCTGCGACTGCTAAAGAGCCGTGGCATTGGACTTCAACCACGTTTTCGCCCGTAAACGAATGGGGCCCTAAAAAACTGAGGAGGAGGACCTGATCCACTTCTTGGCCAGCCGCGTCAATAAGGGCGCCGTAAAACATGCCCCGGGCATCTACTTTGCTGCCAGAGGAAGCGAGGAAATGCTTCGAAGCCCAGGGTAACGCGCCGCGTCCCGATACTCGATAAATTGCAACCGCCGAAGGCAAAGGGCCGCTCGCCAGAGCAAAGATCGTGTCCTCAAAGCTCAGCGACTTCCTGTCAACAACAGCCACTCACTTGCTCGTAGGAGCTGTCGCGAGCGCGCCGGTTCGCTCGCGGTTCATCATCACTTGCTGCAAGATCCCCAGCAAAGTGCTGAGAAAAATGTACGCCGTTAGCCCCGACGGGAGGTTAAACATGACGACCGAAAAAATGACGGGCATCAAAAGCATGATTTTTTGCTGCATCGGGTCCATCCCGACCGCAGGCGTCATTTTCTGCTGCACAAACATGGAAGCCCCCATCAAAACGGGAAAAACATAGAAGGGGTCCTTCGAAGAAAGATCGTTTACCCAACCAAAGAAAGGTGCGTGGAACAGCTCAATCGAGTTTTGAAGCACTGCGTAAAGGGCGATGAACACCGGGAGTTGAACTAAGATGGGCAAGCACCCTCCGGCGGGGTTCACCTTGTGCGCACGGAAAAGCGCCATCTGCTCTTGGGCGAACTTTGCCGAGTCGTCTTTATACTTTTCTTTGAGCGCCGCGAGTTGGGGCTGCAATGCTTGCATCCCTTTCATCGAACGAAAGCTTTTCAGCGAAAGAGGGTAAAACAAAATCCTCACGACTAAAGTGAGCAAAATGATCGCCACCCCGTAGTTATTCACGAACTTATTAAAAAACCGGAGCAGCTCCAGAAGGGGGTAAGCGAGAAAAGAAAACATCCCGTAGTCAATCAGCTGCTTTAGACCCGAAACCTGGCTGAGCTCAGAGTACTCTTTTGGCCCGGAAAAAATCCGAAACTTAAAGACGCTCGTTTTTTGGCCTTCCTTGAGGACCAACGGAAAGCGCAGGTAAACCCCCGTAAAACCATCGTTCTTTTCAAAAACAACGTCGGGATTGACGTCCGATTGGTTAACCACCGCGGTGGAAAAATAGCGGTTTCCAAAGGCGATCCATTGAGTGGTGCCCTGAAGGACCGTAGACCCCTGGGCAATGTCTTCCATTTTCTTTCGAGTGACAGTCTCATTTTGATAGCTGATTGCTTCCCAAGAGCGAAGCGGATCCTCGTGGTTAGCAGTCAGCCCGTTCCCACCCAGTGGCACCCATAGGAAACCGAAATCGCGCTTGGTTCCTTCGGGGAACGTCAGCTCGATCTTTTGATCGACGAAAAACCCTGTTTCGGATGCTGAGTACTGCTTTACTAACCGCACCCCAGAAAGGCTTTTTTCAAAGGCTACGGTTCCCGGTTTTGCCGTTCCAACAAAACGCCCAAATCCAAAATCCGACAGCCCTGGATCCGTGAAAAACGCACCGAGAGAGTGCTGCATCGTCGAGCTGTCGATACTTTGTATGTGAGGGGAATCCTTTTTGAGAGTCTGATGGTAGTTGGAAAGCGAAATGCTTTTAACACTCCCTCCCAGTTCACTCAGAGAAACCTCGCGATCCGAGTTTGCGAGGCGGAGTGAATCCTCTAAAGTCGGTTTCACTGCGAAAACACCGCGTGCTTCCGGCTTAACTTCCAAAGACGATTCGGTCGCCTGATTGCCTTCTACCAAGGTTGACTGAGTCACCCCAGGCTTCTGGAGGAGGGGCGGCGCAAACCAACGTTCGTAGACGAACCAGACAACACAACAAAGAACCACTGCTAACCACGTACGATTGGCCACTAAACCCTCACTTTTGGGGGCACGGGATCGAAGCCCGCGCCTCCGCCTGGACGACATCGCCAGAGCCTGACTAAAAAAAGTCCCAATCCCCGAATCAAACCGAACCGGTCTACCGCTTCTTCCGCATAATGGGAACAACTTGGCTCAAAGCGGCAGCACGGCTCATTCCCAGTGACTGCGTGCACGGCTCGGCTCAAACATTGGGCTGCAATATGGATTCTTCCCAACGCAAGAACTCCTTTTCCACGGCTTTTTTATCCAGCCCTGGCCAGTCGCCTTTTAAAACTTCCCGACCCACCACGTGCACATCGACTCGCCCGATTCGGTTTCGCTCCTGCCGGAAGACTTCTCGCAGGAGCCTTCGAACTCGGTTTCGGGCAACGGCTGTTTTCATCACTTTTTTGGACAAAGAGACGCCCATGCGGCCAGTCCCCGAAGTGCTGTAGAAGAAGCGAAAGTGCTCAGTCTGGAAGCGCAAACAGCGATTAAAATAAAATTCTCGGTGCTTTAAAAGACGGGCTGCCTTTGGAAAAGCTGCCGAAGGAGCCTGGACCAAGCCCTGATAGGGGGCCTGTGGGAGAATCATTTTTCGCCGACAGTGACAACCAGGCGCTTACGGCCTTTTCGGCGGCGCCTAGAGAGCACGAGCCGGCCATCCTTACGGAGCATTCGGCTTCGGAACCCGTGGGTCCGTTTTCGTTTTACGCGGCTAGGTTGGTAAGTTCTTTTCATCGCTTTTCCTTACAAATCTTTAAGAGGTCGAGAGATAGTCGGAATGCGCGGCGAAGTCAATTGGGTTCAGCTCGTCGGGGGCTGGGACTCTCGTTGCCAAAGACCTAGCGCTTTGTTACCTCTTTGTCCCTTACAACGGCAGCAAGGTTTTTAGCTCCTACGCATAACAAATGGAAGATACAGTCTGGGATAGGGTGCGGGGAAAGTTGAAAGCCTATCTCGCCCCCCACATTTACCACTCCTTAGTAGAGGAGACCCCTTTTGAAGGCAGTTCTCCGGATCTGTTGGAAATACGCTTCCGCGACCTTTTTTCCAAAGAAACGTTTGAGCAAAAGTGCCTGCCAGCGCTGCAAGAAGTCCTGCGCGATTTTCAGCTTCCGCTGACGAGGGTTGAGCTTTTGGTACAAGCACCCGCCGAGGGGCCAGGCCCGCAGGAAGCTATCGATTTTAAATGGTCCAACTCAAACCCTTTTAGCAAGCAGCACACCTTTGAAAGCTTTGTTACCGGGTCGTCGAACCAGTTTGCGCACGCTGCGTGCCAGGCCGTTTCGAGGCAGCCGGGCCTCTGCTACAACCCTCTCTTTATTTTTGGAGGGGCGGGGCTCGGAAAAACACACTTGCTTCGCGCGCTCGGTTATTCTTTGCACGAGGCCGATCCTCGGATCCGAATCCTTTTTCTGACGAGCGAAAGCTTTACCAACGAGCTCATTCAAGCCATCCGAACCGATCGAATGCGCGACTTCCGGGAAAAATACCGCACCCAGTGCGACGTTCTCCTGATTGATGACGTGCATTTTTTGGCGGGGAAAGAGCGCACTCAAGAAGAGTTTTTTTACACTTTTAATTACCTGCATGAAGCGCGGAAACAAATTGTCATTACTTCTGACAAGTACCCAAAAGATATTACTGGCCTGGAAAACCGCTTAAAAACCCGCTTTGAATGGGGTTTGGTTGCAGATGTTCAACCCCCTGAAGTGGAGACTCGGATTGCGATCCTGAAGAACAAAGCCGAAAAAGAAGGCATTGAACTGCCCGACGGAGTGGCTTCCTATATCGCAAACCATATCACTTCTAACATTAGAGAACTGGAAGGCTCCCTTCACCGACTTCAAGCGTACGCTGCCCTGATGGGGGTTCCGATTTCCGAGGAACTGGCCCGCAAAACCCTCAAGGACATTTCCCCCCGAATGAAGCACGAGCTGACTGCGGACGCCATTTTGAAGCTCGTTGCTTTGCAGTTTAATATCCGAACCACAGACATTCGCTCTGATAAACGGAATAAAAAAATCAGCGTCCCTCGACAGATTTGCATGTACCTAATGCGTCGGCACCTACTCATGTCTTACCCCGAAATCGGAAAGTTTATGGGAGGCAAAGACCACACGACCATTCTTCACGGGGTTCAAAGAATAGGGGATCTTCTGCGCACCGACCCCGAAATTTTGAAAGCGACGACGACCATCGAAAGCTTGATCCGGTAAAGCTAAAGAACCGTCAGGGCTTGCCGATAGAACACCATGCGTTCAGGCAACCCGGCCCTTTCCTCAAATACGTTTAGAAACTTCGCTCGTACCGATTCGGCCATGACTGTCTCGGGCACAGTCAACAAAACACTCCTCCTCTTACTCGCGCTTGTCGCAGGCGCTTACGAAAATGGACTGGCAAGCCCCGCCGAAATGATTGCCTTAACGCTTTCCGCTTTTGTTGTGGCTGTAGCGGTCATCGTGAAGAAGACCTGGGCGCCTTATTTGGCTCCCGTGTACGCGGTACTGGAAGGGGTTCTGCTTGGCAACGTGTCGGCGAGGTTAGAAGTGGCTTTCCCCGGCATCGTCATTCAGGCAGTGAGCTTAACGTTCGGTACTCTTTTCTGCCTTTTGGCCGCTTACCGCTCCGGGCTGATCCGCGCGACTGCGAATTTACAGCTAGGCATTTTTGCTGCCACCGGCGCGATTGCGCTTTTTTACTTCGCGAGCTTCTTGCTTTCTTTTGCCGGAGTGGACCTGCCTTTAATCCATAGCAGTGGCGTGTACGGCATTGCATTCAGCACCTTTGTTGTCGCTATTGCCGCCCTCAACCTCGTTCTAGATTTCGACTTCATTGAAGAAGGGGAGCGCAACGGCGCCCCTAAGTACATGGAATGGTACGCTGCGTTTGGCCTTATGGTGACTTTAGTTTGGCTCTACCTGGAAATCCTGCGCCTACTTTCAAAGACCCGCAGCCGAAACTAACGCGGCGTATTGCCTCTGTTTTCTAACGCGCCGCATTCAACCAAATTGGCCGCCCACCCGCCTAACGCACCACGTTAATTCTATCAACACATCCGGTGTATGTAATTTTTTTGACACGCATACACTGAAAATGGGACAAAATGTCCCATTCAAAATGCCGAAATGGGACAAAATGTCCCATTTTTTAACGATGGGGCAAAATGTCCCATTGCACTGCGACACATGTCCCATCGAAATGGGGCATTTTGTCCCAATGCTTTGCGTTGTTGATAACTTTGTTGATAAGTATGTTGATAGGTTGTTGAAACAGTGTTGATAACTTGTTGATAACTACTTATCCACAGGCAGGGCAAAGTTATCCACAGGGTTATCCACAGGTTTATCCACAGGATAAAATGTTCAATTTCGGGGAGTTAGGTGAGTTGTTAACATTTCAACAGTGCTAATTACTACTACTAATAAAGATCTATATAGACTATAAGAAGAAGAATTTTACTGTTAAGCCATCCGAGGAACGGAATGAAGTTTTCCATCTCTAAGACGCAATTGTTAGTAGGACTCCAACGTGTACAGAATGTGGTCGAGCGTAGAACCACTATGCCGATACTTTCCAACGCTCTTTTGAAAACCGACTCCAAATCGCTCTCGTTGTCCGCTACGGACTTAGAAGTCGGTATCCAGAGTCTGCTCCCTGCCGACAGCGTGGACGAAGTGGGGGCCATTACGGTCCGCGCCAGAGGCCTTCTAGACATTGTTCGGGAACTTCCAGAGACCAGCATCCATTTTCAAACGCGCGAAAACAACCGTTTGGAGATCCGATCGGGTAAGTCACTTTTCAATATTGTGGGGCTACCGGCGGAAGATTTCCCTGAAATGCCGAGTTTTAGCTCGGAAGAAGCCCAAGCTTTCGTCCGAATGAACGGCACAGCCGTTGTTGCCATGCTCGACAAAACTTTATACGCCGCGTCTACTGACGAGGCGCGTTATCACTTGAATGGCGTGTACTTCGAAACCCGAGATGAAAGTGGAAAACGCGTTTTCCGAATGGTCGCTACTGACGCGCACCGGCTTTCGCTCGTCGACAACCCCGAAGCGCTTTTCGATGAATCGGCTTGGGTCCTCTTCAAAGACGGCGTCATTGTCCCTCGCAAAGGCCTGAACGAACTCCGAAGGCTCCTTTCCGAAGGAAAAGAAGATTTTTTTGTCACTATCAAGGGGCGGATGCTTTTTGTTAAGCGTGAGAATATTTTTTTATCAATGCGGTTAATCGAAGGGAAGTACGCCGATTACCGTCGGATTATCCCGGAGAATGCGACCCAATCGATTTCCTTGGATCGCGATAGCTTTTTGTCTTCGTTAAAACGTATTTCTTTAATGTCTTCTGATAAATCCCGAAGCGTCACGCTGAGCCTCAGTTCGGGAGTGCTCCAACTCACCAGCCAAAGCCCTGAGCTGGGAGATGCAAAAGAGGAAATTAGCGTCGATTACGAAGGCGAAGAACTTAAGATAGGTTTCAATTCGCGTTACTTGATTGACGCGGTTTCCACCATCGAGGGTGAAAAAGTCCTCTTGGAACTCAAAGGAAAGCAGAACCCCGGCGTGATTCGCTCCCTCCAAGGCGCGAACCATACGAGCGTGGTGATGCCGATGCGGATCTGATTTTTTAGAGCTTTTTGGAGTTTAAATCTCAATGCCAAATGACAATGACGTAACGCAACCTGCTGCCTATGGCGCTTCTTCGATCCAAGTTTTAGAAGGGCTTGAAGCCGTTCGAAAACGTCCAGGGATGTATATTGGAGACACCGGAGTCCGGGGGCTTCACCACTTAATTTGGGAAATTGTCGACAACTCCATCGATGAAGCGATGGCGGGCCATTGTAAAAACATTTCTGTGTTTATACACTTGGATAATTCGATCACGGTAGAGGATGATGGCCGAGGGATTCCCGTCGACATCCACCCCACCGAGGGTGTTTCCGCCTTAGAAGTTGTTTTGACGAAGCTACATGCCGGCGGCAAGTTTAATAACAACGCGTACAAAGTTTCCGGCGGGCTACATGGAGTGGGTGTTTCCGTCGTGAATGCGCTCAGCGAGAACCTGACGGCGGAAGTCCGGCGACAAGGGAAAGTTTTTTTGCAAAAATTCGCCTGCGGCAACCCCCAGGGCTCTTTGCAAGAGACCGGGAAAACAGAACGCACTGGAACGCGCATCATCTTCAAGCCGGACACCACGATTTTTGAAGTGCTTGAGTACAACTACGATACGGTTGCGAACCGGCTCAGAGAACTTTCGTTTTTAAATAGCGGCATTCGAATCACTCTCACCGACGAGCGAACGGAAAAGACTCAGGAATTTTTCGCCGAAGGGGGCCTCAAGTCCTTCGTCGAGTTCATGAATAAAGCGAAAACCAAGCTGCATAAAGACGTCATTTACCTCTATGCCGAAACCAAGGGAATGTACTTGGAAGTAGCGATGCAGTGGAACGACGGGTACAAAGAAACCATTTCCACTTTTGCAAACAACATCAATACTTTTGAAGGTGGCACCCATTTAGCGGGCCTGAAGACAGCCCTCACTCGCTGCGTAAACCGTTACATTGAGACCAATAACCTCAACCGCGACTTTAAAGAGAGTTTGATGGGAGAGGATATTCGCGAGGGATTAACCGCAGTAATCAGCGTTAAGATTCCCAATCCACAATTTGAAGGCCAGACGAAGACCAAACTCGGTAACTCGGAAGTCAAAGGGCTGGTCGAGAATCTCGTCAATGAGCGCTTTCTGATCTTCCTGGAAGAAAATCCAGGCGAGGCGAAGAAAGTGGCGGCAAAGGCGATTGAAGGGGCGCGGGCTAGAGTCGCAGCGCGTAAAGCCCGCGATCTCACACGGCGCAAGTCCGCTTTGGACCTAGGCGGCTTGCCAGGAAAAATGGCCGATTGCCAGGAGCGTGACCCCGCTCTTTGTGAACTCTACTTAGTCGAAGGGGATTCTGCAGGCGGTTCAGCTAAACAGGCTAGAGACCGAAAAAACCAGGCCATCCTCCCGCTCAAGGGAAAGATTTTGAACGTCGAAAAAGCGCGTTTCG
>JANPJT010000115.1:0-9353 GCA_031425635.1 Pseudomonadota bacterium
GTTTTGGAACTTCAGGCTTTTGACTCTGGTGTTGATCAAGTCGTTAATTCGTTTTGGGATCTTGGCGGCCGGACATTGCCCGTGAATCCGCTCCGCAACCGGCTCGTATTCTTTCGTTACTTTGTGGGCCATTGCCTGCAACCGCTTTCTGAATACGTCTCGCTTCAGCCCTAACTGATCTTCAAGTTGCTCGATCTGCTTCTTTCCAATCTTTGAGAATTCGTCCCGGTCTCCAATGCGAAACGAAAAACTGCCCCCAAGCTTCGGGTAGATGGCCGTCGACATAAGGTCGTAGAAAGGAGCCAGCTGGTACTTGTTATTCTTGTACAAGAGGAGAGAAATATTCTTGGAATGGGAGTCGTTATTGCCAATGAGCAGGTTGAAGCAAACCCAATCCAGAAGCCGCTCCATACTCCGAAGTCGGAACGTGGGTGGAATATGTTGGATAAGAAATTCGTAGTCTTGCTTAAGACTGGGGCCTCCCTTGGTTTCGTATTTGTACCCACTTGAAAATCCTTGGGCCTGACAAAAATCCTGCTGGTGAATACGGCGCGTGGAGCCATCGGCTTTATTCAGTTGCCTATCGTAGCGCTCGATGACGAAGAGGGGATGATCTCCGTCGACGACTTGGCAGCTCGGGACTTCCAGGCCCACCGCCCGCGCAAGCTCCATGCAGTAATGCTCGTTGTATACGGATTCCTTCACGCCGTACCGCCAGATGGGGACTTTTACGATGTGAGTAGTGGGGTGGCCACTCTTGGGGAGGTAGAACTTCCCATCTTTGAATACTGCCGGGAACTTGTCCTGAGCACCAGCCAACGATAAATACCCGGGGCTCGAATCGGAGATCACTTCCGCAACCGAGAGGTTTTCCTCGATTGCCTGGTGGATCTTTTTCATTTCAATGGGCACGAGAGCCGTTGGACCGGAAGGCGCTTTGTAGTTCGGTTGATCCGCTAAAGTAATCGCGCCCGCGCAGTCGCGGCCAAACGCCGCAAGAAAGTCGAATACTCCGGTTATTTTGTGGGCTGCTTCCAGCTCTTTCCTAACCTCCCCCTCGGGTAGCAAGTTCTCGAAGAACGAAAGCGTCACCTTGTTCCCGAACTTTTCCTGGTCTAGGGGCATTGAAAGACTGATGGGAAAAGTATTCGGATCTTCGCGCCAGGATTTCTCGTACTCGAACGAGTAAACCTCTTCATCATCTTTCGTGAGAACTCCCACCCGCTTGCTCTCAAAAAAGGCATAGAGCTGCTTCATCCGTTCTCCATCTTCAGCACTACTTTGAAGCCTAGGATCTTTCCGAGCTTCAAAAGGGTGGAAAGGCGAAGGCTTTTTTCGCCCACTTCGATTTGGCTGATCCCGTTGTGGGAAAGGTTGCAGTAATCCGCGAGTTCTTTTTGGGTGATTTCCAGCTCGTTACGGCGGCTCTTAAGTATTTTTCCTAGCGCAGCCTCGCTCTTAACGGTCTCTTCGTTCATTCCTTACCTCGATTCTCACTATAGTGAGAATACCCTGCTCATTGTCTGGAATCTAGGATTTTCTCACTATAGTGAGAAAATCGGTCGGTTAAGGCCAAAACTGTAGAAATTCTCACTTTAGTGAGAGCTGTTTCGCCGAGGACACGACTTGACTCGCTACCGCCATGAGCGTGCCTTCCACTCGAGCGCCCGCTGAAAAACGGTGCCCCCCGCCGCCGTAGACGCTCGCAAGCCCTAGCACTTCCATGCCGTCGTAGCCTCTGGCGCTGAGCTTCACTTTACCGCCTTCTTCTTCTCGAAAGAGAAGCGCCATTCGAACTCCCTGTAGGTTTCCTAAAAGGCCGAGGAATGACTCAGTGTCTTCGACGGTTGCCCCGTAGCGAAGGCGATCGGCGAGCGAAATCGTTACCCAGGCAATCGCTCCCCCTTCGGAAAGCTGGGTGGCTTCAAGCGTGTGCCCAAGGAGCTTAAGCTTGGCGAGAGTTTCCCGCGCGTAAATGGATCTTTGCACTTCTTCCGGAGCCACTCCCTTTTCGATCAAAGAAGCCACCATGCGGTGGGTGTAAGGGCTCGTGCGAGCGTACCGAAACCCGCCGGTGTCCGTGGTCACTGCCACATAGAGGCCCAGCGCAGATTCGAAACTCAACGGTGCTCCGAGTTTCTCCATAAGCTCATACACCAATTCTGAAGTGGCCGCTTTCGTAGGGTCCGCGTAGCTGATCGGAGTAAGCTCGGAAGAGGGCACGTGGTGGTCAATAAACGAAAGGGGAACAGACAGCGACTGAAGGGGGACTGCCAGGGGTCCCATCATCGAAAGTTCGTTCGTGTCGAAGATTAAAACCGCGTCGACCTTCGGAAGGGACTTGCCCGGGCTGAAAACTTCGATCTCGTTTCTGGGATCGACGAGCGCGTATTTTTCTGGAGTCGGTCCTGGGTTGATGAGGAAAGTAGTTTTTCCTAACTGTCGAAGCGCAAAGTGCAACGCCATCTGAGATCCCAGACCATCTCCATCCGGAAAATCATGGGTAGTGAGTAAGAACCGAGCGTTTTTTTTCAGGAATGGGACAAGCTCTTTCAAAGATTTGCCCGAAGGGTTTAGCTTTTAGAGGTTTCTTTCACAAAGCACATTCTAGCTTCAGCGAGCATTCCCTCAAGAAGCTTTGTCTCATCTGCCGACAAGTTCCCTTTCGTTTTCTCGCGCAAAAGCGCCAAAAGCTCGATGTTTTGCCGAGCCATGGGGATATTTTTTTCGGTTTTGCCGGTGGAAGGATCTGGCGTGAGCCCCAAACCAATAAAAGCGCCTGTCGCTATGGAGAAAACAAACGTCGCAAAGTCGACGCTGTCGGTTCTGAGCGGGCCTTGATCCGGAGCGTCTTTTGCTACAAAACCCTCGCCTGATTTAACGTTTTCATCGTTCGCCATAAACCACCTTATGCTAGCGGGTTGCCCTTCAAGTTATTGACTACAAACAAGACCCCTGCAAACAGAAACAAAATGGCAATGACAAAATTGAGGGCGTGGCTTCCGCCTTGTTGGAGGGTCAACTTTTCGCCTGCTTTTTTCTTGGAATCGATGTCTTTTAAAGTTCGGTAGGCAATGTAGGGACCGGCTCCAACGAGCACAAAGCCTAACAGGATCAGAATATAGTTCGCCAGATCGAGCGGATGGGTTCCCATAGTTTTCGGAGTCTACAAAGTTGCTTCGACTTTGTATAGAGTAGACGCAATGAGCGGCTTATTGATTTTTGATACCCACCCCATCCAGTACCGAAGCCCCTTATTCCAGTCCCTTTTTAAAAAAAACCCCGCTTTAAAGGTCTACTTTTTCAATGACCGGTTCGATCCTCATTCGTGGTGGTTCCACGAAGTCGGAAAGATCCCTGCTCAAAACTGGGGCCTGCCTTTAAACGAAGGCTTTCCCAATAAAGTCATCCATACCAAAGGCCTCAGCCTCAAACAAAAGTGGAACGAAATCGCTCGGATTTTGAAACTAGAGAAGCCGAAACAAGTCGCTGTTTACGGCTACTACCTTCCAGAGCATTGGATAGTAAGGCTCTTGTGCAGTCGCCTACGGATCCCGCTTATCTTTATTGGGGAAACCTTTCACAGCGGCCCGTGGTCTTTCAGGCGCCTCATCAAAGCCCCTTTGCGAAAGTTTTTTTTCGCAGGAGTGCGGTACTTCATCCCTATTGGAACCAAGAACCACTCTTACTACCGAAGCCTCGGCATTTGCGAAACCAGGCTTATCCCGGCCAGGTACTGCGTGGATCTCGCGTTTTTCAAACAGCCCAAAGAAACGGTGCAAAGCACTCGCAAGGCGTGGAGAGCTCAATGGGGGATCCCCGACTCCGCATTCGTGGTTCTTTTCGTGGGCAGGCTATTTGAACGAAAACGCCCCCAAGATGTCCTCGAAGTGCAAAAAACGTTAGCACTTGTTCCTGGTACGTATTCCGTCATCGTGGGAAACGGCCCGCTCGAAGAGTCGCTCAAGCGCGGCAATATCCCGGGCATGGTGTGGGCTGGTTTTCAGAACCAAGCCGGAACCCGAGACGCTTATTACGGTTCCGACGTTCTCTTTGTCCCTTCGGAGTACGAAACCTGGGGCTTGGTGGTGAACGAAGCGGCTGCTTGCGGGCTTGCCGCAGTGATCAGCGATACTTGCGGGGTAGCAGGCGATCTTACTTTGCATGGCGAAACGGGTTTTATTTACCCCAAGGGAGACGTGGCTAGCGCCCTTCACTGGATTTCCAGGCTCAAACAGAACCGAGCTCTCTGTGCTGAGCTTGGTGAAAATGCCCGAACTCGAGTGGAGCGCCATTACGCGCTGGATCAGTTCGTATCCGCCTTTTCGGCCGCCATGGAGGGCAGCGTCAAGTGCAGCGTGCCGTGAAGTGGCGACGATTCGGCGACCAAAGCCCCTCCTTGGCGCTCTGCAATGAAACGGGCAATCGACAACCCCAACGCGAGGTTTCGGTGGTGGTGCGCTTCTTTTCCGCCCGGCTCAAACGCATTGAGCGCTTCGATGGGAGTGCCTTTCCAAGTAATCCGGAGCGATAAAACGCCCGAGTTTTTCTGGAGCACCACCGCAATGGTTTCTGAAGGCTTCGACCTCCGCAACGCTTCGCCTAAGAGCTTTTGCAGGGCCACGCGGGTTTTGAGCCCTGCTGCGGGGCTCATCAACCCTGGCTTCGCTTGAACCGTGATCTCCACTTGTTTCTTTTGCCGCACGTTTTCCAATTCGGCCGCAGCAGCGAGCAACTCTTTGCCCCAATCAAAGTCCCCTGCAGTCCAGTCGGCATCGGCTTCCAGTTGCACATAAAGAAGCACTTCGCTCACAATTTCGCCCAGCCTATCGGACGCGCTGGAGAGAGAAGAAACGGCGCGTTGGATATCCGGATCGAAACTCGCTTTGCTTTCTCCTAGGAGCGAGACGAAACCGTTCACTGCGGTCAAGGGCGTATTGAGTTCGTGGGAAACGAGTGAAAGAAACCGGGCCTTTGCGCGATCTAAAAGCTGAAGCCGCTCAAAAGCGAGTTTGAGAGATTCGTTCGATTCGGACAGGTCTCGGTTTTTTTGGTCTAAGTCTTTTTTCAAGCGGTAAGACTCGGCCGCCTGCCTTAGCGAAATCTTGAAATCTTCCGGATCCCAAGGCTTTGCAATGTAGCGGTAAATGCTTCCACGGTTGATTGCACCGATCACCGACTCAACTTCCGTGTAGCCCGTAAGCAGGATGCGCACCATGTGAGGGCGAAGCTGCTTTACCTTCTCCAAAAGATCCACCCCCGAAATTTCAGGCATTCTTTGGTCGGAAACAATGACTGCGAACTCTTTAGCCTGCACCAACTTGAGCGCTTCGATGCCCGATTCTGTGATCGTGACGTCAAACTCAGAGCGCAAAAGGCGTTGGAGCGCCTCGAGGTTGTCTTTTTCGTCGTCGACCAGAAGCACAGATTCCATAACGGACTACGATAAAGTAGGTTCTGTGCGCTTTCAAGGCGTGGCGGGTCTTCCGATTACCGCCGGTTCGCTCGAGATCTCAAAGCAGCTCTTTCAAAGCGCGCTCCATTTTTCCAAGCGCCACTGCAATTTCGGGGGGATCGATAGTGAGCGCTAAACGGAAATACCCCTCGCCATGGGCCCCAAAACCTACTCCGGGAGTCACTACCACGCCGGCTTTTTCAATCATGTGTTTCGTAAAGTCCATCGACTTGCGCCCTTTAGGCACCCGCGCCCACACAAAAAAAGTGGCTTCCGGCTGAAAGAACTCGATCCCAAGATCTTTTAAACCTGAGAGCAGCGCCGTCCTGCGAAGCCGGTAGGTTTCTCGGATAGGCTCAGAGAAGGTTTCGCTTTGGGCCAGCACGCGCGTGCACGCGTCTTGCACCGCGAGCAAAGGCCCCGAGTCGATATTCGTTTTGGCCCGCAAAAGGCCCGCAATGAGCGCCGGGTTTCCCGCCGCAAACCCGAGCCTCCACCCTGTCATGTTGTACGACTTTGAAAACGAGTGCAGCTCAATGGCCACGTCCTTTGCCCCCGGAACCTGTAAGATGCTGGGCGGCTTCTTAGCCGAGTCGTAATAAATTTCGCTGTACGCGTTATCCGATAGCAGTATGACGTGGTGCTTTTTTGCAAGGCCAACGATTTCCGCGAGCAGTTCCAGCGTCACGGTCGCCGAGGTGGGATTCGCCGGAAAATTCAGCACTAGGTACTTTGGCTGGTGTTGCCGAAAAAGATCTTCTAGCTGATTCAGATCGGGCAGAAAGCCCGACTCTATGGCTAAAGGCACAGGGATGGCTTCTCCCCCCCCTAGTCGAATCGAGGTTTCGAAAACCGGGTACCCGGGCGAAGGGTAAAGGCACTTGTCGCCAGGGTTACAGAACGCGACGGGAAAGTGGGCGATCCCCTCTTTCGAACCAATCAAGGCAATCACTTCAGAGGCTGGATCGAGCGAGGCACCAAAACGGCTCTGCATCCATACTGCAACGGCCTGGCGAAATGCGAACGTGCCCTCGTAGGAAGAGTAGGCGTGGTTTTCGGGCCTCTCAGACGCTTCCTTTATCCAACGAACAATCGTTTCAGGGGTCGGTTTGTCGGGGTCGCCGATTGCCAGGCTAGTCAGCGCAATCCCTCTCTTTTGGGCGTCTAACTTCATGGCATTGAGCTCACTGAAGATGTAGGGAGGGAGCGAAAGCAACCGATCGGCTTGGGCGAACTGACTCATGTATTTACCTCTTCGAAAGAATATAGCTTGGCTTTTGTTTGCTTCATGAGGAACTGCGCCCCCCAAATCGCGCCTTTCGCAAAAACACTTCGTTCGGTGACTCGGTGCTGAAGGAGGATTTCTTCCCCTTCTCCAATCCACCGGACCGTGTGCGTTCCGACAAGCGATCCCGCGCGGGTGGAATGCACTTGGGTGTTCTGAAACCCAACGTCTTCCAAAAGCGATAAAATCCGTTTAGCGCTTCCGCTAGGCGCGTCGACTTTGAAGCGGTGGTGGTCTTCTTCTAAAACGCTCGCAAAGCCCAATGCATGGAGATCGGCGGATTCTTTTGCCATCCGCAAAACGGATTTCATTCCCGGACTTGTATTCGGAGCAAGCAGCACTGGAAACCGAGTCGAATACTCTTGGACACGCAGCAACTGTTCCGGCGTGAAACCGGTCGTCCCGATCAGGACGGGAGTCGACACTTGCTCAAGGAGCCGCAGCGTCCCCTCGGGGCGACTAAAGTCGATCCATAGATGGACGGGTTCCCTTTCCGGCTCGCCCCACTGGCGGACCGGTATCCCCTCGATGCTTTGCAAGCTCCCGCTTTCTGATATCGCATCCGAAAGCTCAAACCGGTCTTCCCCCAGCACAAAGCCGTCGGAGAGGAGTGACGCGATCTCTTTCCCCACTTTACCCGTTCCAAGGATCCCTACTTTATAAATCAACGTTCGGCCCCTTCAAAAGCGGACAGCGCTTTTTCAATCAGCGCTTCAGTCGCCGCCGATACGGGGACGAGGGGGAGCCTTAACCGATTTGCCATCTTCCCGCCTCGTGAAAAGGCGTACTTCAAAGGCGCCGGGCTAGTTTCGGCAAACAGCGCACGGACCAGGGGAATGAGGGCTTGCTGCAGTTTAAAGGCCTTCTCCCAACTGCCTTCCTCCATCGCGTCAAAAAGCTTCACAAACGCTCCCGGGACCAAGTTCGCGCAAGCGGAAATGATCCCTTTGCCGCCTAAACTCTGGATGACTGCAAAGGCATCGTCGTCCCCGGCAAGAACGGTTTTTCTAGCCTCCCGAGCCACTTCCGCTAAACCAGTCCAATAAGAGTACTGGCCGCTCGCTTCTTTAATACCCGCAATGTTGGGGTGCTGGAAAAGCGTTCTCACTGTTTCTAAACTGAAAGAAACCTGGGTCCGCCCCGGCACGTGGTACAAAAACAGCGGCCGCTCGGCTTTGTCGGCCAAAGCGCCGTAGTGTGCAACCAGCCCGCTCTGAGTCGGTCTATTGTAGTAGGGGGTCACGACCAGCGTCGAATCGGCACCGAGGCCTTCGGCTTCCTGGATCAAATCGACCACGGCAGAAGTGTCGTTGCCTCCGCAACCCACCATCGTTTGGACCGAAGCCCCCCGACTCAGTTCCACGCACGCCTTGATGATCGCAGTGCGCTCGGCTGGCTTGATGGTCGGGCTTTCTCCCGTCGTACCGCACGGCACAATCCCATGTACTTTTGCAGACAAAAGAAAAGAAAGGTGGGTCTGGAGCGCCAGTAGATCGAGCTCCCCTTTTTCCGTGAAGGGAGTCAGGGACGCAACGAAGACTCCGCGGGTGCTCACGTGAGGCCCCCTCGGGTTTCGTGGTACGTGCGAGGCGGTTCAAAATGGACTGGGGCACTTTCCAATTCCACTTCAAAAACATATTCGGCAGGCCCCGTTAGGAGCAGCACTTTGGAAACGGGGCTCAAGTCGATTGTCAGCTCCCCCCCCGGCACCGATATATTGATCGGGAGCGCTTCCGCGTAAACTCTTGAGAAGACCAAACCGGCTGCCGCAGCTCCCGTTCCACAAGCGTAAGTCTCCGCGCAAACGCCTCGCTCAAAGGTAGTGGAAAGGATTCGGTTCGCCACAAGCCGCTGAAAAAAAGTAACGTTCGTCCCTTCCTTACGGAAAAGGGCGTGCTGCTGGATGCTGCGACCCACTCGAGCCACCGGGAAAGTGGTCAGATCTTTTACCTCCAAAACCGCATGGGGAACTCCGGTGTTTGTGCAAAACAGCTGGTAAACATTCTGATCAATTTCAAGAATATGCTCGGCATAAACAAACTCGAAATTTTTTTCAGACAAAGTGACTTCGACTTTTTTGTCGGGCAGAAGCCTGCCCCGAACGACCCCCGCTCGGGTTTGGATACTCACCACTTCGTCTGGAAGGTAGCGTTCAGAAACGTAGCGGACGACACACCGAGCGGCATTCCCGCACATTTCGGCTTCGGATCCATCCGAGTTGTAAAAGTCCCATTCCACATCGGTGGTCTCGCCTTTTTTGAGCACTACCAAGCCATCGGCACCCACTCCAAAGTGGCGATCGCAGTAGAACCGAACTTCGGGCGCAGTGTACTTGCGAGAGTGAGAGCGGATGGAATCCACTAAAAGGAAGTCGTTCCCGCAGCCCTGCATTTTTTGGAAGCTGACGCGCACTATTTCCTCTCCGGTTTTGGGACGTCCTTCGGCGGGTGGGCAACCTCGTCAGGGTGGGTGGAAAGGTAAGATACGGGCGGCCCAACGACGCCACAAGCGGTTAACGCAAAAACCAATAAACAGATGAAAAGCCGAGTGAACATTCGGCTGGTTTAGCACGTGTCAAGGGTGGGCAGCAAGGTCGCGGATGACTTGGATCAC
>JANPJT010000116.1:0-10045 GCA_031425635.1 Pseudomonadota bacterium
AACCCGTCTTTCGAGCCTTCAATAATGTACTGGGCCAAACGTTCCGCAAGTGGGAGCTTCTCCCCTTGGAGCTTGCTCACGGGCTTTTTAGTGCGGAAGTGAGCGGCGAAAGCGGCGACAGGATCTTCCCCTCGGTTATGGAGCAAGTCTTCCGCTAAAAGGCGCTCTTCTTCGGGAATGCTCGCAAAACGCTCGAGCTTTTCCGAATTCACAATCGCCATGTCTAAGCCAGCGTTCACGCAGTGGTAGAGAAACACCGAGTTCAGGACTTCACGCCCTGCTTCGGGCAAGCCAAAGCTCACATTCGAAATACCTAAAACAGTTTTTGTGCGCGGGTACTTTTGCTTAATCAGGCGAATGCCTTCGATGGTTTCAACCGCCGATCCCACATACTGCTTGTCCCCCGTAGCGCAGGGGAATACGAGGGGATCCCAGTAAATGTCTTCAGGCGCAATGCCGTACTTTTCGGTTAAGAGCGCGTACGATCGGTCTGCAATTTCGAGTTTTCTTTGGCGAGTGACTCCCATGCCTTGGTCTGGGTCATCGTCAATGGTTCCCACGACGACGGCTGCGCCAAACTGCTTTACTAAAGGCAGCACTTTTTCGTAGCGCTCTTCGCCGTCTTCCAAATTAATGGAATTGATGATCGCTTTGCCCTGGCAATAGGTCAGCGACATTTCAATCACTTTTTCGTCCGTGCTATCGATCATGAGCGGCACGCGGACTTTTTTTACGGCAAGCTCCAAAAACTTACGCATGTCCGACATTTCATCGCGATCGGGGTTCGCAAGGCAGGCATCCAGGATTTGCGCGCCCGCTTTTACTTGGGCCCGGGCAATGTCGCTTGCTTCATCAAACTTCTCTTCGCAAATGAGCTTTTTAAACTTTCGGCTGCCGATGACGTTCGTCCGCTCTCCCACGATCACCGGACGCATTTCGTCGGTTAGTTCCAAAAAGTCGATTCCGGAAACGAAAGATCGCAGCGGCGCATGGGAAGTGTGGGGGGCTTTGCCCTCAACGAGCTGGCAAAGCGATTCAATGTGCCCTTCGTGGGTCCCGCAACAACCGCCCACGAGGTTGACCCACCCTCGATCGACGAACCGAGAAAGCACTCCGGAAACCATGTGCGGTGTTTCCAGGTACGTCCCATTCTCATCGGGAAGCCCGGCGTTGGGCACACAGGCAACGGGAAACGGCGATGTTTCGGCGAGCGATCGGATAAAGTCCGTCATGAACTCAGGGCCGGTAGCGCAGTTGAGCCCCAGGTAAAGCAAGTCCTTGTGGGCTACCGAAGCAAGCAGCGACTCAATCGTTTGCCCGCCCAGCATGGTTCCCATCGCCTCAATGGTCACTGAAAGCGCGAGCGGGACTTTCCGTCCCACCGCATCCATAGCGTTTTCACACCCAAGAAACGCTGCTTTCACATTGCGCGTGTCCTGGCAGGTTTCTAAAAGCAAATAGTCGACGCCGCCTTCCAAAAGGCCGTGGGCTTGCTCTTGAAACTGAAGGACGAGTTCTTCGAAAGTCACTCCGCCAGTGACGGAAATCGCTTTGGTCGTAGGGCCAATGGAGCCAGCAACGAAGCGGGGCTTTTCGGGCGTCGAATATTTCTCGCACGCATTGCGCGCAAGCACTCCAGAGGCCACATTGATTTCACGCGCTTTGTGCCCGAGCCCAAACTCATCGAGCACCATGGGGGTCGAGCCAAACGTATTCGTTTCCACAATATCGCAGCCCGCCGCGAGGTAAGACTCGTGGATGCTTTGGATCAACTCAGGCCGGGTCAAACTTAAGTTTTCGTTGCACCCTTCTAAGTCGGCGCCCCCGAAGTCTTCAGGGCCCAAGTCCTTGCCCTGAATGGCAGTGCCCATGGCGCCATCAATGACGAGAATCCGTTTTTGCAGCAGTTCTTTAAGGAGCTTCGTTCGGTTTTCCACAGAGGGCTAAAGTAGGGCATCTGGGGCGAGGTGGCGACCCCTTTTTTTTGTGGAATTGTTGAAGGCCTGTGGACCATCGTTGTGGCGCGACGGGAGCGTGTTCCTCTACGTATTGCGCAAGATGTTCGCTTTCTGAGAAAAACGAAGTTGTTGCTTTAAAGAGAGTTTTGAGAAAATTCTTGATGAAGAAGTCCCTCGGGCCATTGCCCGCATAGTTCGAGCCGAAGGGCGTAGGGTTCCAAGCGGGCGGTGAGCCTCGGGATGAGCAAAAAACTAGACCGCGCGGAAGGGCCGAACCTTAACAAACCCCGTTGCAAAAAAACCTTATGAGCATCGCGCGCGATATGCCGCGAAAGGTTACACGGCCTGGACTAGCGATACGGAGGGACGGGTAACCATAAACGGTCTGCCCGCAAAACCCTGAAATCGCCTTTACCCTCTTCCGAGCGAGCCAAGGGGTGTGCATTTTGGCCCAAACATGCTAGAAGCCTTTCAGAATTTAACGAAAGGTCTGCCTTTATGACGTTCCCTGCCCCTATTAGCGCCGAACTAGAAAATGCTTTTAAAGAGCTCCTTTTAAGCGAAGAAGTGAAACTGGCCGACGTTTTGGCCAAATGGGTGGAATGGACCTCTATTATCGAGGGGCCGTGCAGTTTAACCCCTTCGGCGTTCGCTCTGCAGCTCGCCATTTCTCGCCACTTACTAGCCCTCGTCGCCCAGCGGGTGGGAGACCCGGCTCGGGATTGCCTCGAAGAAGCGATGCGAGAAAGCGATGAGCGTTTCAAAGAGGCGACGGTCGAATTGGTTCGCCCGCTTGCAGATGAAGGCGGGGAGCCGATTTGGTATTTAGCCCGCGGCCCTTCGGCCGTCACTCCGCAAGCAAGCCCCGAGCTCTGGGCCTATTACTTTGCAAGCGACGACCCGTTTGAGGGCTTGGAGCTTGAGCTTCTGGACGCCACGACCCGCGAAGTGTGTGATGACGAAGAGGCGAGCTTCCTGGAACTCCTCCAGTCCTGGAAAGAACTGGTCGCCAATATCGAAGCAGGCTACGACGATGAACTCGACGAGTACGAGCAAGACCTCTGGCACACGCGGGGAAACCTCGCCCAAGTGGTTTTAGCGCAAGAAGGCATCGCCCCTCGGCTGGAAGAAATCCTAGCGCCCTGGGACGAACGGTTTAAGAAAGCCACTGTCGAAGTGGAAGTGGAGTCAGACGAAGGCGACGAAGACGGCGAGAATTTCCCGTTGCTCAACCGGGTGCCCAAGCGTTTCGAGGGCAGCGAGCTTTCGCTGCATTAAAGCTTACATTGGCAAAATACCGGGCGGCCGGAGAGTTTCTTTAGGCCGCTCGCTTAAGTGAAAGCGCTTTGCGAGCTCGTCTCGCACTTGATCAAAGTCAATCACAGCGTCGACGATGAGCTCCGACGCGAGTCTCAAAATATCAATGTCCTTTTGGTATTCTTTGCATTTCTCGGCGATAAATTCTTTTCGCTTATCTTCGGGCAGCTCCTGGATCTTGTTGTAGTACACCGCGTTCACTGCAGGCTCTGCCCCCATCACCGCAATCTGGGCGGTGGGAAGCGCTAGCACTGCGTCCGTCCCGAACGAGGGCCCCGACATTGCGTAAAGGCCCGCCCCGAAAGCCTTTCGAACCACGAGCGAAATTTTCGGGACTCGGGCGTTCGATAGCGCGTAAATGAGCTTTGCGCCTGCGCGGATCATCCCTTCGCGCTCGGTTTTGCTCCCAATCATGAAGCCCGGCACGTCCGCCACAAAAAGTAACGGCAGCCCGTAGCTGCTGCAAATTTGAATAAAGCGGGCTGCTTTATCGGAGGACTCGACAAATAAAACCCCGCCTTTGACTAGCGGCTGGTTTGCGATAATGCCAATAGCTCGCCCGTCGATGCGCGCAAAGCCCGTGACGATTTCTTTGGCGTAGAGCTCTTTGATCTCAAGAAAACTACCGGCATCGATGAAAGTCTCGAGGGCATCTTTAATATTATACGCACGCGTGGGTGACTCGGGGATAAGCCCTTTAAGCTCCGAAAGGCCCCGGCTAGGCGCGAGGCTTTTTGCAAGCGGGCTGCTTTGCTCATTTTGCGGCAAGTAGCTCAAATACCGTTTAGCCGTCGCAATCGCGTCCGATTCCGAGCTCGCCAAAAAATCCCCGCACCCGCTCACTGAGCAGTGCATTCTTGCGCCGCCCATCTCTTCCAAAGTGACTTTCTCGCCAATGACCGACTCCGCCATACGCGGCGAGCCTAAGTACATGCTTGCGTTGCCGTCCACTAAGATAACTATGTCGCAAAACGCGGGGATGTAGGCGCCGCCCGCGGCCGAGGGGCCAAAAAGGACGCACACTTGAGGCACCAGGCCGGACATCCGGGCCTGGTTATAAAAAATGCGGCCCGCGCCGCGCCTGCCGGGGAACATTTGGATTTGATCCGTGAGGCGCGCGCCTGCGCTGTCGACTAAAAAGAAAATGGGGATGCGAAGGCGCTCAGACGTTTCCTGCATGCGCAGAATTTTTTCGACTGTGCGAGGCCCCCAGGAGCCGGCCTTCACAGTGCAATCGTTTGCTACGACCGCGACGCGCTTCCCCGCCACGAGGCCTAAGCCCGTGACTACGCCATCGGCTGCAAATTCAGGGTCGTCGCAGTGCGCGAACAAACCGTCCTCTACGAAGCTACCTGGATCGCAGAGCAAACCCACGCGCTCACGAACCGGGAGCTTCCCCGAATCAGCAAGCTTGTCCGTGTACTTTTTAGGGCCTCCCTGTCGGAGCCTTTTTTGTGTTTCCGTGATGGTTTCCATTCACTCCCCCAAATAGTGCGGCTTGCGCTTTTCTAAAAAGGATTTCATCCCTTCCGTGCGGTCTTTGGAGGAAATCAACGGACGGTAGCACTCCACTTCAAAGCTCAAAGCTTTGGCCAGCGGGAGTTCGACCCCCCCACGGATCGCAAGCTTCGCTTGGCGCAACGCTAGCGGCCCCGCTTCCTGGAGTTTCACAGCCCAAATCTTTGCGTGCGATAGGACGTACCCCATCGGAACCACCGCATGCACCAGCCCCCACCTCAAAGCTTCCTCTGCCCCCACACGTCGGGCAAGGAGCACCATTTCCATTGCCCTTGCCATGCCCACGACGCGCGCGAGCCTTTGGGTTCCGCCGTTGCCGGGGATGATCGCTAGATCCACTTCGGGCAGCCCCAAAACGGCGTTTTCCGTGGCTACTCGAAGGTCTGCGGCAAGCGCAAGCTCCAGTCCTCCCCCGAGGGCCGCGCCGCCAATGGCAGCAATCACCGGAAACGGGAGTTTTTCGATCCGTTGATAGAGCGTGTGCACAAACTCAAAACGAGAAAGGATGTGCTTTTCGTTCATTCCCTGGCGCTCTTTTAAGTCGGCGCCGACGCAAAATGACTTATCGCCTGCCCCGGTTAAAATCAAAGTGCGCACGGTCTTGTCGGTCTCTAAAACATCGATAAGAGACTTCAACTCATCGAAAAGTTCCTTATTCAAAGCGTTCAGTTTATCCGGGCGATTCAACGTCGCCGTGACGACCGGGCCCTCTCTTCGAACCAGCAACACGCTCACTGACGCCATTCAATCACGCTCCAAACCATTGACCGCCCTTTTCCCAAATCATCCCCAAAGCGCTTTGGCTCCTAAGCCCAAGCTCCTTGTTGAGATAGGAAAGCGCGGTTTGGGTTTCATTGATCAGAAAACCATTGGCTGCTTTTTGCCGGAAGAAAGCATAGTTCAAATCTTCTATTGCCACGTTGCCGCTGGCGCCTTTTGCGTAGGGGCAGCCGCCGATCCCCCCAGTCGAACCATCAAATTTCCGCACGCCCAGGCCATACGCCGTCAGAGCGCAGGCGGTGCCTAGGCCGTACGTATTGTGAAAATGCAGCGCCAGTTTTTCAAGCGGGACGTACTCCTTCACACGGGAAACAATGTCCCGAACCTGATCCGGTGTCGCCACCCCAATCGTATCTCCCAGCGCGACTTCGTCTGGCTCAAAACTCGCCACCGTTCTAAGAACACGAGTCAAAGTGCCGATCGAAACTTCCCCTTCGTAGGGGCACCCAAACGCAGTCGAAACGTAAACCCGCACGCGGCGTTTTTTTGCGCGGCAAAGCTCAATGATGGAATCGACCGAAGCAAGGCTTTGATCGATGCTGGCATTCACATTGGCCTGATTGAATTTTTCGCTCACCGAAACAAAGCAGCTGAGCCAAGGGTACAAGTAGTTTAAGGCCCTTTCGGCCCCTTTTAAGTTGGGAGCAAACGCCATGAGCGGGGGCAGCAACTCTTTACTTCCGTAGATCCGCTTCGAAAAATCGTCCGCGTCCGCGAACTGAGGCATGCGCGCGGGGTTTACGAAACTAGTGACTTCAATGCGCGAGTACCCGCACTGCGAAATGGATTTGAGGAGCTCAAACTTTTCGCCTACCGAAAGGAGTTTGCCTTCCATTTGAAGGCCGTCCCTCAGCGTGACGTCCGTCAGCTGGACGAGCGCCGGGTTATTCGAGCTCGACAAGGGCTTCCCCTTCGTTCAAAAAATCGCCCGCCTTTTTCAGCACGTTCTTTACCACTCCGGAAGTTGGGCTCAGGAGGGGGACTTCCATTTTCATCGACTCCACAACGGCGACTTCTTGTCCAGCTTTGACAACGTCTCCCACCTTCATTTTCAGTTCCAAGACTGTACCTGCCATTTCGCTTCGAATTTGCTTCATACCCTGCTCTCTAGTGACCTTGGCCGAAAGTAAAACCCGCCCGCATCATGATTGTCCAGTAGCTGCCCGTGGCGGCCGCGTTGTTCAGTATCCCGTGAAAACGGCCGCCTAAACCGACTTTAAATGAGTCGCTGACAATGAGATCGCCGTACGCTTCTGCGTGGAGGCCAAAAAGCACCGTGCTGGGCGAAGAAGCAAATTGGTACACGCCGGGGCCACCGCCGATGAACACTTCAATGTCATAAAACGTGCCGACCAAGTAGTCTGCCGAAAGCGTGTTTGACCAAAGCGTCAAGCCACTCCCGCCCGAGTGGCTGCTTAACTGGCTTCGTAAAGTGACGTCCAAAACCGGGTTCGTCCGGAAGCCTAAGTCCACGCCATAGCCCAGCGAATTGGTGAAACCTGAAGCCCCACCGGTCAAGAGCACTTGACCAAACTGAGCGCCTAAAAAAACGGACTCAAGAGGGAAACCTTTTGAACAAACCAGTAGAGCGAGAGTAAATAGTATTTTCTTCATGTGGAGAGAATACGCGGTTTTTTTCACGGATGGCAAGGAACGAAGCGCTGACTGCCTTTTTATTTCGCATTTTTCACTCACGATCTCAATGACTTCTCGATCTGAGATGCTGTGCATTATATTTCCCTAAAGGCTTTGTTGCACCACGTCGAAATGCACTGTGTCAGAGATAATGCAGTGAGTTAGGTCTCTTGCAGGCTCTTTGGCAAAAGCCCTGCTGCTCCCTGAGCGGCAGGCAGCTAGTTCCCTTGATGGACACCCAATGGGGGGTGCCGTCGCCTGACCGGGAACTTGTGAATTTCGGAGGATCCAAATGGCCTTTACTATTCAGACCAACAGCCTCGCAAACACTGCGATGCGAAACTTAAACAATACCGAAGAACGCATGGGAAGCGTGGTTGCGAAATTGGCAACGGGTAGTCGAATTGTCCGCGCAGCGGATGATCCGGCAGGACTCGCGATTTCTGACCAAATGAACGCAACCATCCGGTCTCTCGGACAGGCTTCACGAAACGCGCAAGATGCCGTCTCGTTGATCCAAGTCTTTGAAGGCGGCACGACGGAAATTAGCAATATGCTTGTGCGTATTCGCGAACTTTCCATTCAAGCCGCTTCCGATACCGTGGGCGACCGAGAAAGAGCCATGCTCAACCTCGAAGCCCAGGAGCTAAAAAGCGAAATCTCGCGTGTCGCCAAAACGACCACGTTCATGGATCGAGAGCTTCTTGCTGGTCAAGAAGTACGCCTTGAATTCCAAGTGGGTACAGGCAACGTCGCAGAAAAGGATCGGATCGTTTTCGATCCAGGCAACACAGACATGACGGCAGCCGGGCTCGGCGTAGACGGAATCGACGTGTCGGACAAAGTGAACTCGCAAGAAGGCCTTGTGAACCTTGACCAAGCGATCACGCAGGTCAACGAACTCAGAGCAAAAATCGGGTCCACTCAGAACCGTTTAGGAACCACGATCAACTCGATCGGGATCTATAGCGAAAACCTGATGAACGCGAAGTCCCGTATCCGCGACGCAGACATGGCGGCGGAAACCACCAACCTGACTCGAGAAACCATTCTCCGGCAGGCAGGCGTTGCAGTCCTCCAGGCTGCCAACGAGAACCCAAAACTAGCCCTTCAGTTGCTACGCGGTTAATACTCAGCCCAGGTCAGAATAGTCCCGGCTAAGTGGGGGGGAGGCTCAATGCCTTCCCCCCCATGGGGCTTTCCCTATCCTTCTTTCTCAGCCTCAATCTTAAATTTCTATTTTACCTCAAGCATCGCCCTCGCGGCCCTCCACCTAATCCTTTCAAGGCCTTACAATCGTGTGACTCACCGCATAATTGTTTTCTCAAGTAATTGACGCGCTACGTCGATGACATTTTGTCACGGGTTGATGCGAAGTGTCACAGCCAAGCACGCTACTCGAGGTAGGCCTTCACGGGCCAAAACGCTGACTGCCTAGACCTTTCTTGGTTTCACAACGGGGGAAGGCCATGCCCAGGCAAAGCCAGCGGAGACAAAAATAGGAGGACGTACATGGGCTTTACGATTCAAACAAATAGTCTCGCTAACACGGCTATGCGCAACTTGAACAACACCGAAGAACGCATGGGAAACGTGGTCGCGAAATTGGCAACGGGTAGTCGAATTGTCCGCGCAGCGGATGATCCGGCAGGACTCGCGATTTCCGACCAAATGAATGCGACGATTCGATCACTAGGCCAGGCCTCTCGAAACGCGCAGGATGCTATCTCTCTAGTCCAGGTGTTCGAAGGCGGAACGACCGAAATCAGCAACATGTTAATCCGTGTTCGCGAACTTTCGATCCAATCCGCTTCCGACACAGTGGGCGAGCGAGAAAGAAACATGCTGAACCTCGAAGTTCAGGAGCTCAAGAGTGAAATCACTCGCGTAGCGAAAACAACGACCTTCATGGGCCGTGAGTTGCTTGCGGGCGAAGAAGTAAAGCTTGAGTTCCAAGTTGGTACCGGCAACATCGCCGAGAAGGATCGAATCACATTCGATCCAGGTAATACCGACCTTACTGCAGATGGTCTCGGAGTGGGCGGAATCGAAGTCACTGAGCGCGTAGCGTCTCAGGAAGGCCTCGAATCGCTCGATAACGCGATCGTCAAGGTAAACGAACTGCGAGCGAAAATCGGTTCTACCCAGAACCGTCTGCAGACAACGGTCAACTCGATCGGGATCTACAGCGAAAATCTCATGAACGCGAAATCGCGTATTCGTGATGCGGACATGGCGGCTGAAACCACGAACTTGACTCGGGAAACCATTCTCCGTCAAGCAGGCGTGGCAGTGCTCCAAGCTGCAAACGAAAACCCGAAACTCGCTCTTCAATTGCTCCGAGGGTAAGTGGCTCTAAGGGAGACGGGTAACCCCCAGACTCTGCTTAGTTTCGCTTAACTAACCTACCAAACCTCGGGTAGTTGACTCCGAGCTCATACCGACGTCAGGCCGGTCAGTGAGCTTCAGGAAAAAAATCGGGCGGTAAGAAAGCAATTTCTTACCGCCCGTTTTTCTTTTTTTAAAATGGATGAAACGAAAGGAAGGGGCGATCCCCGCATTCGGGTCTACGACGCTTTTTTCAGGATCGAGGAGAGTGGCAACTCCATTGGTTTGCCGCTTTCCAAAAACTGCCACAGCAAATAACCCGACATTGCCTCAGGCAAAGCCGCCAAAAACTGCGATGCGCGCAAAAGCAGTTCAGCATCGGCCGGGGAGTGCGCAATCAGAAGCTCGTCGTTTTTTAAACGCCTGCCGGTGTCACACACTTCAAAGCCGACCAAGTACACAGGATCTTGGGCCTGGATGCCCTCACGAAAAACACATTATCCCAACCC
>JANPJT010000117.1:0-11263 GCA_031425635.1 Pseudomonadota bacterium
CAATCAGAAGCTCGTCGTTTTTTATCCCCCAGCCGGTGTCAGACAGTTAAAAGCCCACCAAGTAGCCCGTTTTTGGCGCGTGGAGGCGCTCTCGAAAAAACCAATGGCCCAACCACCGCAGTTTAATGCCAAGAGTGAGCCGATCTTTAGGGTTGTACCAAACGAGCAGCTCAGTACCTCGGCTAAAGTACCAGAGCCGCGGGTACCCAATCGATTTATCCACCGTTCCCGATTTAGGGTGGCTTTGCATTTCTTGGGCATACACGGTGGGCTCTAGAAGCTTTCGAAAGACCTCTCCCAGTTCGACCGACTTATGGATGATCCGAAGCCCTAACACCCCTTTGGCTTGGTGCATGACTTCCAAGCGCACGGGGTGGATTTGATTCCCAATCACGATGTCGCCGCTGATCTCGGTCCCTTTAGTGAGTCCAAACGGGATTGGCTCAGGCACCCAAACCCCCATCCCGCTCTCGCTGAAATTACGCAGAATGTACTGCTGCCCTTCAAAATACAGGTAGGGCTGCAAGTGATCTGGCAAAGTGAGCGTCAGCGCCCGTGGTCTGCGGTTTGAAGGTGGCACGTGGGCTTTTCGGTCCGTCTCTCTCGAAACTTAAAGCTCAAGCATGGGCTCCCAAATGCCGATATTCCATCGAGGGCCTAATTTGTGAAAAGCATCCTTTTAGTTGATGACGATGAGGAATTGCGGGGGCTATCGGAAAAGTTCCTCACCCGCAACGGCTACGAAGTGGAAGTGGCGAGCGATGGATGGGACGCTATTCGGCAAATTGTGGTGGGCAAGCCCGATCTTGTCATCATGGACATTGAAATGCCGAAGCTGTCGGGCCTCAACGCGCTCGATATCCTGCGAGTAAGCAGGTTGACGGAGCAACTGCCGATCATTGTCACTTCCGCCCACGGAGACAAAGACACGATTCTACGCGCGGTCCAGCTGGGCGCCGATGACTTTATGGTAAAGCCCTACTCTTTCGCCGAACTGAGTTCCCGGGTAAACGCGCATTTGTTTTTCCTCGATTTTAAAGCTTTGAAGCACGTTTTAAGCTCTCTCAACAAGCCCCTCGAAACGAAGCCAACGGCTTTTTGGAGCGGCCTCGACCCTCACCGCTACTTAGATTGGGGCGCTTTTCCGTGCGTGTACCAAGAGCGGGATCTGTGCGTGCTCTTACAGCAAGGGGTCACCCTCCCGGAAGCTAGTTCGCTTTCGGAAAGCGACGCCCAAACCAAAGTGCTGGTGCTCGCAAAGTCCCGGAGCGGGTGGAAGTGCGTGTGGCCGAATTTAAAATCCACTCAAAAGAATAAACTGAAGGCGGCTTAATGCGGGCCGAGCGTTCCCCCGCGGGCTTCCTTTGCCTAACTCTTCGGTGTGCCTTTTTCATTGGTGTCTCCTCCACTTTTCTGGCGTTGGCCGGAGAACGCCACTTACCCAGTCCAGAATGCGCCGATCTATTAAAGGCGCTTTGGAAATCCCGGGGCAGCGCTTACAAGGTAGGCACGCCTAGCCGGCTTCCCGAACGGATCCGCGAGAAAATCCTTGGAGACTTACTCCCCAAAGCCGTGAATCGACTGGGCCACGGATCCCAAGGGACGGTTTACCGAGTGGAGCCGCCGTCGAGCGAAGCCTTCCTCGTTAAAGTTTTTCACTTCGGTACACCGTCGAAAGAAATCCAGGAAGATGCCGACGCGTTTGAATCGCTAAAGGGCCTACCTCAGGATTGTTTCCAATTGGGCGAACCGCTCGAGTTGAACACAAAGGAACGGTACATTAAGTACGCTGACGTACGAGGGCACCCCCTCAACGAGATCCTAAAATTGGGCTTAACCCCCGAGGATCGGGCGACGCTTGCAAAGCTGTACCACTCACGCGCCCAAAACCTGGCCACCGAGCTCAGGAAGAAGGGGTGGTCCATCGAAGCCCCGCCGGATAACACCGACTTCGGGACCTACTTATTTACTTCCCCCCATTCCAAGACGCCGCAAAGTGGCACTTTTCGGATCGTGCCGCGAAATACAGTGGTGGATTTGGAGACGGGCAGGTTTACGCTCGTCGACCCGAAATAGCCCGTTGGGAGCTAGAACTAGTCAACAGTTTCTGGTATAGTGCGTTATCAATAAATCGCTAGGGGGTCTTTTGGAGCACGCTTACCCGTGGATAGCAGGGTTCTTTGCGGTCATCGCGCTATACGGCATCTTTCGCTTTATGGCCTGGCTAGCCCGCATTGCCCTAGTCGTTCTTTTCCTCACCTCGATTGGCTATGCAGTCGTTTGCGCAAAAAATGGCACGCTCGGGATCGGCAAGGGTCTAGTCTTTCCAAGCGTGTCGGTACATGACCAAACTCAGCGCCGGAGTCGTCATGAAGGTGGTCACCAAAGCCATCATCACCAACATAGTAAAAAGAGTTGGTGAAATCACTTGAAGGTCGAGACCGATATTTAAAACAATCAGCTCCACAAGCCCCCGAGTGTTCATCAAGATCCCTAAACCAGCAGCGTCTCTCCAGTTAAGGCCAGTCAGCCTTGCGGCGAAAAGCGTTCCGCCGAATTTACCGAAAATGGCGACAAGGGTAATCACCCCGCAAAGCACCCACTCCTCGGCGGTGCCCAAAAGCCCAAACTGAGTGCGCATCCCCGTAAAGGCGAAGAAGGCCGGGAGGAAAAGGATCCGTACCAAATCCTCCAACCGATCGGTCAACTCCTTGGCGACCCGGCTGTTATGGGGAGTGACTGCCCCCAAAAGGAATGCGCCAAAGATCGCGTGGATCCCGATAAACTCAGTGGTTAGGGCGGACGCAAGCAGAGCTACAAAAATCAGAGCCATCCCCCCTTCCGTTAACCGATCAAACGCTTCTAACCAAGGCACTGCCCGAAGGATGAGCGGCCTCACTACGATGAACATCAGCAGAACATAGCCCACGGTAAGCAGCAATGTGAGGACTGCGCCACTGATTTGGGCTTGGGTCATGCTGACAACAAAAGCAAGCAAGCACCAGGCGGTCACGTCGTCGACGGCAGCGCACGTGAGCGCGATCGTACCCAAGCGTGTCTTATTCAGCTTTTTGTCGGTCAAAATTCGGGCGAGTACGGGGAACGCCGTCACCGACATTGAAACGCCTAAGAAAAGCGCAAAACTCGTGAACGGGACACTGCTCGTAGACATTCGCTCGTACAGAAAGAGCGCGAGCGCCGCTCCCGCCAGAAACGGAACGACAATGCTTGCATGAGAAATCGCGAGCGTTGCATGCCCGCTGCGCCGAAGGACTTTAAGATCGAGCTCTAGCCCCACAAGGAACATGTACAAAATAACGCCCAGCTGGGCGATGACGCCCAGAAAAGGCGCAGTCGTGGACGGCAGAACGAACTCGTAAACGCTGGGGGCTACGCTCCCCAAGAAGGAAGGCCCGAGTAAAATCCCCCCCACCACTTCGCCAATTACGGGAGGCTGGTGAATGAACTTAAAGAGCGCCCCCATCCCGCGCGCTGATACGATGACCACCGCAAGCGACAGCAGAACATGCAAAAGCGTGTTGATAGGGCCCTGAACCACTGCGGTGCCCGCCCCCGCGCCCGCTTTTACCACGGGCGCCGCAAGGCCCGCCCCCAGCTTTTGGATCCAGAGAAACGCAAACACTGCCCCTACCACCGTGAGCAAGTAGATCGAGAGCGTCAGGAGCTTACCTTGGGAAATAAGACGAGAAGGCCGCATAGGCCCTTAGGCTATCATGGCAAACTGAATTCTACGATGAGAGGAAGGTGGTCCGACAAAAATAGCCAAGGCCGGCCTTGGACTTGGATGGCTTCATTGATTTTGAGGCCCCTGAAATAGACGCGGTCTAGTCTTAGAAGCGGCATCTGTGAAGGGAACGTCCGGGCGTGTTTTCGGTCGCGTTTTAAGAACGCTTCGTCCAGCTTGCAGTGGCGGGCTAGCTTCCCCGAAACCCTTTCTCTCCAATCGTTGAAATCCCCGCCCAGCACCAGCGGCAAACCGGCCGGCACCTTTGAATCGATATAGTCCACTACGCGTTTTACCTGCCTTGTGCGCTCGGCTTCCAGCAGGCCCAAATGGGTGCAAAGGACGTGAAAACCCCGGCCGCCCACTTCAATTTCGGCATGTAAAAGCCCGCGCCTTACCAAGCCTTTGACTAAGCTTAAATCCGTGTTTTCTACTTTTTGGATGGGGAACTTCGACAGAATTGCGTTCCCGTGGAAACCTCCCGAAAAAACCGAATTCCGCCCAAAAGCGCTGTAGGGCCAAATGGCATCGGCCAAAGCTTCTAGCTGAAAGGGGGTCTCCGCAGGATCGAGCCCTTTTTCTGATCGCTTTCGGCCCGAACGCACTCCCGCCACTTCTTGCAGGAGCACCAAATCGATTTTCAATGACTTAATCGCTTCCTTTAAAGTGGATAGCGCAATTTGCCGCCGGTAAGCCGTCATCCCCTGGTGGATATTATACGTCATGACCCTGAGCTGCTTGTTTCGAATTCTGCGAGACATGTGGTAGAGCCTACCCTATGAAAGAAAGGGAACAAATCACGATTTCTTTAGATAGGGTCAGAGAGTGCGTCACTTTGCTCGAGCAAATTGTAGACAACCGCCGTTTACTGAGCCAAATCGGTCCCGACGATCGAAAGGCGCTGCTGATGGCTGCGGGCAGATTCTCCCGACCCGATCGGCTCGAAATGATCAAAATTGCCAAAGCCCACCGAAGGCACGAAAAGAAAAAGGTACGGATGCAGGACCGCGCTACGCGCTCCAAAGCCGGAATTCGCCGGGCGCGGGAGCAAGCGATTTTTACGCCCCCGCCTCGAGAAGCACTTCTGCCGGCCTCGCCAGAGGATCGAACGCTAAACCACCCTCGCCAGTGCTATGTTTGCAAAGATCGGTACACTGAGCTCCACCCGTTTTATGACTCTCTTTGCGTTCGGTGCGGCAACTTCAACTACGAAAAGCGGTTTCAGACCGCGAGCCTTGCCGGCAAAGTAGCGCTCATCACGGGAGCCCGGCTAAAAATTGGCTACCAAAGCGCACTGATGTTGCTCCGGGCAGGCGCGACCGTCGTGGTAACAACGCGGTTCCCTAGGGACGCAGCGCTGCGTTTTTCCAGGGAAAGCGACTACGCGTCGTGGGCCGACCGAATCCAGGTATTTGGACTCGACTTAAGGCATAGCCCGAGCGTCGAGCTGTTTTGCCGTAGTTTCGAGCAGAGTTATTCCCGGCTTGATTACTTGATCAACAACGCGGCCCAAACCGTCCGCCGCCCGCCTGGCTTTTACTCCCATTTAATGGAGACGGAAAAAGCCCCTTTCGACTCGCTCCCCCTTTCGGCACAGAAAATTTTGCAGCCTTTTGAAGCTTTTTGCCAACTGCTCAGCACTCGAGAGGAAAAGCGCGTGGGGGCCGGAAACTGGCTCGAGATACTCAAAGACACGGCTCCCGGAATTGGCATCCGTGAATCGGCCTCGCTTTCCATGATCCCCTACCGCTTTGATGACACCTCCCAAGATTCCACGCTTTTCCCACAAGGCAAACTCGATGCCGATCTTCAGCAAGTCGACTTACGTCGGGAAAACACGTGGCGCTTAAGGTTGGGAGAGATCAACACCCCGGAAATGCTCGAAGTGCAGCTGATCAACTCAGTGGCGCCTTTTATCCTCTGCGGAAAACTTCGGCACCTAATGACGCAAGACATTACGGGTGAAAAGCACGTCATCAACGTTTCCGCGATGGAAGGGAAATTCAATCGACACACCAAAACGGAAAAACACCCCCATACGAATATGGCTAAAGCGGCGCTCAATATGCTCACGCTCACTTCCGCACCGGATTTGGTGAAGGAAGGGATCTTTATGAACGCAGTCGACACCGGCTGGGTGACGGACGAGGACCCAGCGCACCATACCGAGAGCAAACAGATTGAGCATGATTTTCACCCTCCCCTCGATATCGTGGACGGAGCGGCGAGAGTTTTAGATCCGATCTTTAACCAAAAACTCACTGGACACACTTTTGTGGGAAAATTCCTGAAAGATTACTTTCCAACCGCTTGGTAGTGTGTACAAAGCTGTCGATCTCTCAAAAAGGTTTTTTTGCCGGGCTTGTGTCTCACTAGTCATCCCCTTAGAATAGTGCGCAAGGGGAAACCACTATGCGCCCACTTTTCTTTGCGCTCGCGGCCTTGTTGAGCTTTCAGTCCACTGGTTGTCTGGCGGCCACGCTGACTTTGGACGAATACCTATCGCAACTAGAAACAAAGAATGAAAACTTTAAGAGCGCACGGCTCGCGTCGCAAAGCGCCGAACTGCGCGGGGGAGAGAGCGGGCTTGCGCAAGCTTGGTCACTCAACGCGGCAGTGGAGCAAAGAAATGATTTTCGATTGCCCATTGGAGTCGCTTTCCAAACGAAAATGACTAACTATTCGGTCGGGGTGTCCAAACTCACGAGCTTCGGTTTAATGGGGAAACTGAATTTTACCGTCACACCCATTAGTTTTGAAAACGTTCCGGCCGCATTTAGCTCATTTCTTCCGTTCACTTCGTATTTCGATACCGCTGCAACGATTGAACTAACCCAGTCCCTTTGGAAAAACGGGTTTGGCCGATCTACCCGGGCGCAGGAATCGGTCGAGGAATCCGTGGTGAAGGCCGCCCACTACCGAAGCTCCTACCTCACTCGCCAAATCCGAGCCCAGGCCGAAACGGCCTACTGGGTCGCTTCGAGCTACCAAGAAATTGTCCGCATCCAGCAAGAAAATAAAAACCGGGCTTTGAAACTGGTGGAATGGTCCAAGGGGCGAGTTCAACTGGACCTCGCCGATAAAGCCGACCTTCTTCAGGCCGAAAGCGTTTTCCGGATCCGGGAAATGGAGCTCGCGCAGTCGCTGGGGGACTCTAAGACAGCAAACCGAAACTTTAACTCACTGAGGGGTATTGATTCAGAAGACATCCCTGAAACACTGCAGCCCGTGTTCATTGAAAAAGCGGAAGAAATTGCCCCTCCTGAACGAGCGGAGTTTAGAGACGATGTGCGTGCAAGCATGGAAGAAGCCAACGCGGCTTACTGGAACGCTCGGTTAGGCTCGGAGCGCAATAAACCCACTTTTGAAGTGTACGTCAGCCACACGTTGAGCGGCCGGGACCAGGCGTTGTCTAATGCCCTAACGGCAATTAAGCAAGCGAACTACACGCTGTCGGTTTTCGGCGTGCGTTTCATGACGCCTTTAGAATTTGGCACTCTGTCGGATAATAACGAAGGGTATGCTCGAGATAGCCAGGCGGCGGAACTGGCTCGCTCGAGGAAAGCGTTTGAACAGGAATCCGACTGGAAAGACCTCACGCGCAGAATGGGCGAAAGCAAAGAGAAACTGCAACTTGCCCGCCAGCTCGAAAAAGCCCAAGAAGAGAAATACCGCTACGAGCAGCTGAGGCTCAAAAACGCTCGGAGCACGCTCTTTCAAGTCCTCCAGTTTGAACAAGATTACGCATCGGCACAGCTCAACCGCATACAAAAAGAAACGGAGCTTCGCTCGGTGCTCACGCAATTAAAAACCTTCGGGAGCAAACCATGAACCTAGCGAATCTGTCTATCCAACGGCCGGTTTTTATCACTTGCCTTGTTTTAATGAGCATCGCAGTAGGCTTTTTTTCGTTGTTTAAGCTCCCGATCGATCTTTTTCCGAACGTTACTTTTCCCGTTGTCACGGTGACTACCATTTACCGCGGTGCAGGGCCCGAAGAGATTGAAACTTTGATCTCAAAGCCTTTGGAAGAAGAACTGAGCTCGCTGGGCGGTATCAAGCGGCTAAAATCGATCAACCGGGAAGGGGTTGGGATTGTCATCGCTGAGTTTTCATTGGAGACCGACGTAAAGTACGCGGAGCAGCAAGTTCGAGACCGGGTGACTTCAGCTCGCAAAAAATTCCCTGCCACCGGAGTAGACGAATCCATCATTAAAAGAATCGATCCAGCCGACCAGCCGGTTGTACTGGTTGCGCTCAGCGCCGACCTGTCTCCTGCAGCGCTGTTTGATTTGGCAGACAAAAAAGTGAAAAACAAGTTCGAGCAGGTGCCAAACGTTGGGCAAGTGACCATTATTGGAGGGCGAAAACGGGAAGTCCAAGTCCAGCTAGACCGCAACAGACTAAAGGACAAAGATCTTTCGGTCAGTGCCGTAGCGGGCCGATTGGGCTCCGCTGGGCAGAACGTTCCTGTCGGAAAAGTGGACAGAGGCAAAGAAGACACGGTCGTTCGCACCGTCGCTGAATTCCGCTCGCTCGCCGATATCGAGAACACCGTCGTGAACTTTGTGGGCAACGACGTTGCGGTGAGACTAAAGGAAGTGGGGAAAGTCGTCGACGGACTTGAAGACGAGAAAAGCCGCGCTTTCTACAACGGCAGGCAGACCGTTCTGCTCGAGATTTACCGGCAATCCGGCTCCAATACCGTGCAGGTGGTAGAGCAAGCCATGAAAGTAGCACGAACGCTCAATGCGGCCCTCGAAAAAGAGCCGGGAGCGCCGAAAATTGAAGTAGTCAGAGACGGTGCGAAACCGATCCGGGCAAACTTAGACGACGTCAAAGAATCCATTTATTTCGGGATTGTGCTCACCATCATTGTGGTTTTTTTCTTTTTGGGAAGCTTTCGGTCGACTTTCATCACCGGAATGGCGCTGCCCAATTCTCTGATTGGCGCATTCATCTTGATGTGGCTTGCAGGCTTTTCGATCAACATCATGACTTTGCTTGCGCTAAGCCTCGCCGTGGGACTTTTGATTGATGACGCCATTGTGGTGCGTGAGAATATTTTTCGCCATTTAGAAATGGGGAAGAACCCCATCCGAGCGGCGCTCGAGGGAACCCAAGAAGTCACTTTAGCGGTGGTCGCCACCACGCTCACAGTCATTGCGGTCTTCGGACCCATTGCTTTCTTAAGCGGAGTCGTTGGCCAATTTTTTCGGCAGTTTGGGTTAACTGTCTGCTTTATCATGGCCGTTAGTCTTTTTGATGCGTTGACGATGGCTCCGATGCTATCGGCGTATTACGCAGGCCAAGTGGGGCACAGCAAGAAAAAGTCCAAGAACCCATTTTTTGTTTTATCCGACGCAGCGCTGTCTGCTTTCAACTCTGTGTACAACCGCCTGGAAGTCTTCTACGAGAAAAAAGTCCTCACCTTCTCGCTCGCCCACCCGATAGTGGTGCTCGTCGGGGCGCTCGGGATTTTCTTAGCAAGCCTCGGCGCTTTGGCTTTCGTTCCAAAAACATTCCTCCCGGCGCAAGACAACGGCGAATTCCAAGTGGTTTTGGAACGCGCGCCGGGGACGAACCTTTCGGAAATGACGAAAACAGTCCACGCAGTGACTGCGGTGGTGAGAGCCAATAAAGAAGTGGCTGCTGCCGTGGAAGTGATTGGCACCGGGGGAGAAAGCCACAAAGCAGTAGTCACGGTGAACCTCGTCCCGTCGAAGGAGCGTCGCGGGGTAAATACGACTGCGATGAAGCAAAGAGTCCGCGAGCAAATGGCCCAGTTTAAAGAAGCGCGGCCCCAAGTGAATGATTTTGATGCGGTCGGCGGAGGGCAGCAGCCTTTCAACTTGGCTTTTCTGGGGGACGACATCAAAGAACTCGAAAAAGTTTCGAACGCTGTGCTGGAAAAATTGAGGGGCAACCCGGCCCTCACCGATCCAGACCTAAGCTTTCGGCAGGGTAAGCCTGAGTTTCAAATCATTCCCGACGATCAAAAAGCCCAAAAAGTGGGAGTGCCGACGGCGCTGTTAGGGCAAGAACTCCGTGCCCAAGTCGACGGCATTGTTCCGGCAAAACTCCGGCAGAAGGGCGAGGAATACGATATCCGAGTACGCTTGCAGCCCGACCAAACGGATATTACTCGGGACTTCGACCTCACCTTCGTCCCCAATATCAATAACCGCCTGATCCGCCTTCCCAATGTGGCAAACCGCGTGGAAACCACGGGGTTTTCGAACATCGATAGGCAGAACCGAGGACGCGTAGTCACTATTTCGGCGGGCATCGCTCCTGGCGGCCCAGGGATGGGGGGCGCAATCAACGACGTGAAGCGCCTCCTCGGCACGGAAATCCCGTTACCGCCGGGTGTACGCTATGAGTTTATCGGGCAGGCAGAAAACTTTACGGAGCTCCTTTCCAGCATGCTGCAAGCGGCGGCACTGGGATCGCTTTTTATCTTTCTGGTCCTTGCCAGCCTTTACGAATCCTTCATCACGCCTTTGACCATCATGCTAGTGCTTCCGCTGGCGGCGGTAGGGGCATTTTTTGCGCTGATGCTGGCGCACGCTTCACTCGATATCTTTTCAATGATCGGCTGCATTATGCTCATGGGAATCGCGACAAAGAACTCTATTCTGTTAGTCGATTACACCCAACAGGAAATCGCGAAAGGAAAAAGCCGCAGAGACGCACTACTGGAGGCGGGAAGAACCCGGCTACGGCCCATTCTGATGACGAGCTTTGCGCTCGTGGCAGGCATGCTGCCCGTCGCCATTGGCCTGAATGAAGCGTCCAAGCAAAGGACAAGCCTCGGGATTGCAGTCATCGGCGGGATCATCAGCTCCACCGTCCTCACGCTCGTCGTTGTGCCGGCAGCGTTTAGCTACATCGACCGCTTTAAAATCTGGAGCGGGAACTTACTGAACTGGGCTATCGGGATTGACGGGGGAAAATCGGGGAAGAAGAAACTCGTGGAAGACGCGGCGTAGGCTGGCAACAGGCCAGTGTCTTCACCCCGTGCGTCCGCCCCGTTCCGTCATTGCGAGGCGCTTTGCGCCGAAGCAACCTTTAAACCATGCAAATCGACCAACAGTGTTTCACCCACACCACCGCTAGAAGGTTGCTTCACCCTCCGGGTTCGCAATGACGGAAGAGACGGTAGGTTTACCCCCCGCTCGCGGCCCCCGGGTGCCCCCGTCATTGCGAGGCGCGTAGCGCAGAAGCAACCTTTAAGCCGTGCAAATCGACCGACCACGTTTTCTCTCCAACAACGGCGTAAGGTTGCTTTACCCTCCGGGTTCGCAATGACGGAAGAGACGGTAGGTTTACCCCACGCTCGTGGACCCCGGGTGCCCCCGTCATTGCGAGGCGCGTAGCTGTTCAGTGTCAACACATCCTTTACAGGTTGTGCCAGTACATCCTTTACACTTGGGGGCGAATGATTGGTTGGCCGTGGCCTGTTTTAAGATCTATCTCCCGAACAATCATGTGCCTGTAGCTTACGATTAGCTGTTT
>JANPJT010000118.1:0-8192 GCA_031425635.1 Pseudomonadota bacterium
ACTGGCCCGAACCCGCCGCCAACGAAAAGCTGTTTCCAGGGATCCTCGTGGGTAGCCTTTCCCCCCAGGGACTCCCTTCTTTTTGGAGCCATTTCGACCAAACGGTCACGGTTTCCGCCCCCAGAGACCGCTCGCTGCTGAGCACTATAGATGGAACAACTCCCCAAGCCATCGGCGGAACCAGCGGCGCATCGGCCATCGTTGCGAGCGTTATCGCAGCCGCCAAATCGCTCGTGCCTGATCTCCAGCTTGAGGAAGTACGCGCGCTATTGGAAAACACTTCGTTGCCCACCCCTGCCAGCCAGAGAGGGCACAAGGGCTTTGCGAGCTTGAACGCCGTGAAGCTGCTGGCTGTCGCCGACCGGATCCGGGCCGAAGGCCTCAGCGGGCCAAAAAGGCAGAAGGCTCTAGCAAGCGGCGGGCGCCTTTACCGGTTCGAGAAGGAAGCCGAAAAAGGGATGGAAGAATCGCTCCCCGTCCTCCGAAACACCAACGCTTCGTGCGACGCTCGCCAAAAGGCATTCAATCAGCTGCGGCGATCGTTTTTTCTAAACCCAGGACCGGCTGCCGTTGCCGCGCTAGCAGACGCATTGAACGACAGCGGGCTGAAATCGAATGCCCGTTTTTACCAATCGATGGACCCCGCAAAGTTACCCGCTCTGCTGGCATCGGATATCGAATCGGCCGGGAGTGAAGCGCGAGCGAACGCAGCGAAAATGGCGGTTCTTCAGCCCGAAAGCCTAGACCTTTTGCTGAAGTTCGCGGAATCGATCTCTCGCGCGCCGGCCAGCGAAACGTTGGAAGCCAAATCGAATCCGGAAGAAGTCCTGTCAAAAATCTTTCCCACTCTGGACTCGGAACGAGCAAAAGCCCTCGTTCAAAAACTCAAAGCCAGCAGGAACCAGAACGTTAGGAAACTAGGGGATTCGCTATCACCACCGAATTGACACGAGCTCTAACTGAGGTTTGGGCGAGTTTATCAGCATTGCGACAATGTTTTCTCGGGGCAGCTCAATCACCACCCCCAGATCCGGAAGGCCGCGGCCATCAAATCCGAGAAGCGAGAGATAAAGATCGTTGAACGGGTTGGGTACCAATTCACTTTCCGTCGGTGCGGGGAGGCTGCGGATCGCGCGGGCTAAGTCTCGCCGGAAGAAAACCCAAAAGGAACCGCCGTACACTGCTCCCAAAGCAGCCGTGACAACCACCCCGTTGGTCGTTGGCAATAGCCCCGCGATTGTCAGCACTGCAGAAGCAGCGCAACCAACGATCGACGCAGCGCACAGGCCTGCTAGCCGGGGCTGTCTTCTCCACACTGCGCCGAGGCCACGGCCCATGGACGCCTCCCAGTACTCCTCGTAAAGCTTGGCCAATCCCTCAGGGTAGCCGCTTTCCCCGGAGAAGCGCGAAGAAAGCTGGCCGCTCCAATCCATCAAAGCGGGTTCGATGGACTCACGGCCCGCCAAAACCAGGCGCCGGTACTCCGCGCTCTGGCCCTGCCGCACTACCCTTGCCACAACGGAGCGGCTCGCACTCCGGCCAACCGTCTCGTAAAGTTTCGTGCCTTTAAACTGTTTCAAAGAATACGGAGCCCACGAATACTCTGGGGCAAAGGGAGAAAGCCCCGCGGCGCAGCCTTGAGCGCTCGAAAACGCGGGTAATGAGGCCAGTAAAAGAGGGAGCCAGACAAACCAAGCTTTCCACAGCATGGCTTTGCCTAACAGAATATTGGTTAATGCGGAAGCACCGTTGAGAAAAGTTGCAAGCGTGCATAAATCCGGGTACTTCCTCCCCCACATGAACGCACAATTAGTCCTTGAAAACGTGACCGTTCGGCTGCCGAACCGAGTCCTCTTTGAAGATATCAACTGGAGCATTTACGAAGGCATGCGGGTTGCGCTGGCCGGGAGAAATGGCTCCGGGAAATCCACCTTACTCAAGATCCTGGCGAGGCGCTCGGAACCTTCCGGCGGGGACTGTATTGTGGTCGGTGGAAAGAAGCTCCGAATGGGCTTTCTTGACCAGTCGCTTTTAGATTCAGCGGTTATTGATATCAAAAAGAAGCATGAACTAGGCCTTTCGCCGGTTCAGTACATTGTTCGCCGGTTAGGCGAAGGAAAAGATCCCGAAGATTTCGATGAAATCGAAGCGGAATGGGAAACTCGCAAAACGCTCAGTGGGTTGGGGTTTAGTGACGATTGGATGGATGGCTCACTGGCGAAGCTGAGCGGGGGATGGCTCCTGCGGGTTTTCATTGCCGCAGCGCTAGTAGAGAAACCTGAAATCCTGCTGCTCGATGAACCTACCAACCATTTGGATATTTCTTCAATCCAGTGGCTCGAAGATTTCCTCGTGAATGAGTACAAAGGGTCGCTACTGATTGTTACCCACGATGTTTCTCTGCAAAAGCGCACAACCGATTCTTTGGCCGTAATCCACGGGGGAAGGTTCTTTTTCCGCCCGAACCAACGCGACTACCTCAGCTTTCGGGAGTCCCTTGGCGAAGAAAAAAGGCTCATTGGAAAAGACATTGAAACGACGGAACGCAAAATTGCGGAGAACATGGATTTCTTCATGCGGTTTCGCGCCAAAGCCCAAACTGCAGCAAGGGCCCAGAGTAAACTCAAAGCGGCTGAGGTGCTCAAAGAAGAGCTCATGGCGCTCAAAGATCGACTCGCTCGGATCGAGGGGTTTGCCTACAATTTGAAGTTTCGTTTTCGAAACAGCGGGCCTAGCGGCAAATTCCCAGTCGCTCTCACCAAAGTGAACTTCCGCTACTCCGACGACACTCCCTGGATTTTAAAGAACGTTTCGATTGATATTGCCAGGGGACAACGGGTCGCCATCATTGGGGACAACGGGGCGGGAAAAACGACTTTACTCAACGTCATCGCTGAAAGGCTGAAGGCTACTGAGGGAACTGTCCTCCAGGGACACAACCTGATCACCGGCTACTTCGGGCAGCACCAGTTAGACGAGCTTTCGCTAGAGGACTCTGTTTTGGACAACCTGCGTTCCAGAGCTGCGGGGGTAAGCTACGAAGAATTGCGCGGCTGGCTCGGGGCTTTCGGTTTCATGGGAGACGACGAAATTGGGAAGAAAACGCGCGTTCTCAGCGGGGGCGAGCGGGCTCGTTTAGCCCTTCTGCGAATCTTGGTTACTCGAATCAATTTCTGTTTACTGGATGAACCCACTAACCATCTCGACATCGAAACGAAAGAGCTTCTCAAAGACGCCATGCGGAATTTTGAAGGGACCGTAGTCTTTGTTTCGCATGACCGTGAATTTGTATCCGAGATTGCCGAGCGCATTATCTACCTGACGAGCGATCACCAGCTCATCGACCACTTGGGAACATTAGAGACATTTTTTGAAAAGTATCCCCAGTATGTTCGGCACCTGGAGGGCGGCCGCGCTGCTCCGTCCCAAGCGCCTAAAGAAGTAAAATCGTCAGGGGAAAAGCCAAAAATCTCTTACGAAGATCGCAAAAAGTATAAGAATGCGGCCAAATCGCTCGAGAAGAAAATCGCCGCTGCCGAAGTTGAAATGGAACGCTTAGGCGCTGAGAAAACCGAGCCAAATGCCGACCTCATGGCAATTGATGCTAAACTGCACGCTCTGATGGTGGAATGGGAAAAGTGGAGCACTGAGCTAGAAGGCATCCGGACACTGGTGCCCGACCTAGCCTAAAAGGGGAAAAATGCGCGTTCTCATCCTGGGGGGCACCCAGTTTTTTGGTAAAAGCATTGTCCGAATGCTTGCAGACGAAGGGCATACGGTTGGTATTTTTACCCGCGGCATTCGAAGCCTTGAAGACTTACCCGCCCACCAACACATCCAAGGCGACAGAGACTCTATCGACGATCTAGTCCGGGCGGCCGAGACTGAAAATTGGGATGCGGTGGTGGACAATATCGCTTTTAGCGCAAGCCACGTGCGAGACGCTTTGAAGGCCTTTTCGAAAACTTCCCACTACGTACTTTGTAGCTCTGTCTCCGTTTATCGCTTCGCTGCGGCCCGGTTTCCCTGGCCCATCCATGATAAAAGCATCCTCCATGATTCAAAACCCGCGGCGGAAAAACCCCATGACATCCATTGGAAGTACGCGAGGGGGAAGTTGGAAGCGGAGCGGGAGTGTCTCCGGCAGAAGAAAGTCCCGTGGACGATCCTTCGCCCGCCGGTGGTTTATGCACCGCACGACCCAACGCAGCGATGTTTTTGTTCTTTGATTCGCCTGCGACCGGGCGGCCCGCTTTTATTAGCCGATGGCGGGGTCCAAAGCTTCCGGCTGCTTTCCTCCGAAGACACGGCGCGAGCTTTCGTCCAGGTTTTGAACAACCGAAAGAAAACCCTCCGCAAAGCCTACTTTTTAGGCCAGTCGGAAATCATCACCCTCCGAGATTTTGTCGAGGAAAGCGCGCGGGCGCTCGGGATAATGCCTGACTATATGGACGTGCCCTTTGACGTTCTAGGGGATCTCGGTGGGCCTTGGTCGACCATGGTGAACGTGATTCCGGACATTTCGGCCGCACGAAAAGACTTTGGGTTCGCTCCGACTCCATTCGAGCAGTTTGCCTTTGAAACGGCGCATTGGTTCCGCGACCACTGGAAAGGAGACAGCCGAAAACTCCTGGAGTCCCGCGAACGAGAACTCGCCTTCGGCTCGCGCTGGAAAAAGATGGTCGAATCGGTCGTTTAGACGACTGCGGCGTCTGAGGCCACTCGCGCAGCTCGTCTTTGGCGAGACTCAGAAGCGTGGTGGAGCTGCCCGCAAGCCGCCGCAATGTCTCTGCCTCGGCTTCGCCGGTACGTGGCGGTGTAGCCTTTTTCCAGTAAAATGCTCTGGAAGCGGAGGATGCGGTTTTCGGGCGGTCTTTTAAAATCGATAAAGCTGTTCTCGTTGTAAGCGAGCAAGTTGATTTTGCTAGGGATGCCTTTGAGAATTTCCGCGAGGCGCACAGCGTCTTCCTCGGTATCGTTAATGCCGTCGATCATCAAATATTCCCAAGTGATCCGGAGGCGTCCAGGCAGCCTCAAAGCCCGGCAGTTCGCCAGGAGCTCGTCGAGGGGGTACTTCTTGTTGACTGGCATAATGCGAGTGCGCTGTTCGTCCGTAGTACCGTGCAGCGAAATAGCGAGCTTACCGACGTCGGCATCCACAAACGCTTGGATTTGAGGGATGAGGCCAACCGTTGAAACAGTGATATGCCTTTTCCCGATTTGGGGCCCCATGGGGTGGCGAAAGATCTCCAGCGCCTCTAAAACCTGCGCGTAGTTATCAAAAGGCTCGCCCATTCCCATAAACACGATATTGGTCACTTTACCGGGAAACGGTAGGCTGAGCAGCTGATCCACGATTTCCCAGCTTTTCAAATCTCGAGTGAACTTTTGGTAGCCGGTAGCGCAAAACGAACAGGCCATTTTGCAGCCCACTTGAGTCGAAACACACAGCGTGTTTCGGCCAGGGGTCGGGATGAAAACCGATTCGACTTTTTCGCCGTCCGGAAGGCGCACCAAAAACTTCACGGTGCCATCATCGGAGTCATGCCGCTCGGCAACTTCCACTCGGGGGAGGCTGAAGCCTTCGTTCAGGAAGTCGCGAAACGACTTGCTGAGATCAGTCATCTTATTGAAATCGCTCTCATTTTTCTGATTTATCCACTGGAAGAGCTGCCTGCCGCGGAACGCGGGCTGGCCCAAGGCAACCATTCTTGCTTCCAGGGCCTCAGAGCGGAGGCCTTTTAAATTTTCCTTAGCGCACGCCATTAGGCGTTGGGTTATACCTGTTTGGCATTGAGTCACAAAGCCGAAACGAGCAACGTCGTTAAGGGCAGAGGGGAAAATGGCTGGGAACGTGAAAAATTGGCTGAAACGGCTGCGTTCAGGGGATCAATCGGCTTTCTTGCCCCTGTACCAGAAAACCTCTCCAGGACTTATGCGCTATTTGCTTTGGAAAACGAACGGGGACCGGCCTTTATCCGAAGACATCCTTCAAGAGGCGTATGTGCGGTTCCTTTTGAGTCTCGATCGATTGGAATCTGCCAAGGAAATCGTCGTCCAGTCTTACCTCCTGTCGATCGTTCGAAACTGCTTAATTGATAAAGTTTCCAGAACCCCTGAATCGCGGCGCCCGCATGTTCCTTTGGAATTGGCGGGAGACCTGCGTGAAGAGGGCGCGCCTCGCCAGGAAAATGCCGTCGAACTCAGAGAGCTTTCGGTCGCAATGCAATCGCTATCGGAACGCGAGTCTGAGATCGTTTGGCTCCGCGATGCGATGGGCCTTTCACACAAAGAGGTTGCCGACAGAGTCGGCATTACCGAGCAAGCTGCGCGCCAGGCGTACGTGAGGGCCAAGCGCTCGCTGCTCGCTTTCCTCGACACAGGGTTGATGCCAAAAGGAGGTCTTCGTGTTTCAGCGGAGCTGTCCTAGTACCGAACAACTTCTGGAAGGGGTTTCCATTCCAGGGGAACTCCCTTTTTGGTCGCACCTTTTATTGAAAGCGCACGTTCGATTTTGTGAGGCCTGCGAGAGAAAGCAGCTGAGCCTTAAGTCTACTTGGGAAAGCTACTTCCAGCCGGATCCGGAAGTGGCTACTTCAGTGCTTCGGGTTTATTCGCGATTGCAGAAGGACGAAACCCTGATCCTCAAGGGGTGGAAGCTGGGGGATTTCCGCAGCCAAAAGAGGAACGGCAACGTGCACTTTTTTCTGCGCACTTGGGGATTCCCCACAGGGATCGCAGCAGCTTTAGGTGTTTCTGCGCTTTTTTATTCACCCGCTTTTCAAGGACAGGACGACCGACTGGTTTCCCGCCCGTCGCCGTCGGTCCCTCTTTCGCAAGTCCGAGTGAGAGAGAAAAATTCCGTGAAAGTACACTACGTCCAACCGGAACTTATCCACAGCATGGAATTTGAAACCGTGAGTAGCCAACCATGATGCATAAGAAGCAAGCGCTCGCTCTTTGTGCCGGGCTCATTTCCAGCACGCTTGCAGCAGATAGCGGCGCGCAGTTTACTTCGAGAGTCTTTTTTCTCATCAATGAACCAAGCCCCTACCAGGTGCAGCGAAGCCGCAAAGTGATTGAGAAAGAGTTTGCCGACAGCATGGGCAGTTCGCCGGAGCTGAGCGGCTTTCGCTACCAGGTGCAGGCGGAAGGGAATCAGGTTGTTTTCTCGATGATCACGGCGAGCGAACTCCAGGCCCCCGTTCAAAAAGCCGTTTCGGAGATTGTGGGGCAGCTGAATGGCCGAGTGAGGACTAGGGGCCGTTATGATTTCATGCGGACCCGCCTTGGCGCGACGGATCTTGATAACTACTTGGAAGTGATTTTAGACGACACAGGCACTCGCATCCGGTCGATTGTCGCCAGAGCCATTGCGCTCCGGGATCTTTTGTCGGAGCTAAAGATCCAGTTCGGAGAGGAAAGCGTGGGCTATCCGCCCGGGTTGAAAAGCGGCGTGCTCCCTCGGTTTAGCTATTTGATTTCGGGTGAGTGTGCTGCCAAACAGCTCGATTGGAGCTTTAAGGCGGTCCAGCCCAAATCCCTGGACGAAACGGTCCGCGAGCTTGCGAAGCTTTTCAACCTCTCGGTGGAAAACCACCAGGGCACTTACATTTTTACAGGCGAGTGCCAAGGGTTGGCGAAGCTCGGACCACCCACCCAAAGCGCGTTTTTGCCGACTCGGTGGGTGCCCCTGGCGGAGCTCCCCTCAACACGCAGCCAGCCAGTAAGCACCGCGACGCCCTGATCGGGTCTTGCGTTTACACCAAAAAGAAACTAACTTCTTGACTCAGCGCGGGACTAGCTCAGTTGGCTAGAGCGCAACCTTGCCAAGGTTGAGGTCGCGGGTTCGAACCCCGTGTCCCGCTCCAAATTTCCTCAAGGAAATTGGGAGCCCTCCAACACCTAACGTCAAAACTGTAGTTCCACTCGTCCCACTCAATGCATCGCCAAGAGTGAAACTGGATATAGAACTCACCGCTGAGACGGTCGCCGATTGGCGGCGGGGGCTAGCTTCTCAAAAGCGGCAATCACTTCCTCGTTGCCTCTATAAAAAGGGAAAAGGGTGAGGTCTTTGCCGTCGCGCCGCTTGATAACGATCACTTTGTCGTTTCCGTAAAGCAACCCGTCGGAACTGTTCACGGTGAACCGCCGAAGAACCCCACCGCTTTTTCGCCATTCGTCCCAGGAGA
>JANPJT010000119.1:0-3936 GCA_031425635.1 Pseudomonadota bacterium
GCACGCGATCCGTTCGCCCCGGTGAAATCATAAGGCGTGCTCGGTACCTAAAGTAGGCCGCCTGAGAGGCAAAAACCTCGGCCAATTGGTGGCGGCAATCGGTTTGAGAAGCAGCGTGAGATACGAAAGAGATCAAACTAAAACAAACACCCATCCAAACCATCCGCCAGTTGTACCGAAAAACGTGGGAATTACCAGGCTCTTCTGGTGTAAACGGCTCAAGTGTCTTCGGGCGGTACGTTGCCGATTGAGTCGCAGAGGGCATTTTTTAGAATGAGGAGGTTGAACGGATTGTATTGGCCCTGTTCCAGGAGGGGCACAATAGAGCCGAAGAAAACCTTTGTGCTTCCGTGGGCCGCCGCCGCTTCGAGCCCCGGGGTACTCAAGAAGCGCCCCCACCGAGTTGGGGAAACCTCTTTGAGTAAAGGGTTAAAACAACGGTTCAGCTCCGCCAAAGTGCTTTTCGCTCCGTTGGAGATAGTGGCAATGACGGTAAGGTCGGCTACTGCCTCCTGGTAACAACGCCGAAAGTAGCCTACTAGAAAAAGAGACTGGGTCCACGCTGCCGCAGCAACGACTCGGTCAACCCACGAGCTAACAAGAATGGGTCCAGCACTTGTTTCGGCAGACACCGTTGCTCCGACTAAGGAAATAAACGTCGAGCCGTCCAAAGTGGATCTCAAATACTCACCTAATTCGGAACCCGATTTCTTCAGCCGGTTTTCCAGAACGCGGCCCTTGGTCAAAATATGGGAGTGGAGAAACGCTGGCACACCTCCCTCCCGGTCGTTCGCTTCATTCAACTCCAAGCGAAAAAGGTGCTTGTTCAACAAAAAGTATTGGTTTGAAAGTTCATCGATCAAACGCAGGAGCAAGGGGCTCAGAGATGCGTCTGCAACCCGAGTAGCGAGCGCATCAAGCTCCAGGCAAAGATCGAGAAGACGGTGCTCGTAAGCTCGGAGCTTCGAGGCTTGGCTTTCGCGCGGGTTCGAATGCTGCAAAAGGTGGAGCTGGGCCATTAGGTCAATCGCAAACACATGGATATCCACAAAACGTTTTTGCTTGGAAACCTCGGTAAGGGGCGAGATTAGCCACTGCTTCGTCTCCGTGAGGAGAAGCTCGAGGTGGTGTTCCACTTCGTCGGTGCTTACGTGGCCGTTCTTTTCGTCTACGCGCGCCAAAATAGCTTTATTGACGAAATCCCAATAAGAACGATCTTCCTGAGTAGGCACAGGCAACAAAAGCGCTCCCGAGCACCCATCGTCGGGCGGTACCAATCGAGAAACCACGTTTCGGAGCGTGGGGCTTTCCAATAGCCGAGGAGGCAGCTGCGCCCAGCTACTCCCGCAAACAAACACCACTACGCAGGCCCCGAACAAAGCGCTCCGAAAAAAACAAACCATGTGGTCGGAGCTAACACGCTCCAAGAGATAAAACAACGGGGCGGGGAAAGCGGGACGTTAATGGTAATTCGCCGCAGTCTTTTCTTTTGAGCGAGCTACGCAAAAAAGCAAAAGAAAAAGATCCAAATTAAAAGCCGCCACCCAACCACGCCCCACCATTCAGCCTACTAGAACAGCGGCCACTCATACGGGCCGATGCCTCGAGTGGGTGATTGGGATCCGAGAATTGCTTTGTAGAGCCCCATTTCCTCCTCTCGGTGGCTCGCGAAACCCTCACACCGGATTTGGTAGTCCATTGCGACAGCGCGGAGGTACTTCGAAAGGTCATCTGAAATACTCACTGGGAGTATAAAGCCCTCTTTTTCAATCCCTTCTATGGGGGAAAACTCGACGAAAGTTTTTGCCCCGGACCCGTCGTAGTAAAGGCCGAACTGGAACCCCATCGCCTGGGGATTGCCTGTATTTCCAACGCGGCTTTTCGCAACGAGTTTAAACTTTAAGCTACCTCCCGCTCTCAGTCGTTTCCTCAATTCCTCAGTGAATGGTTTCTCCTGGTCGATGGCAAAATCCAATCCCAGTCTAAGGGGTTCCCTTTGGCTAGTTTCTTCGAAGTAAGTGTCTGGCTCAATCAACAGTGCTTTAGGCACCACTGTTTGCGGGCCAAAGACAGTGTCGGGAACGACTACCACCGGGACTCCTCGATTCTTTACATGGAGCATAGGCAGTTCTTCGGGGGAGATGTGATCGATCAAGTCGACACCGAAGAGATTTGAATCATAAAACAGGCCGACAATTTCTCGAACGCGAGCCCCATCTTGCGCTAATTGGCCGCTTGAGTTCGCGAAGAGTTTGGTGGGGCGAATCAAGGCGTACACGGCCTCATGAAGTACGGTAGCCGCGCGATTGCGCTCATTCATTTTCTCGAACGCGGGCTGACTGAGATAAATGGATCGCCCTCGGCGGTTGGCAATGAGGATAACCGTATTATTTTTTAGTTCTAGAATGGTCCCGTTCACCGGCAGGACCAAAAGGTCTTGGGCAATGAATCTCCATTGGTACATCACAATCGTCGTGAAAAGCGAATAAGCTAGCAGAGGATCGTTTTCGTGGATTTCGTCTAACTTTTCGCCCACGGACACGACAGGAAACAGCTTATTCACTGGATCTATTTTACCGCTGGTGTAGACATTTGGCCGTCTGGCGTCTACTCGCAATGCCCATTCCAATCGCTTCGCAAAACCCACTTCGACTTTTCGAACTAGAGAATGGGAAGATATTTGCCTCTCAATGCCCGCTTCGACCAGGTCGTATAAAAAGACCTCGTCGCCAACCACCACTCCATGGCCGCCATTGCCCACTTCTCCCATTTGGGGAGGGCGGCTCTGAATTTCGGGGACAGGGCTTTCTAGCTCTGGACCAGCGGGAGACTTTGCGCAAGCGCAGAGCGCGAAGATGACTATGAACATGAGGTTTTTCATTCTTTATCTCTTTGTGTTAAGGGGAAAAATTGTTGGGAAAAACAGTAGACGGCGCGTTTATCGGGACTCTTTTTGTAGCGCCGTTCCAGACTTCGCCGAAACTTTTGGATCTCCTCCCGTACCTTGGGAAGATCTTGCGGGTCGAAGGCCATCGTGACGGCAGACATATCGCGCTCGGCGACGTTCGTTAGGTAAAGCGAAGCTTTCGCTTTATCTAAAATCTGGGCGTGGAATCGCTTTACCGCTTCCGAAGGAACATTGCGCACAACTGAGGGAAAGGTAGTGACTGCTTTCCATTTGGCCGTCGTGCCTTCAATCAGCCCGACAGTGAGCAGGCGTTTTACTGCCACCTCGGCAGTAGCGAGGGAAATTCCTAGCTTGGGTGCTATCCACTGGGGACGTGGATCGAAATCGGACAGCAATGTGAGTTCCAAAATGGGAAAGTGGTACCAATCGGAAACCACGTCAAAGAGCTCTTCTTGAAAAACTTGATACTCTCTGTCGGCTTCGCTTTTTTCCAATTCCTTTTTTGCAGCCCGTCGCCGCTTACCGCTTCGGGAGTGCTCGGCTTCGGCGGACAAAAGGAAAATGGCGTGTTCTGCATCGAAAAGACCTAGCTTTCGAGCGAGCGAGGCTGCAGTTTCCAATGAAATGCCCTGCTTCTCATTGAGAATATCACTGAGACGAGAGGGAAAAACTCCCAGGTCGCGGGCAAAGGCGCGGAGCGAATACTTGGGGTTTCTGGCGCTACGGAGCGCCAGCTCTTTTCTCAACCGCTCACGGTACGTTGTGTTCTCTGAACTCATTGGTGATGGGTATAGCGAGAATGGGCTACACGATCAACCCCCCGCAGAACGAAGTGTTCTGGGAGTAGCAGAACAGGCGGCCCAATGGCAGGCCACTTCTTACTAGTTACCCCGTTAAATCAGGTGCCTAGGTGATTATTCGTAAAATGCCGCGGTGGATCGTTTCAGAGAATTTCGGTTCTGATAAATCCGGGGAATGTATTTAAACACATCAGAATGGCACCTTATTCGAAGGCACTTAAACATCCC
>JANPJT010000120.1:0-12274 GCA_031425635.1 Pseudomonadota bacterium
CCATCGCTCAACGGATAAAAGGTACTCTAGGGATAACAGGCTGATCTTCCCCAAGAGTTCACATCGACGGGAAGGTTTGGCACCTCGATGTCGGCTCATCACATCCTGGGGCTGTAGTAGGTCCCAAGGGTTCGGCTGTTCGCCGATTAAAGTGGTACGCGAGCTGGGTTTAGAACGTCGTGAGACAGTTCGGTCCCTATCTTCCGTGGGCGCAGGATATTTGAGAGGATCTGTCCTTAGTACGAGAGGACCGGGATGGACGGACCTATGGTGTTCCAGTTGTTCCGCCAGGAGCATTGCTGGGTAGCTAAGTCTGGAATGGATAACCGCTGAAAGAATCTAAGTGGGAAACCAGCCTCAAGATCAGATATCCCTGGGACTTCGGTCCCCTCAAGGCCACTCGAAGACTACGAGATTGATAGGCTGGGTGTGTACGCACAGTAATGTGTTTAGCTAACCAGTACTAATCGGCCGTGAGGCTTAATTTTATTATTTTCGGGAATCGAAGCATTCTCCCTATGCATTGTCTTTGTTGTGGCGAGGTTCTCTAGAGCCGAAAGGCTTTAGAGGCCTCGCAATGACAAACAAAATTTTACTCTTTTTAACGCTTTAGGGTGTTTATAGAGAGCGGGCCACACCTGTTCCCATTCCGAACACAGAAGTTAAGCCGCTCATCGGCAATGATACTGCGCGGGTAGCTGCGTGGGAAAGTCGCACGATGCCCTAATTAAAATCGAAATGCCCAGATGACATAGTCGTCTGGGCATTTTTTTATGCTATTTTGTTGGTGATATGTCTGAAAGCCAGTCGGGTAATAACGTAGAGCCTCGTAGCCGAAAGGCCACTAAAGCAAAGTCGGATCTCTTTCGGGCGCTTTTTCTTTGTTTTCTTGCGGTCGTGATGGTCCGAGCCAATGTGGTGGAGCTGTTCCGAATTCCCTCAAGTAGCATGCTTCCCACGCTCACGATTGGTGACCACATTTTGGTTTCGAAATTCAACTATGGTTTCATGCTGCCCTTCTCGCAGTGGACGCTTTTTAGGTGGGCTGAACCTAAGCGGGGAGAAGTCATCGTTTTTGTGTACCCCAAAGACACATCTCTATTTTACATCAAAAGAGTCGTTGGGGTTCCGGGCGACACGATTCAAATCCAGGGACGCCGGTTGTTGATCAACGGCGTGGAAGCCGTGAAGCAAGCGGTTACCGACCCGGGGGAAATAAAAGTCGCTACAGACGCCTTACCTCTCAAAGGAACTCTGTTTCGGGAAGAAATAGGGGCGGTGAGCCACTTGGTTCAGCACACGTCTCGAAGCGAGCCCGAAGCATCGGCGGAAGATCGCTACGTGGTGGGGCCGGACGAGTTTTTTGTAATGGGTGATAACCGCGATGACTCCTACGACAGCCGTTCCTGGGGAAATGTTCCCCGGAAATACATCCGAGGGAAAGCGCAGGCCATTTGGTTGTCGGTCGATCATGAAGCGAATTGGGCTAGTACAGCGAAATACCGCTGGTCACGCGCTTTTAAGTCCATTCGGTGAATCTACGCTTTCTTCCAGCGCAATCAGCGCTGCCCCCAGGCTTCCGCTCAAGTTTGCAAATTGCGCAAGTTCTATCCTAAGACCGTCCGTAACGGCCGGAAAAGCTTGTTTGCGGACAGCTTCCCGGATCTCGGGTAAGTAGCTTTCGACGCCCTGGCTGACTTGACCCCCGAGCAAAATGGCTTCGGGATCAAAAGCGTTCGCGATGCTAGCTAGGGCGGTGGAAAAATCAGACAGAAACGCCGAGATCACTTTGGCGTGCCGGGGGTTTTCGGGGCTTGCAAAGACCTCCTTGGACGAGACGTCTCCCGCAAGCCTTCGGATCGCGGATCCCGAACAATAGCGTTCCAGACAACCCCGGTTTCCACACGGGCATTGCTCGCCGTTTGCGTAAATGGACAAGTGCCCCAGCTCGCCCGCGGTCCCTGTGCGGCCTCTATAAAGCCGGTTGTTTAAAACTAAGCCGCCCCCGACCCCCGTGCCAAGGGTGAGCAGGACCAAGTCTCTAAGACCCCTGCCCTGTCCGAGTTTCCATTCGGCAACCACTGCGCAGTTTGCGTCGTTATCCACAAACGAAGGCACTTTGAAGTCGGACTCGCTCCACTGTTTCAGAGGGATATCTTTCCAACCGGCGAAATTGGGGGAAGTTCGTACCGTTCCCGACTTCGGTGTGACGGAACCGGCGCAGCCGATCCCTAACACAGAGGGGTTCAGGTCGAGGCGACGGAACTCGGCAACGGCTTCGCGCATCGCTGCGCGCACCTGCTCCGGGCCTTCCGCGGCATGAGAATCCATTTCTAATTCGTGGAGAATTTTACTCTCTGCTGAATCGAGAGCAATCGCCTTTAAGCGAGTCCCGCCAATGTCCAAACCGATTGCAATGTGTTTTGCGGTGGTCGCCATCTGGACATTCGTATACTCTCAAACCCTGGAATAATAAAGCAATGAGCACTGCCACCATCGTACCAACGCCGATCGTTCAAATTGAAAATTTAGTGGTCCAGTATGGGCGCGCCAAAGCAGTTGATAACGTTACTCTCCGCTTGGAAAAAGGAGAGTCGCTGGGACTCTTGGGTGCCAATGGTGCGGGGAAGACGAGTTCGCTGAAAGCGTTGATGGGCATGTTGCGGCCGAAAGAAGGTTCCATCCGAGTGTTCGGAGAGACTCCCGGCACCCCCTCCGTTTTGGGGCGAGTCGGCTTTGCTCCTGAAGACGCGCTTCCGCCGGATCGGTGTACTGGAAAAGAGTACTTGGAGTTTGTGGCCCGTGTTCGTCGTTTGTCCACTGGAGATACGCTGAAAGAAGCAGCCGCTTTGCTCCAGGATTTTGATCTCGCTCCCCACAAACTAGTCCGAGATTACTCTAAAGGAATGAAACGGAGACTTGTGCTAGCCCAAGCTTTTGTGGGGCGCCCCGAGCTAATGGTGCTCGATGAACCTTTGAACGGACTCGACCCCTTAATCATTGTCAGTTTACGCAACCGCTTGGAAAAATACCGGCTTGAGGGTGGAACGTTGCTATATAGCTCTCATATCCTGGCCGAAGTGGAAAAGTCCTGCACTCGCGTTTTCGTGTTACGCAGTGGCAAAGCGGTTCTAGATTTACCTACCAGTGAAGTCTTAGCCCAGTACGGCTCCGTGGAGCGTGCTTTCGAATCGGTGTCTGCGAGAGAGCCATGAACGCAATTTTGAAATTCCATCTCCTCCATTTGTCTCGGAGTAAGCTTTTACCTCTTTGGATCCTGTTTTCAATTTTGACCCAATACGTGGTTGCGAAAGTCGTCAGCTCGGCAAGCATCCACATTCAAGGTGCCGAAGCCATACTGGGCGTCAGAGAAACCGTCGCGGTGTTGCTCTATGCGCAGTTTTTTATCGGGGGCCTTTTAGCGCTCGTTTTCGGGGTCTGGGTAGTGCCCTATTTCCATGAAGACAGTCGAGCGCCTTTAACGTTCGCTTTGCCAGTGTCGAAATGGGTTTTTCCATTGGTGTATGGGCTTACTTTTTTAGGGATGCTCCTTCTGCAGGCGGCGCTCGGTTTGGGAGTGCTTTTCTTTCAAGGCGGGAGTCAGTTTTTAGCCAGTTCAGAGTTTCCTTGGCAGCTTTTCTTGTCGGGGCAGTTTACGACAGCGGTCGCACTTTTAGTCATGGTGTTCTTGCTCTCTTGCTTTTCTTTTTATGTGGGGAAAGCTGCGACAATCATTTTGACCTCGGGGCTTTTGTTTGTTCTTCAGTTGAGTGGGGTTGTTTTCAAAAACGGAGTGGGTCTCGACTCACTTTGGCGCAAAGTCTACTTGATTTTGCCGCCGTTTGGAGAAGTCCTCATCGATCTGGGTGGGAAGCCTTTTTGGGAGGGCGTTCCGCTCTACCATTCGGGGATTTGGTGCGTTTGGCTTTGCTTGCTTGTTTCCCTCTTTCGTTTTCGTCTTGGCCGATTTTAACGGCCACTCACTCGGCTTTCACCGGGAGCGCTAACGTCATATTCGACAGGATTTCCGCGTAACTCGTGTTCCACTTCAGGCCGTATTCTCCGGGAGCGGCAGCGGATTCAAAGCTCTGGAGGAAACTGACTAAAGTGGCTGACTGTGGGTCGCTTTTATATTTTTCAGTCATCTGGATCTTTAGCACAACGCTAAAGTGGCTCGTTGCTAAGTCGCGGCCCAAGCGGATGTTTCCGGTGAGAGTGCCACGCAAGTTTGCTTGAGGGGTTCCGAACCGGCATTCAACAATATCGACGGTCCCGTTTTTCGCCTCGAGCGTCGCTTTCACTTCATCCCAAATAATTTCTGGGAGCACGATGCCCTCGTAGTTCAATCCTGGGATTTTCAGCGAGCGTAGCAACAAAGTGGCATTCCCCGTGGATTTGGCAAGATCTTGGTTGTCGTACTTAAAATTCCCGGTCGCATTCAAGGTGCCGTCCACCGGTTCACTCAAAACAGCGCTCGCCAACTGCGAAAGCGCTACTTTGTCGGCCTCGAAGACGCCGCGAGTGACCGCTTTGCCTGGCACTGCCCGAACATAAAGGTTACCACCCTTTTCTAGGCCTTCTGCGTACAGCGATATCCGGGGAGCGGGCGGAAGAAAGTCCCCCAGTCCTACTCGGGCGGTGACTCTTTTTGCGGCAAGATCCAAATAGATGGTGAGCGGTTGTCCCTTGATGTCCGAACTGTAAAAAGGAACCGTGGCTGTTGCCTTGTAGAGCCGAATGCCGGGCCAGCCGAGGAAGGCGAGGCCCAGATCCTCTGATTCCAATCGAATCCCCGTGGATTGAAGGATCTTCCCATAAAGGTATCCTCGGAGATTTCGTAGCGGAAAGGCCCAGAAAAAGAAAACAACAAATAAGGCGGCAATGACCGCCACCGTTCGAACACTCGGCCGCCCGATCATAAACCTTCTCCGGTCCCAGCAAATAGGTAAGCGACTACCCCGAGCTCAATGTCTTGATAGCCCCTGATTTTATCGTCGTTCTTGATTTTGATCGAAGAGACTTCCAAGCTGTAGGCGCCAAACTCAACCCCTTGCATGAAGTTCTTTAGCTGCAGGATCGTCACCCTTTGAAGCTTCACAGTCGCTCTCTTCATTTGAAGATCGCTTCCGCCGTCATTGGATTCTTCGGCTTGGATCATGCGCGGTGAAATGCCCGCATTCTTAGCGACAGAATTCAAATGGCTCTTTAAGTTTCCTTCTCCACTGAGTGCTGAATTGCGTTCCAATAGACGCATTTCGGCGCTTTGTTCGCGCTCCTGGGTTTGGTACTCGCGAAGCATGGTGATCATCGCCAAGGAGTCATTGGTTTTAGAGTGGTAGGACCAGAGACCGACGTAGGAGTAGGTTAGGTGCAGGACAAGAATGCCAAGAATGGCAGCACCACCGCCCACAATGACCTGTTTTTGCTTTGCGACCGGCAAACTACCAAACCGATCGTAGAGCATTCCAATGTACTTGTTCTCGAACAAAACATTGAACATCGGTGCGTTTTCTCGCACCCAATCTTTCGCTTTGTCGACGCCAATCATGGGCTTACAACCTCCGCCTTCACAGTAAACCGTTTGCCATCCATTGAGGCAGAAGCATTCTTAACCCAAGGGACTTGATTCAAGGCCGCTGTGGTAGACTCGATTCCCCCTTGGTACAAAACCCCTTCCAGGAGCAAGCTTCGGTCGTCTAAGTACAGGTTGTTCACATCGACTTTAACATCCGGTGGGAAAGACTGGCTGATGGCGAGCACTCTTTCGAGCATCGGTGTTTTATCTCGCGTCATCATCTTTATTTTTTGCTCGAGGTCTTTACGCTTTTGTTGGATGTATTTTCGAAGCTGATCGGGGTTTGAAGTGAGCGTTTTTGCGGTTTTTACCGGGACTCCAGAAAATGTTTCGCTAAAGGCTCGTTGGAGATCGCTGCGCGTTGCCTGAAGCTCCTTGTTCGCTACGAGACCACTCGTCCATGCATTAACGTAAAGAATGGCAGCGAGGATCCCGGCAAGGCCGAGTGCTTTCACGACCAGGGGGTTTTGTACTAAGGCGCTCACTTCGTCTAAGGAAGTCTCTTTTGCGAGCTCGAGCTTGCGGAAATTAAAAAGGAGCGAAGTTTTACGAAGGAAGACACTTGCTCGGCCGAGCGGTTCAGCGAAACGGGCTTCGTCCGCGCTTTCTTTCAGCTCGGGCTTTATCGCCTGGCCTCTGAATGCGCCAAAAGGCTGGACGGGTGCACCGATGGCGGATGCTAGAACCGAAGACATTCCCCGCATTTTGGAAGTGCCTCCGGAGATGAGGATGGAAGTAACTTCTTTCTGGGTGGTGCTACGGAACGAGACTAAGCTATGCATCAAGTCTGCGACGAAAGTTCCACACGCTTGGGTAGCTGCTAGCACTGCGTTCTGCAGCGCTACCGGAGCGGACTCCATGTCTTCGTCCAGTTTCACTTCTTCAATTTTGATCCTTTCTGCTTCTTCGAGGGTGACCCCGAGACTCAGCGCAATATTTCGAGTGATGGCGGCTCCGCCCCAGCCAATGCTCCGAAAGTGCTCGAGCCTTCCATCGTGGACAATCGACAGGTTCGTTTTGGCGTGGCCAATATCCAGCAAAAGCGTGGGCCCATCGGGGGCGTCAGGTCCCTTAACGGGAGTTTGGGCGAAGTAAAGATTCAAAAGCCCCATCCCATCGAACGTTAGCCAATCAGGATCTAGCCCTACCGATCGAAGCCAATCGAGGTGGCTCTGCACTAGGTGCTTGGGGGCCATTGCCACAAACACGAGGCTTCCCTCGCCCCTGCGGTAAACCTGGTGTTCGAGGAGGGAGTCCTCAATCCTCAAGGGGACAGCATCTTCCAATTCAAAACGGTACATTTTTTCAACCGCTTTTCGCTGTTTGATGGGGATCTGGAGGAAACGCAGCGCCGTTTGCGCGGGAGGGACGCTCGTCGCAACCTTTTCCGGGACACTGGGCAGCCGGGCCATGAGCTTACTGACGGCGTCTCGGTAAACGGGGAGGGGATCCGTGATTTCAAGCGGCAACTTGATTTCGTGGAAGTCGAGGATATCCACTCGTCGAAAGCGGGACTCCATTTCAACGGCTTTAAGGCTCCATGCCCCAAACTCAATTCCAAGGATGCGCATTCGGCTGTCTCCCTCTCAATTCTCGGTCCAGTAAAGAATCTTCATCGTATTGGACCCGGGGGTTTTGCCGCCGGTGGCTGCCGGCGGGTAAACCATTTTGCTTGAATAGGCCTGCTGGATTCGACAGCCCATTCGCCCGGAGCCATCGTCGGTCCAGACACCCGGAGCATTTTGGCATTCAGCGGCATTCCTAGGGTTCGTAAGGCACTGGCTTACTTCCGCATTCCAAAACTGAAGCCCTGGGTTCTTGTTACACTCGGCCTCCGTTACTATACCTGGAATGATGGTCCCGCCTCTAGCTGAAGTAAACGCCGCAGCAACTTTAACGGTGCGTTGAACGCTGCTTGCGCTTTTAGCGATCATTCCCAGCGACTCTACAATGAAGCTATCCGTGCCTATGGTGAAAGGGTACGAGGTTGGCTCCGGGTATAGCGTGGAAAAGCCTGAACGGCCGAGCGTCTGGACAATGTAGTCGGCAAACATTTTCTCGGAGCCCCAACTCCCAATCTGCCTTTTGTATTCGCCGAGTCGCTTTAAGTCGTCGTCCGTAAAGTCCGGGAAGATCGCTCGGAGCAAAGTGTCATTGGCGGCGTTGATGTTGATTTTGCTTTCATAGGCGTAGACCGTGACATGGGGGCGAAGTTTTTCAAAAAGGTGCGCATCGACCCCCCGCACCATTTTAAGTTCCTCGACAGTGAAAAAGCGATTGCGTTTGGCCCGGTAAGGGGGCTTCTGGCTTTGGTAAAAGCTGTCTTTGTTTCCGCCCATCAAGCGATTGTCTCCGGGGCTGACCCAATCCATGATGTCTGCGACCAGCTCTTCGGGCCTGAGATCCGGGTATTCTTCATAGGGGTTCTCCGACTCTCGTAAGAATCGCTGCAGCAAGTTCACCAGCATTTGGCCTGCACATAGGTAGGGCGCTGTGCAACGGGCTGCAAAGTTGGGACGCTCATTTAGTTTGTCGGGAGGCACGACTAGGCTATTCAAATTGATCTTAGAAGACTCCGTGCGGATCGTGTGGGAGTAAGTGCCCTCGGTGATCTTAGTGTCTTCTAAAGTCTTTTCGGCAGCATCCCTATCGGACTTATTCAGTTTATCCAGCGAGGAGGCACTCGGTGGGAATGGTGGAAGCGGAAGCGACCATATTTGCTCCAGGTACGGCCCGATCATCGCGGGGTCTACCCCCATCGATTTGATCTGGGGGCTGTTTTTAAGTCGAGCAAAAAGCGCAACCCGCAGAAGGCCAATCCGAGCTCCGGACTTCGCCAGGTAGTAGGCCTGGGTTTGGTTCAGATCGTTGTAAGCTAATTTTCTTTCGACCATCGAAGCGTATTGAAACTCGAAAAGAAGGATCGTGATGATCATCAAAGCGACCAAGACGGTCATCAGAGCTGCGCCCTTTTCGTTTTTTGGTGGAAGCCACTTCAAAACTGCACCAAGAAAGGAGTGTTGTTGGGGAAAGCCACTTTGAAAATGGTTTCTACCGGGAACGGCCGTCCTTGTTTGCCTGCGACCGAAATTTTTAACTTCACTTGAAGAGGGAACCTGTCAAAAAAGTTACCGGAATCGGAGTTCCAATCCGTTACCCATTTCTCAGCGCGCTCGTCCCAGTAGAGAAACTCCAGCTCTTGCACATTATCGACTAGTAGGTAGAGCGCACCGCCTTGGAAAACATCGTCGTCAATGATCTCACTTTCTCGTTTCATCAAGCTTGGTAGCTTGGCGCCTTGCCGATTGAATAGGAAATAAGACACTTCCGTTTGTTCCGACTCGCGCCGCCCCGCATAGTAATTCCGGTGAGCGAGCGTTGTAAAAATAAGCTCTCTGGGTCTGCCATCAAAAACCGTGTGCGAAATCGCTTCGTTTCTTGCGATCTGCGTTTTGGCATTGGGCCCTATGTCATCGAGCATAATGTGGAATGTCTGGCTAAGATCGTTGCGGATCAGAGAAATAGCAGCCCGAACGTCGTTGTACAGGTCCATTTCCTCAAGCGCCGTTGTTTTCGTATTTTGGATCTGTTGGATTTGGCGCACGGTTGCCAGCCCAATGAGAGTAAAAATAGCAAGCGACAGCAAGAGCTCTAGGAGGGTGAAGCCTTTTGAATCCAATCGTTTCATTGCGGTGCCCCCGGTCCAGGGATTCCGGGCTGCTGGTCGTACCGAACAACATGGGAAGTGGCAGCAATCGTTCGAGTCGTTTTCCCTTGTTGCCAAATGACTTCCACATGCAGCTCTCGAGTGGATCGAGTGATGTACTCACTCGCAATTTGCAAAACCATTTTCAGCATTTGGTTTTCTTTATCGGACGCTTCATCTTCTTCTCCGGATTTCATCTGTTGCTGGAGACGCGCGGCGCTTTCAGAGAGTTTGAAGTCGATCCGGTAGCACTCTTTTTTCCACCGAAAGTTTTCATGGGGCGCAGGGAACTTACCCTCTTCTTTGTCTTTGCAGGCTTTGTCTATCCCCTGCCCTTCCAATTTGCTTTCGCTTTCCGCCATGAGGTTTTGTAGAAGCCACGTGGCTTGCGATATTTCTTTGGACTCTCTCACCGCGCGGACGGACCCATTTACGATGGTCAGAGAAGCGAGCGCCGCAAGCGTGAAAATGAGCATCGCGACGAGGACTTCGATGAACGTAAAACCATGGCGGTCCACTACTTGGAACCTCCATCAAAACTGGTGATGCGTTCCGGGTAGATGTCCACTTTTCCAGAAGTGGGCCGGATGAAAAGGGAGTAGCTGATATTCTTTGCCCCCTCTTTTTTAAGGTAAAGGATCGCCTGTTCGTTGAACCCATTGGGAAAGAAGTGAACGTAGGCGATTCCCTCCTTCACAAGGCCTTCGCGCTCTTTTAAGACGCCGTCAAAAACTACGCCAGGCGGCATCGGGACGGGTTCTTTTGAGTACTTCGGCGAATGCGTGAAATTCGAAGGCTCGGGTTCTTTTCCTTTTGCAGGTTTTTTGGTCTGTACCGGCTGGTCGGTCAAAAGCCGCATTTCTCTCTGGTTCTCTATCCAATAAGTTTGTTTTTCAAAGTCGATTGCCAGTCGGTAAATCCCGCTGAGTAGAACCGCGTCGTTGCGGACAGTGCGGATGAGGCCCACAAATTTCCGTGTCGATGAATTAATCCGTTGGCCAGTAATACGCTGGATTGACGGGAGGGCAATGGCCATCACCATGGCAATAATAGCCATCACGATCATGATTTCGATCAGCGTGAAGCCGGGCGGCTTCCCCAGGGGAATCGACCGAAAGCCTGCTCCGAGCCGTTCAAAGGAAAAACGTTTAAAGCTATTCCTGAACGATATCGTCTTCGTTGCCAGCAGTTCCGTCGGGACCGTCTGAGGAGATCGTGTAGTTTTGATAATCCTCGCACTCATAGCGGTACGGGTTTCCAAAAGGATCATTGACGAGCTGTTTCTTCCCAAAATGACCACCATCTGGGTAATTCTTCGGGATCTTTCCCACCGTCGGCACTGAAATCAGAGCCTGCAAACCTTGGGACGTATGAGGGTAAGCATTGTGTGCCAAGTAGTAAGCTTGTAGCGATTGCTCATAGGAGGCCATTTGGATCTTCGCGGCCGAGAGCTTCGACTCTTTGAATTTTTTAATGACGCTCACGCCCACAAAGCTAAACAGCATGCCCACAATCGCGAGCACAATCATGATTTCAATGAGCGTGAACCCTTTGGACTTCAGTCTTCTTTTGCTATTCTTCATACGCTTTCCCTTGTCAGCCTGGCATCGAGCCTAAATTATTGAGCTCCATCATTGGCATAAAAATCGATAGTGCGACTAGCGCAATGATTCCGCCCATCACTAGAATCATAAGGGGCTCAAGCAACCTTGTCATCGAATTGATAGCGGTATCCACCTGAGAATCATAAGCGTCCGAGACCACGTTGAGCATTTCCTCTAGCTCCCCCGTTTTTTCACCGACCGCAATCATATGGGTCAAAATCGGCGGAAACTGCCCGCTTGCCCTGAGCGGCGCGGCGATAGTCTGGCCTTCCCGGATGCTCTCTCGTGACTGAATGAGCGCTTTTCGGATGACTGCGTTATCGACCACGTCTTTCACAATATCGATAGCGTCCAGAAGCTGTACTCCGCTTCCAATCATAGTGCTTAAAGTGCGTGCGAAACGTGAAACGGCAACCATCCGGCGCATTTTACCGTAGGCAGGGATTTTTAAAGAAACGGCGTCCCACCAATCTCGGCCGGCTTTCGTGTTGATGTACCACATGAAAAGCGAGTAGGCGCCGACCATGCCCAGAAGGATCGTCAGCCAGTAGCGCGAAACGACATCACTAATCTTGATCATGATGACTGTCAGCAAGGGAAGCGCAATTTTGGAGCCAGCAAATACCTCGGTAATTTTGGGGACTGCAAAAGCAAAAAGAAAAATAGTGATCCCAAAGCCAGCCACCATCATGAAAGCCGGGTACACCATGGCTCCCACTACTTTGTTCCTCAAAGCGAGCTGAGCCTCAGCAAAATTGGCAAGTCGGTTGAGCACGAGATCTAGATTTCCGCTCGCTTCGCCCACCTGGATCATCGAAATAAAAATGGGGCTAAACACTTTGGGGAACTGACGGCAGCTCTCAGCGAGGGACTTCCCTTCGTTCACGCTGGTTCGGATTTGCGCCATGACGCCTTTGAGTCGGCTGTCGTCGGTTTGCTCCACGAGCGCAGCAAGCGCTTCGTCGAGCGGGATTCGGGCGCGGATGAGGGTCGCCATCTGGCGGATCATGAGCGTTAGATTGCCCATTTTGACGCCGCCGCCGCGGGAAAGTGGAGTCTGGTTTTTTGCTTGGTTTCCGGTGGACCGCTCTTTCAAGTCGGTGGTGAAAATACCTCGGCTTTTCAGCTTGGTGCGCGCGCTCTTTGACGAGTCAGCTTCTATCGCCCCTTTGGTTGCTTTTCCACCGGGTCCCACTCCTTTGTATTCAAAAAGTGGCATGCTTATTCCTGCGTCACGGAGACTAGTTCAATGGGAGTCGTAGCCCCATCTAGGACCCGCTGGATCCCATTCTGTCTTAAACTGATCATCCCTTTTGCTTCCGCTGCGCGCTTGATGACCGAAGCGTCCGTCCGCTCCATCACGAGCGATCGAATATCGTCGTCCATCGG
>JANPJT010000121.1:0-4689 GCA_031425635.1 Pseudomonadota bacterium
GAAAGCTCCCGTCACAGGTCTAGCAGTATTGGTTTGGCCAAAATCACCCGTTAAATACCCGTGCACGCCTTTATAGAACTCGTAGTTGAGCCTTGCGTAAGCGGCTGGCCCAAACGTGGACGAGGTCGTGGCTAAACTTTGCAAGTATACTTCCGTTAAAAGGAAAAAGTGTTCCGAGAAGCCGAAGATGGCGTAGGGACCAACCAAGTGCCGAATGAGCCCCGTCTTGGTTGTCCACGCGTACGAAACACCCAGCTTGGAGGAGTCTCCCAAGTTCATCGAAGCGCGCAAGACCGCACCACGCTCGCGATCCTCTCCGGGGCGGCCCAAAACGGCCGTCACAAAAACATCGAATTTTTCGCCTAGCCATGCAGCTTCTGCGTTATAGGGCTCTGCCCCCGGGCGCCCCACGCCCAAACCGGCTTTCGTGGCGATCGCGTGATCCGCCATTTGGATACCGATATTCGGCTGAAACCTTCCGACCCGAAACGACCACGGGCTTTGATCGCTGGGGCGGAAAATCAAGTAATGCCGTCGACTCAAAAAACCCACCCAGCCCGACGAGTCTTGCACCCCGGCCGTGCCAACGAGCTGGAAGTTTCGCCACTTTACGCCCGCTTCTAAGTCGGCCTGCATTAAAACGGTTCGGCCAACCACTTGAGTCGAGTCTTCGCTGCGGACTTGCAGAGCCCTAAACTGCCCCCCAAAACTTAAGGGTTCTGGCTCTGGCAGAAGGCCATGCAAAGGGGCACTTTCGCCTTCTTTAAACCACGTGCTGAGAACTTCTTCCGCCTGCACTCGGCCGTACGGGTTTAAGATCCCTGCGCCGCTGGGGCTGATGTGGCAAGAAGTGCAGTTCATGTACCCATGCCGAACCATTTCGGGGTAAGCGAAAGCCCCTTGCGCGTAGCCTGCTAACAGAACAGCGGCAAGAATCCGGATCACGTGAGCGGGCCTTCTACTTTTACGGAAATTTCTACTTCTTCCGCTACCGTGACGCCCATGAAACCGGGAGAGGGAATGCCGTGCGCTGTAATTTTCGTCGAGAAAGTGAATGCCAAAGAAAGGTCGCTGCCTTTTTTCTTAATATCGACAAGCCCCGACACTTCTTGAGGCACTCCGTGGATAGTCAATTTACCTTTAAAAGGGACTTTGCTTGCTTCTCCATCCCCTTTTTGGAGCTCGGGGGTGAGTTTAAAATCGGAGAACGCTAGCTCCGCTTTCGGGAACTTCGCGGTTTCGAGGTACTTTTCTTTCATGTGGCGATCCCGGAGCGAGATGCCCGTTTCCAAAGTATCTAGACCGAACTTCGCGGTCCCCGTCAGCTTTTCGCCTTCCAGCACCAGAGTCCCTTCGAGGGGCTTTGCGTCCGATCCGCCTTTCACTTTGCCTCGGATTTTCAGCATGCTGGGCGTGCCGACAGCGAGAAACTCAATGCTCGAAGTGACTTTCGTCAGATCCAGCGACTTGGTGGGTAACGCGCTTGCCGCTGTGGTAAAAAGTAAAAAGAGCCCGATGGTGGTTTTCATAGTGTTTCCTTTGCTCCGTTAGTGATCCAATCTTTGAGTAACTGAAGTTCTTTTGGCGTCGGTTTAGGGGGACGCTTTGGCATATAGTTTTCTTCGATGACCGTGTAGTAGGTGCTTTGACTGGGGTCGCCCGGCACAAGGTACCCGCGATCGACCAAATCTTGGTAGCCCCCGTCGAGAGGCCCACCAATGGAGTCGTCTCCCGTATGGCAGCGCAAGCAATAGGGCTTCGAGATAATTCTTTCAAAACTCGCAAAATCATTGATGACAGCATCGGCAGCGACGACTGCTACGTCAGGTTGTTTTTGCGTGCGGTAGTTGCAACTACCAAACAAAATGAGAACCAGTACTAAACCCCACTGCATATAGCGCCCCTTCTCTCCACACTGGCCAAAAAGGGAGAAAAAGCCAAATCATTTTCGCTTATCGCCCAAAGAAGGTAAAACATGAGTTCGGTATAGCTCAATCGCGTCTCGGATGACCTGCTCGGCAAGGAGTCGATCGCCAAATTTTTCGATGACAACAGACTTTTTTTCCAATGCTTTATAATCTTCAAAAAATTTCCGGACTTCGATCATTCGGTGAGGGGAAAGCTCTTCGATACTCTGGTAATGCGCGTACTCAGGATCGTGCAAGTGGACCGCAATGATCTTATCATCTTCCTCCCCCTGATCGAGCATTTTCATCACGCCAATGGGGCGCGCGATCATGAGCGAAAGCGGGGGAACCGGCTCTTGCCCAAGCACTAAGATATCTAACGGATCTCCGTCGCCGCAGAAAGTCTGAGGGATGAGTCCGTAATTCGCTGGGTAAACGACCGAGCTAAAAAGGACTCGGTCGACTCGAATCATTCCCGATTCCTTATCGAGTTCGTATTTTACTTTAGAGCCTTTCGGTATTTCGATAATCGCCGTTACTTCTGCCGGTACGTTTTTTCCAGGGGAAACTGAATGCCACGGGTTCATAGATTCTCTCTTTCTACGGCGTGCCCTAAAGGTAGGGGCTAAAAAGACGGGCGATCCCGTCCCGGATTTTGACGATAAATTTTCGATTTGCGATCTCGTCGGTTTTCAACCTTCGAGAATTCACGAGCTTTCGATCAATGGTATCATCCATCTTTCTCGCAAAAACCGTGTCGAACACTTCCACATTAAGCTCGAAATTGAGGCGTAAACTCCGGGGATCCCAGTTCGCGGAACCGACGAAAGCCCACCTGCCGTCGACCGTCATGAGTTTGGAGTGATCGAAAGGTTTTGAAGTGTAGTGAATCTCGCAGCCTCGTTCGAGAAGCTGCGCGAGCGTCGTTTTCGACGCCCAGTCTACCCACGGCAAGTTGCTCTTTTCGGGAATAATCACTTGCACTCGGACGCCTCTCAACGCCGCTGTGTTTAGCGCTGTGATCAATGCGGCGTCCGGGAGAAAATAAGGGGTGACGACTCTCAAGCTGGTTTGGCTGCTCGCGATCGCTCCCAATAAGATCCACCGCGCGTTATCAATGTGGAAGTCGGGCCCATCGTCCACGCACCGGGCAAGGACTTGCCCCTGTTCAGAGAGCGCAGGAAACCAGCTCGCGCCGTTGAGAGCCTCCCCCGTCGTAAAGCTCCAGTCGCTTGCGAAAACGTTTTGAAGGTCTCGCACGACAGGACCGCGGATTTCGAAATGGATGTCCCGCACCGAGCTGCGCGGGCTTTGCTTTATGCAGTGTTTCTGGCGGATATTGATCCCTCCCGTAAAGGCAGTCATTCCATCTACGACGAGGCACTTACGGTGCAGGCGAAGGTTGATGAAGAAAAAAGAACGTGGCCGAAAAAGCGGAAGAAAAAGCGCAACAGGCACTCCACGCTCCGCAAGGACTCGGTGCATCCGGCGAAAGCTGTAGCGGGAGCCTACGTCATCGATAAGCACGCGCACTTGAACCCCGCGGCGGTGGGCTCTTTCAAGCGCATCTGCAAAAACCATCCCGATACCGTCGACGTCAAAAATATAAGTGCAAAGCGAAATAGAAAATTGCGCGCCCTCGATAGCGCGCAACATGGCGGGGTAGGCCTCATCGCCGTCGGAAAGTGGGACAATGGTATTGCCCGGGACCGCGGGCGTTCGAGTCACCGAGTCGCCCAACCGAAGCAGCGTCGCGGAATCGACGCCGATATTGTCGCCCAAGCTTTCCCGAGGGGGAAGGCCCTCTCGTGGCCGCATCAGTCGGGCCCTTCGCCGTATCCGGTTCACCCCTAAAAAAAAGTAAAGGAAAGCCCCCATGAAAGGAGAGAGCCAAATCAGGCCCATCCACGAAATGGTCGACCGAGTGTCTCTTTTGTAAAGCAGCGCGTGGGTCGAAGCAAAGAGCGCTAGCACGAGGCTTACTAGCCCAAGGGCGGAAACGCCGCCCTCTAGACTATCCAAATAGACCTTCAGGGATTCGTAGTTTCTCGAAAGCCATTCCGTCGTTTGCGGGGTTAACACTCCCACAGGCTACACAAGGAACTGTCGGTATTACAGCTCTTTGAATTTTTTGCGGGCAAACAGCGCTTAGTCGGCCACTTTTGGCCCAAGGCCGGCGCGCAATAGCAGCCCGGAGCAAAAGCTGGGAACCGTCCCGAAGACATCAACCAGTATGTCCAGACTCGCTTTTGTGCCGCCAGCCTCTAAAAAAGCCTCGCGGAATTTTTGGGCTTCGGCTTTGTCGAAAACGCCCCCTGGAGAAGCCCTAAAATGCTTTAAGGTTTGAGCAGCAAGGCCTTCCGCAAATAAATACGTCCAGAAAATCGAATCGTAGCCAGATAGATAGCCGAAGGAACCTGCAAAGGAACCTGTGTCGGGTAAAGGGTAGTAGTTCGCTTCGAAAGCTTTCCGCTCGGCGGTTCGAAGCTTGGGGGGATTGGAAGAATGCAGCGCCAGATCCATCGCCGCCTGCGCCATTCTCTGCCGAAGGCGGTGCACCACGAAGGCGGAAGTCGAAGCCGACACCCTTTTCGCAAGCTCCTCCGGCATGGGTTCCCCTGATTGCCAATGCGAAGAAATAAAGCGTAGAACCTCGGGCTCCATCGATACGAGCTCGAAAAATGTGGATGGAAATTCGCTGAGATCCCCATTGGTGGAATCGGAGCCCAAAGACGCGTACGTTTGTTTTGAAAGCAGGTAGTGGAGCAGGTGCCCCACTTCG
>JANPJT010000122.1:0-17081 GCA_031425635.1 Pseudomonadota bacterium
GAATCGCCTATTCCGACGCACTTGGTGCACAACAAAAAATGTTCAAGGGCTGCGTGACCACCTAGCCCTTTACGTCTGCTACCACAATCAAGTGCTGGTACCCAAAAACCGCTAAGGGCCCCTCAAAAGAGGCCGCTGACAGCCACCAAAGCCCGAAAAAAAACCACACCCAAGTGGGCCAGTTTTAAAACGCTTCTTTCTTGGCAACTCCTGGACCTCAGGTCTATCTTTGCTCTCTGGAGGACGTTCGCCTTGAAAGTGATACTTTCCAACCCCCGTGGCTTCTGTGCCGGCGTCAATATGGCTATCGAGAGCTTGGACCGCGCCCTGTTGCTGTACGGGTCGCCCGTCTACGTTTTCCATGAAATCGTGCACAATCGTTTTGTGGTCGAGGACTTTAAGGCCAAAGGGGCTATCTTCGTCGACAGCGTTTCTGAAGTCCCCGCGGGGGCGGTCCTGCTTTATAGCGCCCATGGTGTGTCTCCCGAGATCCGCCTAAAGACTTCCGAGGGCGGTGTGAAGTCTATTGATGCCACTTGCCCTCTCGTGACCAAAGTGCACTTGGAAGCCATTAAATTTGCAAAAGAAGGCTACACCATTCTTTTGGTGGGGCACGAAGGGCACGATGAAGTTTTGGGCACGATGGGCGAAGCCCCCGACTCCATCCATTTAGTGGAGGATTTGGCCGGCGTGGCTGGCTTAACGTTCGCCGCCGATGCTAAGCTTGCGTACTTGACTCAAACCACGCTGAGCGTTGATGACGCCCGGGCCATCATCGAAGCCTTAAAAGCAAAGTACCCTCAAATTGTGGGGCCCAAGAAAGATGATATTTGCTACGCCACTCAAAACCGCCAGGAGGCCGTCAAGCTTCTCGCCCAAGAAGCGGACGTAGTCCTCGTTTTAGGTAGCCAAAACAGTTCCAACAGCCAAAGGCTCGCCGAATTGGGGCGGCTATCCGGCCGGCGTGCTTATTTGATCGACGGCCCAGAGCACATTCAGGCCGAGTGGTTCGATGGTTCGGAAGTGGTCCTCGTCACTGCAGGCGCCAGCGCTCCGGAACGCGTGGTCCAGGGGTGTGTGGAATATTTCAAAGCAAGGTTCGGAGCGAGCGTCGAAAGCCGCTCTGTGCGAGAAGAGAATGTGACGTTCGGTTTACCCAAGGAACTGCGCGGAACTCCTCGGCCGCTGCACTCTCTCGCTCACAGCGCCTCGCCTTGACAGCGAGCCCGCCCCTAAGTCTTTTTTTTCTTTGTAAGCAGGGCAGCGCAAAGCCGGACGGTAAGGTTTAAAGTGCTGCGGATCGATTGCTTGACCCCCGAAGCGCTTTGCATTGCCATCATGCCGTGTGCGTTGAAACGGTGCCGAGTCGCAAGGTAGATAGGAAACTCTTCTCCCCGAAAACGGTGCTTGAAATCAGCGTGTCCCGAGAAATTGTAAATAATCCCGTCGCCGTACCTCGAGGCGTTGATTAGGTCGTGGTAAAGAGACACGCTGTGTTTGAACTCGGGAGTGCCATCGACCTTGTACAGAGGCAGCATGCCGAGATGGAGCCAGGTCTTTCCTTCGTCGCGAAACTTCTGGGTAGCCCAAACCGTCACTGCCTCTTCAAGACCAGTCATTGCTTCGGGGAGGCGCCGCTTGAAAGCGGTCGAATACCCGATGACCTTCCCATCGGTGTAGAGTGGATCGAAGTAATAGAGGGCGACCGGCCGGCCTTTCTCGTCGCGGACTAAAAATTTCCGAACGTCTTTCTCTGCGCTCTGCACAATAGGGCGGGTGAGAAAGCGCACTTCGCCGGTGGAAACAATTTTGGTAGACCGCCAAACTCGAGAGATTTCAATCGCCGCCGCCTCAGCGCCCGGGTCTCCATCGCTAAATTCGTCAATCGTGTACTGGGAATTCAAAAACTTGTTCCACGCCTGACGTAGCTTAGTCTTCTTCTGGCCTTCTAGGGTGTAAGTCTGCAGGGGAATGCGGATATCTCTTCCGAACTCGTTGACTAAGAAACCCCGCGCTGCCAGGTGTTCCGCAGTGTGACGCCCCACTGCGCAAAAGAAGGGATCCGGGTAGCGTTCCAAAAATGCGTCGATGACTTCGCCCGTTTGTTCGTCGTCCGAGAGCGGATCTCCCAGTACCAATCGTTTCCAGAGTTTGGTTTCGTGGGCGATGACACCGTCGGGAGTTTGGAAGTGGCTCAGGCCTGGTTGAAAAAGCGAATAAGAAAGCGTGTGCGAACCATGTTTCTGTAGGAACTCGAAAAGTTCTCTAGGGACTCGGGAACCTGCCACGGGATAGAAGCATTCCGATGCGCCGGTGTTCGGGTAGCAAAAAGAAGAAAATGAAAGTGCTAAGAAAAAAACTTTAGAAAAAATGGGAAACCCCTCCGTTGCCAAAGATGTTGGCGTAGCATGGGGGTAGTATGAATTCTATCTTGACTATTGGGTTCGTTGGACACGGGTAACGGAAATGACTCCCGTAACGCCTTCCAAGGTAGACATGATTTGACGAAGGTGCGGCAAGTCACCAATCGAAAAGCTACCGCTGCCCGAATACACGACTTAGTAGCTTTGAACCCGCGAAGAACCGGCTCTGAGCCTTACTCAATCTTATAGCCGCCCAGCTGCTGAGCGTGGGCTTTAATTTCTACCCAATAACGAGTCCGTTTCTCGGGCGCTGTAAGACGGACGAGCGCTAAAGGAAAATCGAAGGGGAACTCGGGGCCGCCCGAATCGGATTTTATTGCGGCTCCTCGCGTATTTTTCGAGCCGTCAAAAACTTCCAATGCGACTTTGGTCGCGTCGTTATTCACCGCAAACGCACTAACGGCGATCGACTCGCCGGGGAGTAGGTCGATTAAGTAAACGGCTAAATGAACGGGTGTTTTAGAGGAATGCGTTTTACCCGGCAGTTCCTTGAAGCTAGATACAGAACCACTGACTACGGTGCCTTGCCAAAGAGTGGTAGCTTCGACGCGAGTACCGCCCACAAAGCAAATCAATAAAAAAACAAACTTAACCAACACACAACCTCCTTGTTACAACGGGTGTTCTCCTAGCATGTAGGTAAAGGGATTCCTAGCTCGATTTGTGCTTTTGCTGCTCGGCGCGCCGCTTTCACTGGGTGCGTTGGACGCGGGTGACCGAAATGACTCCCGTAACGCCTTCCAAAGTCGACATGATTTTACGCAGGTGAGGCAAGTCACCAATCGAGATGCTAAAAATACAGACGGCTTTTTTATCTTTCGTGGTCCCAATCTGAGCTCGGCTAATATTAGCGTTTTGATCTCGTATCACTTTGCTCATGTCGGCAAGGAGCCCTGGGCGATCTTCGCACACGACGCGTACTTTCACTTCCCTGCGGTCTTGCTTTGAGTGATCCCACTCAATGTCGACGAGCCGGTGAGGATCGGAATCAAATATCTTGGGGCACTTGCGAGCATGCACGCTTATCCCGCGGCCGCGAGTGATAAAGCCAACAACCGAATCACCGGGGACGGGGTTACAGCACCGTGCAAAGCGAACCAAAATGTCCTCTAGCCCTTTGACGGTAATGGCAGCACCAGGTTTTCGGTTGGCCGATGCAAAAATCTTTTGGAGCGCCGATTTCGACTCTTTTTGCTCGGTGAGATCTTTAGGCGCTACTTTCGTTACCACTTTGCTGACGGACAGTTTGCCGTAGCCAATTGCGCTTAAGACATCGTCTGTGGTTTTGAGCGAAAAAGATTCAGCAATCGTTTGGAGCGTGCCGTCTTTAATGATCGACTTAGTGGTGAGCTTATGTCGCTTCAGCTCTCTGTCTAACATTGACTCGCCCAGCGCTTTGGATTTTTCGAACTCCTCCACTTTTATGTACTGGCGGATTTTATTCTTCGCTCGAGACGTGTGCACGATCTTGAGCCAGTCTTTGTTTGGCCGCTGCGTGGGCGACGTCAGGATTTCCACAGTGTCGCCGCTTTTCAGCTTGTGCTTCAAGGGAACCAGCCGGTTATCGACTTTAGCGCCGATGCAGCGGTGGCCTAAATCGGTATGGATAGAGTAGGCGAAGTCGAGCGGCGTCGCGCCGGCACTAAAGGACAAAAGCTTTCCGTTGGGCGTGAAAATATAGACTTCTTCGGCAAAGAGATCGAGCTTTACCGATTCCAAGAACTCGGAAGCATCGGAAAGATCCCGGTTCCATTCCATCAAGCGGTTAAGCCACTCAAACGACTTTTTATCTTTGGGTGAGATTCCCGCTTCTTTGTAGGCCCAGTGCGCCGCGATGCCTTTTTCCGCAGTGTCGTTCATTTCGGGAGTGCGGATTTGGATCTCAATCCGTTCTCCTTCAGGGCCAATCACCGTGGTGTGCAGGCTTTGGTAGAAGTTCTCTTTGGGCATCGCGATATAGTCTTTGAAGCGGCCTGGAATAGGCGTCCAAAGAGAGTGGACTACGCCGAGCGCCCCGTAGCAGTTCTCGACCGACTCCACAATGACTCGAAAACCCGTAATGTCGTAAACCTGTTCGTAAGGGATACTGCCCTGTTCCATCTTTTTGTGGATGCTATAGAAGTGCTTGGGGCGGCCACTCACAATGGCGGCTGGTTGGCCATGGTTCTTCAGGGCGGTTTCTATGAGCTCCTGCACCCGACGAGTGTACTTCTCGCGTTCTTTGAGCTTTTTCGCGACGCTTGCAACGAGCCGGTAATACACTTCGGGTTTAGTGAACCGGAGGCCCAAGTCCTCGAGCTCTTGCTTCATTTCAGATAATCCGAGTCGGTTGGCGAGGGGGCTATAAATCTCTAGAGTCTCTGCCGCTATCTTTACCTGCTTTTCGGGCGGCAAGTGGTGCAATGTCCGCATATTGTGCAGGCGGTCCGCAAGCTTTACTAGGATCACCCGGATGTCTTTCGCCATCGCGAGGATCATTTTTCGGAAATTTTCAGCCTGTTTTTCTTCCGTCGTATTGAAGGTGATTTTGCTGATTTTAGTGAGGCCGTCGACAAGCGTCGCAATTTCTGGCCCGAAAAGCTTGTGTATTTCCTCAACCGTGGTGGCCGTGTCCTCGACCGTATCATGGAGAAGGCCCGTCGCAATCGTCACGATATCGAGCCGGTAGCTTGCCAGGATGGAGGCGACTTCAATCGGGTGCAGAATGTAGGGCTCACCGCTAGAGCGTTTCTGTCCGGTGTGCAAAGAACGTGAATAGTCGTAAGCTCTTTGGATCAGGCTCGTGTCGACGCCGGGGTTGTCGTGCGCCACACGAGTGATGAGCGCCTCGATGCTTGGCTCAAGCTCGTTCGTCTGTTTCGCCTTAGGCGGTTTCACAGACACTCTCTTTCTATGATGGCTCGCAATTCCTGGTAGGCGTTCTCCAAGTCATCGTTGACGATCTGGTAGTCGAAGTTTCGGCTCCACTGGAGTTCGTCGTAAGCGTTCTTTAAGCGCATTTCAATGACTTCGGGCGAGTCGCTCTTTCTTGCTCGAAGCCTTCCCGCCAGAGTTTCAAAGGACGGGGGCTCGATGAAAATCAGCAGAGTGCGTGCGCCGTAGAGTTTGCGCAAGGCAAGCGCCCCCTGTACGTCGATATCGAAAAGCAGGTGCTTCCCTTCGCTCAGTGCTCGGTCAATCACACTCCGATCGGAGCCGTAAAGTTTACCGTGGACTTCGGCCCACTCTGCAAAATCCCCTCGCGCTACTTTCTGCTCAAAGACGCTTCGCTCGACAAAATGGTAGTGCACCCCTTCTTTTTCATAGGGGCGGATAGGGCGCGTCGTGGTCGAAACGGAGAGCGCAACCCGAGGGTGTTCCTTGATGACTCGCTCGCACAGGGTGGTTTTGCCTGCGCCGCTCGGGGCAGACACAATCAGGAGCCGAGGCTGAAGCGCTGGGTTCTCAGGAGACAAGCTCAGAGCCCTCCCTATCTGAAAAACCGGGTCGAAGCGAAGCGGTGAGCCGATCGTGCAGGGTCTGTGGGGCAAGCGCAGAAAGGACCACGTGCTTCGAGTCTAAAATAACGAGGGACCTCGTTTTACGGCCTGCGGTTGCATCGAGGAGGAGGTCGGTGTTTTGCGCTTTGTCTCTCAGCCTTTTCATCGGTAACGATCCTGACTCTAAAATGGCAACCACCCTCGAGGGCAGCACGAAATTTCCGTGCCCCACGTTCATTCCTTTAGGTTCCTCTGGACTACCGTAGCTATTCGACATTTTGAACCTGTTCCCTTAGCTTTTCGATGCACGCTTTCGCAGCCATTGCCAGCTTCGTCAGGCGGAGATCGTCGGTTTTCGCCGAAATAGTATTAGTCTCTCGGTGGAGTTCCTGGGTCAGGATGTCCAGCTTTTTTCCCAGCGGTTCCTGCTTCGGCAAAAGTTCCGCGTACTCGGCCAAGTGGGCTCCCAGTCTCTGGATTTCCTCCGAAATATCGGATTTTTGGGCGATGAGTGCCACTTCTTGCTCCAACCGCACGGGGTCAAGGCCGCTGAGCTTTGCCTCTTTGAGTTTAGCAGAGAGCTTTTCTCGGGCTATGGCAACTTGGAGTGGGGCGAGCGCTCGGATTTCGGTAAGAAGGTTTGATAGCTCATGAGTGGTCTCGTGAAGGCTTTTTGCGGTCTCGCTACCTTCGCGCTCCCGTTCTTTTTTTAAACCCACGAGGGCCGCGTTGAACACGGAAGCTAGTTCCGGCGGGAGCTCACTCCGCTCCGAGCTTTCTTCTACGCTGATCAAAACTTTCCCAAGCAAGCCGAGGGCTTCGGCACTCACCGGCAAGGGACCACCGAACGTCGCCTCGAGTTGGGTGAGAGCGTCTTTCAAGCTTTGTGCTGCCTTTTGGTCGACCAGAAACCGCACGCCGCCTGTGGACTTTTGCTCTAGGCTCACCACTTTTGATCGAATGGAGACTTCAATGGAACCCCGCTTGAAAGATCGGCGGATAGCTTCTGAGAAAACACTTTCAAACGCTTGGAGCGCAGCGGGCAAACGAAAGCGTAAATCCATGAAGCGGTGGTTGACGCTCCTTAGCTCCACTACGTAGTGAGTCCCCTGCACGGTGGCCTCGCTGCTAAAAAAACCCGTCATCGATTGCACTAGTTTGCTCCTAGCACGGATTGAAGGTTAGACACTTCAAGTTTCACGCGTGCTGCATCCCGCGAGTCAATAAAGCGCAGCTCGGGGTCACTACGCAGCCATGTGGTTTGTCGTTTGAGGAGTTTTCGAGTGTTTTCGGTGATCTCTTTTTTCAGTTGTTCCTCGTGAATTTCGTTGCGTAGAAAACGCACGGTTTCGGCATACCCAATGCTCCCCAAAAGCTTTGCTTCGGGAAAGGTTTTTAAGAGCCTTCGAGTTTCTTCGATTAAACCTGCGTCCATCATCGCTTCGGTTCTCAGAGCAATATTGTCCCACACCCGTTTCCTGGAAATCGCCATCGAGTACTTTACCCAGAGCCAATCGGAACCGAGCCCGCCTTCGGCTTTCAAAGTGCTGGGGGGTTTGCCTGAGCGTGCGGTGGCTACTGCTCGAACCAGCCGGTAGTGGTCGTTCGGGTGAATGGATTTCGCCGCCTTGGGATCGAGCCGCTCGAGCTCCGCGTGCAGGCGAACCTCGTTGAGCGCTTCCCCATCGTAAAACTCCTCGTTGATTTGCTCCAGGAGGCTTTCGTCATACCCGCCGGTGGCGTACATCCCATTTTGAAGAGCCCTCAAGTAAAAATAGCTCCCCCCCACTAAAATCGGGATTTTTCCGCGGGAAGCAATGGCTTCGATTTCTTCTTTCGCCTTAGAAACAAAGTCCGAAGCATTGAATGGTTCGTTCGGCGACAAAATGTCTAAAAGATGGTGGGGGATCGCGCTCTGCTGCGCTTGGGTCGGTTTGCTCGTTCCAATATCGAAACCCCGGTAGACCGTCGTGGAGTCGACGCACACGATCTCTCCGCCAATTTCTTGGGCTACTTCGATAGCAAACCCGGTTTTTCCGGAAGCGGTGGGGCCAATGATCGCAAGAATGATTCGTCGACTATCCAAAGCAGCCTTACTTTCTTTCAAAGTGTTTCTCGATTTCTGAAAAAGATACCCGAAAAGCCACGGGCCTTCCGTGAGGGCAAGTCCACCCCATTTGAAGCTCGGGGAGGCGTTTCAGTAGGGCGTCCGCCTCTAGCGCTGAAAGCAACTGCCCCGCCCGCACGACCGAATGGCAAGCCACTGTCGCGAGGACGGGTTTGAATGCATGAAACGAAACGTCGCGAGCAGAAAGCCTTTGTTTTTGGATCTCTCGAAGAGACTCCATCAAAATAGATTCGGCAGCCGCTTCTTGGATTCGGTCAGGGACTGTCTTGATTGCCCAGTCACCGTCTCCAAAAGGCTCTACTTCTATCCCTGTTTCACAGAGGGCAGCGCGGTTTTCCTCCAGGAGGAGCGCAAGCTCGGTGGGGGGCCGAAAAATCCGTGGGACGAGAAGGCGTTGGCTAGGGACTTGGTGTTCTTCGACTTGTTTCACCAGTTCTTCGAACCGAAGTTTTTCGTGCAGAGCGTGCTGATCCACTAAGATGAGCCCGTCTTTGTCTTCGCACACGAGGTAGGCCGCTTTCGCTTGCCCCAAATAGCGCCACGAAGGAGCGTGTTCAGGTTCGAACGGTGTGTACTCGGCTCGGGTTTCCGAAATTTTAGAGCTCGCTTCGGCTTCGTAAAAGCTCTTTTGGACGTAGCGTGTGGGCTCGGCTGACCGCTCGGGGGCAAAAGTTGCAAAAGCCACCGGCGCGGGAGGGATTTCTGTTCGGGGCGGCGGGCTCCAGTCCATTCGCCGAACGCTGGGCTGGGCGGAAATCGCTTTGCGAACGGACGCGGCAATCCAACTAAAGAGCGTTTCTTGTTTGAGGCAGCGCACTTCCGTTTTTTGGGGGTGGACATTCACGTCCACCCAATCCTTTCGGATATCCAAGTAAATCACTCCGCTCGGCTCGTGGTGTGGCCCGAGCGTGCTCAAATAGGCCTGCCGGACGGCGGCCAAAAGGCCGCGGTTTTTAACGGGGCGCTGGTTTACAAAGAGGAGGCATTCGCCGCGGTCGCCGACATGGTCACCAGGAGAAAGGTAGGCGTCTATTGCAATACCCGGCGCTTCTTCTTCAACGTGGAGCGGTTTCCAAGGCCAAGAGTAGGCTTCTAAAATCCGCTGCTCTCGCGTGGGCGCGCTGAAAGTACTCACCAGGCGGCCTTGGTGGTGCAAGCTAAACACGACTTGAGGGTTTCCCACTGCGAGCTCTTTCACCACTCGGGCGCAGTGCGAAAACTCCGTGGCGGAAGATCGTAGGTATTTGAGCCTAGCCGGTAGCCGATTGAACAGCCCGCGGATAGAAAGCGTCGTGCCGACCGGTGTCCCAACCGGTTTGGGAATATCCAACGCAACTCCGTAGTGCACGGCTAGCGAAACGCCGCTGGACTCCCCTCGGCGCCTGCTTTTTAGTTCCACTTCGGCTACCGAAGCAATGCTTGCGAGAGCTTCGCCTCTAAAGCCGTAGGTGCCAATGGATTCAAGCTCACTGCTTTCGCGGATTTTGCTGGTGGCGTGGCGTTCGAGACAAAGGCTTAGGTCGTCGGGGTGTATTCCCAGGCCATCGTCGATCACCGTTATTTCGCCGATCCCGCCGTCTCGCAAATGCACTTCGATGCGTTTTGCCATCGCGTCGAGGCTATTTTCCAGAAGCTCTTTGAGGGCGCTCGCTGGGCGCTCCACCACTTCGCCCGCCGCAATTTGGTTGATCAAAAGGTCGGGTATTTTGGCGACTCGCGGTGCGTTTTCAGGATACGTTGGCAGAATAGGAGACCCCCATCTTCGAAGCATTTTCATTTTTCAGCCCCAAAGGGATTTCTAAGATAGACGCCCCGGCAGGGGGCAGTCAAACCCGCTCCACGAATTTCGGGGTGGCTCTGATCCTGGTGTCTACCTTGCTCTTTGCGGCGATGGGCTATTTTGTCAGGCTTTCTTCCCCGCACTTTAGGCCCGACACGCTCGTGCTGGCTCGGTGCGTTTTTCAAGCGACTTTTTTGCTTCCGTGGGTGCTTGGCGGGCCGGTCCGTTTTGAGGTGGCGAAAAGTTCGATTGGTTTCCATTTTGTCCGCGCTGCCGTGGGAATCACTTCCATGCTTTTGCTGTACTATGCCATTGCGAGGCTGCCGCTCGGCCTCGTGAGTTTACTCAGCATGACCTCGGCTTTATGGGCGGGTCTCTGGGGCTGGGTGTTTTTGAAGGAGCGGCACACTGCCCAAAGCCTTGCGTTTTCCGCTATGAGCGTGCTGGGAATGGCGGTCGCCCTGTGGCCGGGCCAGCACTCGATCGGGTGGGGACTTTCCCTATCGGGGGTCGTTGCGGGTGCGCTCAGTGGCGCATCGATCGGCGTCGGCCAGACTCTCGTGCGCCAAATGCGCCAGCGCCTCGGGACGGTGGAGATTGTCTTTTGGTTTGGCTTTTTCGGGGCATGCCTTACTTTACCGAGCTTCCTCGTGGCCCCCGAATGGCCCCGCTCCATTGCCGAAGGTTGGCTCCTGCTCGCTGTCGGCCTTTCGGCGACTTTGGCTCAGCTGCTTGTGACCTACGGTTTCCGCTACGCCACCGCGCTCTTGGGAAGCCTTTGCCTTCTGCTGGGGAATTTGTGGGGAGTCGCGCTCGGGGTCATTTTGCTGCACGAGGCGCCGCCCGCGCATTTCTGGCTCGGGCTGACGGCAGCGATCCTCGGTTTAGCGTTGAGGCAGGTTAAGTTCCCGTTCGGAAAGCTTTTTGGTGTCTAAAGATTAGACAGGGGTGGCTAAAAGTTAGGCACTTTGGAAAAACCCTTTGGAATGGTTGGATTAAAGTGTGAGCAGAATGCAAAAACTTTAGTCGAGTGACGAAGTTTTTGACAGTGATGCCGTGCAGGGCAAGTCAAGTAAAACCATTTAAGTAATTGAATATGTTAAAGGATCGTATGGTTGTATTCGACTGGCATACACATTGCTCTAGGAGTCTGGGCGCGACATGCGCACGTTTCGAAAACTTTCTTAAATTTCTAAGAACTCAGGGTAAGGGGCTGGCCTTCGGGGAGGCCAGAATCGGGGAAAGAATCGTCTAGGCCGCCTTCTTAGCGCAAACGGGGAGCGCTGGGAGGGTGGCCCGAGGCCTAGTTGGCCTGGCGGCGGATGATGCGGCCTCGGCCGTTCGAAAAGTGCCCTTGAGCGTTTTGATCCGTTTCATTTCCTACAAACTGCGTCGCACGCGGTACATCAACTCCACCAAAATTTCCAGAAAACTGTGAGTTTAAGTCTCTAGTCGCGAGGCTGCCGAATTGGTCGTTAAAAGGTGTTTGGTTTAGCCCGTCAGGGCGAAACCCAGGGCTGCCATCCAGACCGCGCTGGTGGATATCGCGCCCGCCGAACAGCGCCTGGTCTTCCAGCTGCCTTTTTAGTTCTTCATTTTCTCGCCTTAGTTCTTCGTTATCGTTGAACCGTTCCCGGTTTTCCGCGACGTTGCGGTTGGGAGGGCGTTTTCCTCCGCCCGACATGGGCCTCTTGGGCATGCTGGCGCACGCGGACAGCAGAATGCTGACCAGAAAAATCGATAACGGTTTGCTGTGGCGCATGGTGCTTTCTCCCCCGAGAAGGCGATTCGTTTGGCCTTTTACTATCCAAATTTCGTGCCGATGCTCTGGGCTTGCGTGGACTAGTGGTATGCGGCGAAGCGTTGGGCAGCGTGGTTGTTTTGCGGGGGCTTGTCGCTGTGGTGCTCCCCTACACTTTGGGTCTCAGGTTGCTTCACCCTGCGGGTTCGCAATGACGGGAAAAGTGTCCTGGTGCGCTTCTGACTGCCCGTCCCAGCCCTACCGTCCCTCGAGATAAAAGCTTGATTGGTATATGCTGTTCCATATGGGCACTGTACCCGCTTTGTACCTGCATTTTTTGGCATTCGCGATCGTTGGGTTTTTGATTACAGGTTGTGGCTCCGGGCTTTGTCTAGATTCCTGTAACACTTTGACACTGACTTCTTTGACTAGCCCTACCAGCCTTCGATGGAGCGTTTCAGGATTTTCGTCCGCCAAGCGCTACAAAGTCTATACCTCAAGCTCTGACAATATTGGGACAGCTGCATTGGCTGTGGCAAACGGCACTCCGTACGGGAACGACTATGCTCGGTTTACGGACTATTTTGAGATCCACGGGATTGAGGCAGGTCGCCCGTATTATATTTCTGTGCTTGAGCTGACGCCGCAAACGGGAACCGTGCGATTGGTGGGAACCGCTTTTGTGCCGGAAAAGGTGGAGTCTGCACTGCGGGGGTACTCCGAGAGAGCGTGCGGGCTGGACACGGATAGAGACGGCGTTTTAGGCGAGCCAGAAGACTGCCAAGTGTGCAGCGGAACGAGTGATGCCAGTGCAAGTGCCGCAACGAGCGTCTATGTGCTTAGCCCCGGAGGATCCAACAGCGGAACGTGTGGCACGCCGAGCAGTCCCTGTTTAACGCTCCAGTACGCCATTGATAACCGAACCAGCGGAAAGAACACCGTGTGCTTCAGCGGTACTTTCAACGAATCCGTCGTTATAAAAAATTCCGGAACCGCCGCGTTTTACACTCGAAATGCCTTTCGCTACCCTTCGGCCCCCTTCGCTTTTATTGGCTGGGATAGGGACGGGGATCGAAAGTACCCGCCAACGGATTTGGACGATACGGCCGTGATCGATGGCCATGAAACCCTCAACTACGCTTTCAATAATTCCAGTGCTAGCCACTCCTACATTGAGCTTGCCCATTTTACAGTGAAGCGCTTTCGAACGACATCGGTCGGAGTGAAAGGCGGTTTGTGGAAAGCGGATGGAATTTCTGTAACGCCTTATCTGAATTTTCACGATTTATTGCTCGACTCTAACACGGAAGATGAAGTCGGTGGTGACTACGGTTCGATTATTACTCAGGATAATCCAGGCGGAGGGATTCAATACCTTGCGTTTGAGAATAATTCGCTAAATCGCGAGGGCCAGATTTTATGGATACGAGACAATTCGACGAACAATAATCTACTGTTTAAGAACATTACGGCGAACTTGTCTCTTATTGGAGCGCAGAATATAGAAACGTTTATCACCCATGACGCTTCGGACATTACCATTGAAGGCAACGTTTTAAACGTAGACCGCACCCAAGATATTTCCCTTCGTACCTACGCCATGGCTTTCGGTGACTGCACTCAAAACGTCTTCGTTCGAAATAATAGTTTCACGAATTTTTCAAGCGGCTTTGCCGCTGGAGTATTTTGGAACCGGCCGTGCGATGTAACTCGGCGTATCACGAACCTTAATTTTGAAAGAAATTTTGTGACGGTCTCGTTCGGGGCTTCCGCACGCGGTTTTCATGCGTTCGATACGACCGACGTTACTTACGGCACGCTTGCGTATGCGATCCAAAATGTATCTGTTTTAAACAATATTATTGTGGGCGTTGGTAGCGCTATGCCCTCTTGCATCGAATTCGGCGTTTCGAATACGACGGCTCCCCACACCGGGCTTGCGACAGTAGTCGGTAATACATGCGTCAATGCGGCACTCCAGGGATTTTATGTTTGGAAGTCCAACCCAAGCAACGGTTTAGATAACATTGTGTTTCGCAACAACATAGTAGACGGCCCCGCGGGGGCTCGCTACGTACTCACTGAGTACGTACCTGCTTCTTTTAGCGCTACAGCAAACGTTTACTCGGGGGCAGGTTCCACATTCAATTGGAACTCCGGGGGAGCTATCGGTTTCGCTGCTTGGCAAGCAGCCTCCGCGCAGGACGTTGGCTCGACGATGAGCTGCGATGTCGCCTTTAGCAACCCAGCATCATCGGATTACCACCTTGCGAGTTCCGATTCATGCGCTTCCAGTGTGGCAGTGAACAACGCCCCCTATACGGCAGTCGATTACGATAGCCAAACCAGGCAAAGCGGCGCCGATTTCGCAGGAGCCGACTTCCGTATTCCTTGAGGGTGGGCGAGAGAGTGCGGCGTGGCTTCAACGCACGCAAACTCGGTTGCGCCCCTGGTTCTTCGCGTCGTAAAGGGCGCGGTCGGCTGTTGCGATGAGTTCCTCGGGGTTCTTGGAAGTGGAGTCGAGGGTGGCCACTCCAATGCTGATATGCACTTGGATTTGTTTGTTCTCGAACGTGTAGTTCTGTTTTTCGATGGCGATTCGAATGCGTTCGGCAACGTCTACTGCAATTTGCAGTTTCGTCTCGCGAAGTAAAAGGGCGAACTCTTCGCCGCCGTAGCGTCCGAGCACGTCTTGCGAGCGGATCATTTTTCCCATCACGAGCGCACAAGTTTCGCGAAGCACATAGTCGCCCGCGGGGTGGCCATAGGTATCGTTGATCTTTTTGAAGTGATCGATATCCATGAGCAGCAGCGTGAGCGGGAGGTTCCGGCTGGACGAGCGTTGGAATTCCTCAGCAATCAGTTCCAAAATGGCTTTTCGGTTTAAGGCCTGGGTGAGGGCATCTCGGGTAGCCAAGTCATACATTTTTTCATAGTGCAGGTTTTCAATTTTTCCTTCTTTAAGGAATTTGAGAATGGTGTTGCCGCACCGAATCAAGTCGCCATCCACCAATAATTGGCTCCCGCACTTTTGGTCGTTGATGAAAGTCCCGTTTGTACTTCCCAAATCTTTGCAGGTGATCCCGTCGTTGCTGAGTAAAAACTCGGTGTGGCGGCGCGAAATGGACGTTTCGCCGATGCTGATGTCGGCAGTCAGATCCCGGCCTAAAACCATGCTGGCTTTGTTGATAAAAAAAGACTTTCCGAGGGGTTTCCCAGATATCACGACCAAACAAGGCGACGACGACTTTGCTTGTTCTAATCGGATCTTGAGCGTTTGACTCTCTGCGACTTCCGTTTTGTCGGATAAAGATTTTTCGTCGTTATTAGCCACAGCTCAGTATACAGCGCTGGACTAAAAGACCACAATAGAGAATGGCCGCGCTACTTTCGAAGTGCGGCATGCAGCAGCAATTTGGATTCTTCCACGCCCGGCTGGTTGAAAGCGTTTACCCCGTAAAGTTCTCCCGAAAAAGCCGTTGCGGTTTCTAGGAAAAAGAGGAAAGCGCCCATTGCCTCCGCGTTCAACGCGGGGATGCTGCAGGTGTAGCTCGGCACTTTGCTTGTGGTAAGGCTCTGGCGAGTTGCCACCAAAGCTTCATGAGTAATTTTTTCAAAACTGTGCTGACAAAGGTACGAAGAAGCGCCCGTCGCAAACGGCGGTTTCTCGACCGAAAGGGTGGGCCCTTGTTTTTCCACGTCGATGAAGCCAACCACTTTATTGAGCGGGCCTTCGTTAAAAAGCTGAAGCAAAGAATGTTGATCCGTTGTCCCCAACGCGGCCACTGCCGTGGGACCCACCCGCGTTCCACTCGCCTGCTTTTTTCCAAGGCTTTCGCCCCAGAGTTGAACGTACCATTCCGCAAAGAGCCGCAAATTGCTCCAGTACGGCATGAGGTACTGCACGGTTCGGCCGGCTTCGTTCCAATCGTGCAGAGCGCTAGCGAAAAGGTACGCTGGGTTCTCTTCCGCGGGGAACTCGTTCAACTGCTGGCGCATTTTTCGGGCGCCCGCAACGAGCGCAGTGATGTCGACCCCTCCTAAACAGGCCGGCAAAAGCCCTACCGGCGATAGCACGCTGAAACGGCCTCCGACATTGGGCGGCACCTCCAGAGAGGGCCAGCGGTTAGCGTCGGCGAGTTTTCTCAGCTCTCCAGACTTAGGATCGGTGATGATAAAAATTCCGTGGGGGTCCAACTGGCTAGCGAAGTGGTAAAAGGCAGCCAACGTCTCCGTGGTATTGCCTGACTTCGAAATCACGATCGCAGCATGCGAAGACTTTTGCAGCGCTTTAGCGGTGTTTTTTATGGCGTAGGGATCAATGTTGCTAACCCACGTGAGGGGGAATTTTTCGTTTCCAACTGCCTGAACGAGCGACGCTGCGCCAAGGTACGATCCGCCAATGCCGAGCACGAGCGCTGCGGGATACTTTCCAGCGAGTTTCTCCGCAGCGGTGTGGACTCGGTCGAGGCCCTCCGAATCGAGCGGCAAATCATAAAAACCAATCTCACCGGACTCAAAGAGGTGGCGAAGCCGCTTATCCGCTTGCTTGAGTTTCTCTCGATCGAGGGAGGCCGTCTGGGGGCCGGCGTCCGCGTTCCATAGTAAATCAGTGTCGAATTTGAAAAGGCCTAAGTCCCATTTTGTCTTCATTCGGTAAACATCTCATTCAATATTCGAGAAAGTACCAGTTTTTGTACCTGGTTTGTGCCTTCGACAATTTGAAGTGCCTTACTGTCTCGAAGGAGTCTTTCCACTCCGCTCCCTGTGCGGCATCCGTCATACCCCATGAAATGGACCGCGTCATGGCAGACTTCCACGGCGAGATCGCTCGCAAGCAGTTTAATGCTCGAAGCCATCAGGGTGACGCTCTCCTTTTTGTCGCGCCGGACCGCTGCAGCGCCGATGAGGGTCTTCACGGCGACTAAGCGAGCGAAGTAACCCGCGAAAGCCGTTTCCAATGCCTGCTCCGCCCCCCGCTGTTTGAAATAGCGGGCAACTATCTCCAGGGCCTCGCTAGCCGCTGCCACTCCGGCGGCACCAATGGAAATTCGCCCTGCATCGAGTTGGGAGAGCGCGATGGAAAACCCTTGCCCTTCTTCTCCGAGCCGCTGTCCGTCAGGAATAAAACATTCTTCGAAAATAAGTTCCGCAAGGCTGGAAGAACGAAGCCCTAGCTTTTTTTCGAGTTTGCCAACTTTAAAGCCGGGTGTGTTGGAGGGAACGAGAAAAGCGGTGATGCCTTTCGTTTTGTGGGGTGCGGTACGGGCAAAGACGAGAAACAGATCGGCGTCGGCAGCATTGCTGCACCAGCATTTCGTGCCCGACAGAACGTAGCCACTACCCTTTTTCCGAGCCTGTAGTGCCAGGGCCGACGCATCGGAGCCAGATTGCGGTTCGGATAGGGAAAAGGCGGCAAGCCGTTTGCCTTGAACCAGCGGCCGAAGAAAAGTTTCCCTTTGGGCCGAACTGCCAAAAGAAGCGATAGCACCCTGGACCAAGTTGGTGACGCCTATCGCCACCGAGAACG
>JANPJT010000123.1:0-8021 GCA_031425635.1 Pseudomonadota bacterium
GAAACGGTACGACTACTTGGATCAAAGCGACTCGCTGCCTTGGGTGACCATCACCAGCGACGATCGCGATTTGCACCATGCGCCAGGGTATTTTTCGATCCCCGCCCAAATCGTATCGACTTATGAAGCACGCTAGCGGGCGCTCGGTGCCGCACCCTTAGATGACGTCGGCGAAAGTTTTCTCCACTTTCACGAAATACAGCGTGCCTGCCACCAAAACGCCGCACGTGGTAAGTAGGCTCATTGCGAGCAAAACCCATTCCATAGGCGTTCCAAAAATCAAGCTCCGAACCCCTTCGACGTAGCCCGTCATGGGGTTGAGCCCTAAAAGCCACCGGTGGTGGGGAGCAATCATGGACACTGGGTACACTACTGGAGTGGCGAACATCCAAAGTTGGAGCAAAAACGAAATGCCGTTGTTCACATCCCGGTACTTCACGTTCAGCGCGCCCAGCGCCAACCCAACCCCTAACGAAAACGCGGCAACGCAAAGGATCATCAAAGGCAAAAACAAGACTGCTCCCAAGGAGGGAGGCGCCACTTGGAAAAAAAACAAAGCCACAACGAGAACCGAAGCCGAAATGGCGAAGTCAAAAAAGGCCGGACAAACGGCAGCAAGCGGGAGCAAGATCCTGGGAAAATACACTTTCCCAATGAGGTGGGAGTTTCCCACAATACTGCTGCTGCACCGTGCCACCGTGTTTGAGAAAAAAATCCACACAATCAGCCCTGAAAAGCTAAACAGCGGGTAGGCAATTCCGTTTGAAGGGATCTTGCCAATTTTCCCAAAAAACACGCTAAAGACTCCGACCGAAAGCACCGGTTGTACGACCGCCCAGAGGCTGCCCAAGGCCGTCTGCTTGTAGCGCAAAATCCAGTCGCGCCACGAAAAGAAGTACAGCAGCTCTCGGTGCCTCCAAATCTCGGACCAGTTAAGGCCACGGTTTCGATCGGTTTGCCCGTCAATCACGATGAATTTTGCTTTTTCGGCGACAGCCATAGGTGGAGTCCAGTATACCGTGATCGACGGGAGAAATTCGATGAAACAAGTGATCGTCTATTCAAAAGACAACTGCCCTTATTGCTCGGCGGCAAAAACTTTACTATCGGCAAAAGGGGTGCCCTTTACCGAAATCAACCTTCAAAACAAGCCCGACGAATTGGCCGCTCTAAAAGCACGGACAGGCCTTCGGACAGTCCCCCAGATTTTTATTGGGGATAAGTTGATCGGCGGTTTTAGCGACATGCAGAAACTGGATCAAGAAGACAAACTCGATGCGCTACTCCAGGGGACCTAACGGCGTTATCCATTGCATTGCCGAAAAACCCTCTTCCGCGCTTTTGGTGCTCGAAGAGCTTGGGCTCCCCGCCCTCTCACTTTTTAACATCGGAGCAGTGTTCCTCAACCGAAAAAGGCTCCTAGCCGACTCCCCTCTTCAAGAGGGCGACTACGTGCGCATCCACAGCATGCCGCGCCGCTTTGCAACGGACTCGGTCGACTGGAGAAGTCGGCTAGTCCATGTGAGCCCGGCATTTTTGATTGTGGACAAACCGCCTGGTATCCCCACGATTCCCACGGTGGATAACCAAAGCGAAAACGCGCTGTGCTCTCTTAGCGCGCACTTAGGGGAAAAGCTTCTGGTAACCCACCGCCTCGATCAAGGCACGAGTGGGTTAGTCTGTTTCGCGCGGACTGAGAAATTCCAAAGCTGGTTTAATAGGAGACTCATCAAACGCCAGGTTACCAAAGGTTACTTAGCGCTCACTCAACAGGCGCCACCTCTCGGGCTTTGGACGCACTATCTAAAAGTATCGGATCGTGCGCCCAAAACGATGGCAAAAGAACCTTCCGAAGGGGCACTCGTTTGCCAGACTGAGGTTGAAAAAGTCTCGGCGGTTGACGAATACTTTGAAGTCGCGCTTCGTCCGCTCACGGGGCGCACCCACCAGCTCCGAGCGCAACTACACGCGGAACACTCCCCGATCATAGGAGACGCCCTTTACGGAGGGGAACCCGATCCTCGGTTCGCGCAAGGGAGCTTTGCCTTACATGCGGGGAGTCTCCAGTTTGCCGATTCAAAGGGCGGGGCATTCCATTTTGAAACCCCTGCACCCTGGCACTTGCCGGGCTGGGGACGGCGCAGTATTTGAACAGCATGAAAATGCGCAGTTTAGCCACCGGTTGTTTTTGGATCCTGATCGCTTTGAACGCCGTTTCCATTTTTGGATACGCCACTTACTCATTGAACCCGGCGGTGCTCGCGCGATCGCCTTGGGCGGCGGAAGTCTTTGGGTACACCTACGCTTTTTTCGCCAGGGCGCAAATCCTTGTCGCATTCGCGGCGACGGCGTTTTTGCTCACTTCGTTGACGGGCGCACGGTGGCTTCCGTCGCTCGCGTGGGTCGTTGGAATCAGCCTTTCTAGCGAAGTTTGCGGGGTCGCGTATGGCCTACCCTTCGGAAAGTATAGCTACACGGATCTTTTGGGCCCGCAAGTTTGGCACGTGCCGCTCCTCATTCCCATGAGCTGGTATTTTATGGCAGTCGCTTGCTTTCGGATCGCAGACAGCTTGTGCGAAAAGCGCCCGTCCGCGTTTTTTAGGATTTTAGTCGCCGCATTTCTCCTCTCCGCGTGGGACCTGACTCTTGATCCCGCCATGAGTGCGCTCTCGCCTTTCTGGGTTTGGGAAGAAAAGGGCATTTACTACGGCTCACCGCTTTTGAACCTTTTTGGCTGGTTTGTTACGGGGGTTGTGCTCATGACGGCCTTAGAACTTCTCGGCACACGCAAATGGCTTTCCCGAGTAACGAAGAAGGACGCCTATTGCTTCTACGGAGCAAACCTGATGCTCCCCGTCGGACTTGTTTTGTGTTCCGGAATGGTAGGACCTCTTTTCGTGTCGGCTGCTGCATTTGGCGCGGTGGCCCTTTGGTCGAAATGGCGGCTTAGGGTAAACTAAAGAGAGAAATTTTCCGATAAAGCGAGTAAGGAGAGTGCCAATGCCTCGTTTACTTGTTCTTTCCCTTTGGTTTGCTTGTTCCGCTTTTTCGCAAGCGCAGCCCAAACTTCCCGTGATCCTTGTCAAAGGGTACGGCCCTGGGCTTTTTCAAATGTGGTACTACCAAGACTTTTTGGTAAAAGACGGTTTTAAGCGAAAAGATATCCACACGCTTTTTTACCCGCAGTCTGCCTCTCCCGAAGAGCTCCGCGCTGCTGCCCAAAAGGACTTAAAAAAAATCTTAGCCGCTTATCCCCCCGAGCAGAAATTTGACATGATCGCCCATTCGTTTGGCGCGTTCGTCGGCCCCTGGGCAGCTTTTCCAGAGGTTGCCGAAGGCCGCATTCGAAAGTTCGTGAGCTTAGCCGGGATCACTCAGGGCCAAGACTGGATCCCCTTCTGCAAAGCTGGTTTTTGCGGTGAAACGCTTCCGAAGCTGATTCCGTACCGCAACCCTTTTGTCATTCAAGCGTTGGACGAAATGGAAAAAAGTTTTAACAAAGTCGAAAAGTGCGCTTTGTTTTCTCCTGACGACGCGGTCGTCCACCAACCTGCCGACTCGGGCGCGCTTCCCGGATCGATTGCCGTGGAAGTTAGTAACGCAACGCATAATGATTTTATTTGGAATGAGAGCCTTTACCACTTGATGCGCCACACTTGCTACGGCGCGCCACTCCCTCCGGATGGCATCGAGTTCGATTGGAAACGCAGATAAACCAAAAAGAATAAAACAAAAGCCGTTGACTCAACGCACAACGACCAATACACCTGCCGTATAAGCTCTGCGGTTGGGGGGATGTTTGAGATTTGTTGTTGCTGCGATGTTGGTGTGTGCTTGGGGCTTCGGTGAAGTCCTTTCGAAAACGAATGTGGCCACTTGGAAGGCCCACTTTCGACTCCCGACTTCTTCCGAACTGGAGACGCAGAGATCTCGAGTGCGAGCCGCGCTCCTCGCCTGTAAATCACAAATAAAATCCAACCCGAATGCCAATGACTCATTGGCCGAGTGGAAAATCCCTGAGCTGGAAGAACAGCTGGCGCGCCCCGTAAAACTGAGCGATCCCCAAGATCCAGAAAGTCTGTCCGACACGGATTTGCTCACCGAAACCCTCGACGCGCTCAAAGTAGATAAAGCTCCTCTTGAGAAAATCGAATTCCAACGGCTTCGCAGGGAGATCGCAAGCTACCGGGCGCTCGTGATGAGCACAGATCCCGCGGAGCAAGCGCGCTACCAATCCCAAATCGAAACTGTCGCTCGGCTCTGCGACTTACAGCGACACACTGCCGAAGAAGAACTTGAACTCCGCACCGCACTCTCTGGACTTGCAGCATCAGGACAGGCCGCGCCTCTCGTTCAATGGTGGTCAAACACCAAATCCATGCCTAACTTTTCGGCTCGCATTTCGGGAGCCTTTCTTTCGCGGATGACCCACAAAGCGTTTTCGCAAAGCCAGCCCGTCTCGCAAGATAAAACGGATCCCGCCACCGGGCAGAAAATTCACCTGCAGGGGTCCGCAAGCTTCAGCGGGTACGGCGAACTTCGGCTTGTTCCAGACAGCAACCGAGGAAGAGCCGAAGTGGGCGTCACAGCCACTGCGCAAGGAAACGTGACTGCCACGACAAACGTTCGAGGCCACACAGCCCAAGTACACGTTTTAAGCCAGAGCACCATCAACGGGGGAATCCCGCTGGAAGTACTTCCCGATCTTTCCCTGAAGTTTGGGGAGATCGCTTTGAGTGTCCATACAGAAACAACTCCCCACACCCCCAGTTTCCAAGCGCGACTCCCCTTCATTCGACGGATCGGGGCGCGCATAACGCTTGAGAAAGCGGAGCAGAGTATTCCCCAAAGCAACCGCGAAACGGAAAACTTGATCGAATCCCAACTCCGGCCGCAAGTCGCGGGCAAGATTGAACCGATGCTGGCGCCTCTCAAAACGGCAGCGAACAACGCACTCCACTACCCTCTGCTTCGGACAGACCGGTTCCCTCGCGTGGCTTACTCAACGGACGCGCAACACTTGAACGCGAAAGCTTGGTTCGCAGACAGAGAGGAGTTTGGCGCGTTTGTACCGGAAGTGGCTCTCTCCGGGGGAGACGCTGCGATCTCGATCCACGAATCGGTGATCAGTAATTCGGGAAGAATGCTGAGCAATAAAGTGCTGGGCGACGACGTCGTGCGAAAAGCGCTTTTTAGCGGCATGCTCAAACAGCCTGACCAAGACATCCAGACGGGGGTAATCGTCTCGGAGCTGCACTTCGCAAAAGAAAATCCGGTCACCGCAACGATCCAAAACGGTCTTCTCCGACTCCAGATTTCTCTCCAGTCATTCACTTTAGACGGCAAGCCATACGACGTTCCCTGCACCATGAGTGCAAGCTGGAAAATTTCTGCGGATGAAACAGGGTTTACATTGGTCCGCGAAGGAGAACCCTTGATTCAAGGGGGCGAAGCGCTGACGTCCAACAAGCGCCTGAAAAAAGGCCTCCCCTCGCTTGCCGACAGGCTCCTCATCCCGCGCGCCGAGGCAAAGCTGAAACCGATGCAATTTGATCTTCAAGGTAAAAAAATCAGCATCCAATGGCGCGTTTCCCACTTAAGGGTAGAAGCGGGTTGGATTGCCGTACAGCTGGAGGCAAAACGTGATTGATCGCACTTTCCGAGGGGCCGTACTTTTAGGGACCGCTCTTGGCTTAACCGCCAGCTCTTTTGCCGCCGCGGGCTTGAGTCCCGCTGCGGAAGCACTGTTTAAGAAGCGCCTCCTTTTCAATATCCAAGGAAAAGGCTCTTCGCTGGCCTACGACGCCGGAGTGTTCTCAGAGGTTTTTAAAACGGTCCCGGCAGTGGCGAAAGGGGAAGTCATCCTTTCCGCTAATAGCGGTGGCTCCATCGTGGCGGCCTACTTCGCGTGCCATGGCATTTCGGCGGCTTCGGTAGCGCAACTTAAAACGATTCTAGTCGATGGAACCCCCCGCATTCGATCGAGCGTCGAAGAGCTGCGATCCACTGTAGAACTACCCATCGCGAAGCTCGGCATGATGGCTGCGGGGAAAATCCCTTACATCGACGTGTCGAACCTAGACGCCTATATCGAATCCGAGCTCGATATCAGTAATATCTCTCAGCTAAAACAATCTCCCTGCAAATTCGAAGTCCCTTTCGTGATTGTCGCTGGCAATTACGAAATTGTGCACAACATCAGCTCGTCTTTCGAATTCGAGAAAATGCAGCGGGGGCAAAGCGGTGAGCGCGCTCCGAAGGAAGGTTTAACGATTTCAGGGAGAGACGAAAAAATCTTTTCGCGAAAAGACTTTAGCGTGAGCTGGAAAAAAAACGCTTTCCAAACTTTAGGCGAGCTCTTTCGCCAGTCGCTGGCTTCCTTTTCAAAAGAGCGGCCAGACATTGCGCTGGGTAACACACCCTACCTAGGGCGCGCCTGCACCTATTTTGCGAGCAAAGAAATGTATGAAGTCCTTGCTCAAATTCCCTTTGAACAAAGGCTTTGCGACATCCGCTTAACCGATGATCCGGAATCGTTGGCGCTTGCTATCCGTGCGTCTGCAGCAGAGCCCACGTACTTTTACCCTGTCGAAGACCCCAACCCTGCGAAGCTCCTCGTTGGCCAGGGGCCGCAAGGCAACTTAGGCCTTTCCAAAAAGAGAAGCTACTGGGGAGGGTTTGTGATGCCGATGGTAGCGGGGGACATTCGCCGGCGCCTCCCGCAACTGCGGGTATTGGGATCGGGCTGGGCTCGAATGGATAGCGGGGCGGTCAAAGTCATTTCAACTTTCGTCTTGGTCGATAGCACGGAAGTTTCGCAAGTGACGGAATACTGGGCGGACTCCGAGTTTGTTCCATCGTCAAACTATATGGACAAGATCAAAAGTATTGCGGTGGGACGGCCCGACCATGCCACCGAGTACGAAACGGGCCGAGCCCGGGCGGAACAGTGCTTGACGTTGGAAAAACAAAGGAAGAAGCCTTGCTTACCGGAAAATGTGTTGGCCCCCGAGTGGGATGGCCCAGTCTTTCCGGACAAAGATTTCCCAGACGACGAACCGCTCCAAAGAGCGCGTGGTCTTGGAGATCTCATTTAGTGAGAAAGTGAGCAAAACGATGAGGGTGCTTTCCTTAGTATTTTGTTTCTCCGGCTACTTGTCGTTTGGGGCTCTGACAGCGTTTGATACGGGGATTACCCCGGCGGCACCCGGACCTGAAGGGGCCGATGGGATCCTTTACTACAAAACCTACGCTTCACCTGTCGCAGCCGACCGCCCCGTGAAAAGGTGCGTTTTGCAGCACGGGCACGGATTCACGAAGCGTGCGCTGGGGGTCATCCGCGGGGCCGAGCCACTGCTCCGGCCGAACGATCGACCTGTGTTCCCGCGGCTTCGGAACCTGCTTCCGAAAAACCCCGATGGATCCCCTCGACTCCAAGAGTTGTTGCCCTTTGAAATTCCGGATGCAGTAGCCTATTCCTATTTCGGCGAGTCTTTTCTCAATAGCCTCCGCAGCAGTGTATGCGACGAGGTGATCGTGGTCACTCGGGAAACGGTCCAAACATCGATCCACGAAATGACTCTGCAAACGGAGCGTTTCTTGAAAGAAGTTTGCTCTGTGGGCGCGAGGCCTGGGCAAAAAGTGTGCGCTTTTGTAGGCCATTCAAAAAGTGGCCCTGTCGGGACGGCAATGGCCAGGCGTTGCATGGAAGGGCCTGGAGGGCAGTCGGAACTCGGGGAGACCGCGTGCCGAAACTTGGCGGAAGTTTATTCGGTCGCCGGAGTCAATTTGGGCACTGGAGTCAGCGCGATACTCCTCGGAGCCAAAGTTTCTGGCCAGACTGGGATGGTCGCTGGCCTCGGCGATATTCTGGGAGCAGGAGCCTCGCTGGTGCTCCACCAAGCGGGCTTAGTGGGGATGGATCTCCAGGGCGACGCGACGCCGACAACCAATCCCACCTGGCTTGACCTTGGTCCGTTAGCACCGCTTGAAAACCAACGAACCCTTTTCGATACCAACAA
>JANPJT010000124.1:0-1586 GCA_031425635.1 Pseudomonadota bacterium
TAAATATATTTCCTCGTCGGATATTTGTTCTAAATCATCATCATCACATATTTTAAATAATTTTTGTATATTAAATTTTTTTTTAATTCTTTTTTTAATTGTTGTTCTTGGTGTTGGAATTGTATCTAATTTAAATGATATAAATAGTTCATTAATATTTATTGTTTTTAATTTTTGAAACGTCCAACTTTCTAATACAGGTCTAATAAGGTACGTCGTGGTAAAACAATCGTATATTGCGTATTTGATCATTTGTTTTCTACGAGTACTTGTTAATGTTGTGTTGTTTGATGTTAAACCTGCAGCCCAATTATTTTTTGTACATGTTTTGTATGCTTACCAATCATTCGCATCGTGGAGTGGTCATTCCCAAGCATTTGGCATTGTATAATAAAGGAATTTGCAGTCAGCAAGCCTTATTATTAATAGAAACAGCCGTTCAAAAAGGATACCGAGCTCGCCCTGTAAGGCTAAATAAGCACTTTGTTTGCGAAGTATTTGCATATGGTCAATGGCACATGCTTGATCCAAATATGAAATTATCTTTTGCCAATCCAATCGATATTCCAGCTGCTGAAGCGTATAAAAATTACAAGCTACGTAACAATCTGTATATCAATAACATAAAGTATAGTGATAAAGTTTTGGCAAATACTTTTTTTGATACCATTGAGGCAGGCCCAGAAAATAAATTCGCAGCACAAAATTTAAAGCTCTTTCATGAGGTCTCCTTTTTTCTTTCTGATTATCTTTGGGCGTTTTGTTGGCTCTTTTGCGCATTGCTCTATAAAAATAAGCTTATACCATTGGTACAAAAACGAAGTAAAAAAAACTTGCACACATCTAAAGTCTAATATCTAAAAACTAATATCTCAAAAAATGAATATTAAAAAATATCTTCCGCATCTTTATGTAATTGGTGGATTTTTCATAGTTGTACTCATCTATTTCATGCCGCTATGGCAGGGCAAGAGTTTAGGCCCACATGATATTGTCCAATATCAAGGTATGGCCAAAGAGATACAAGATAATCGCGTCAAATATGGTGAAGAGCCATTTTGGACAAATTCAATGTTTAGTGGAATGCCCAATACAATGGTTAGTATGGAACATTATGGCAATCTAATTAAGCCCATTCATAATCTTACTACGCGTATTATAGCCTATCCGGCAAGCCTTATTTTTGTGAGTATGCTTTGTTTTTATATCATGCTATTGGCATTTGATGTGAATATTATAGCAGCCGCTTTGGGAGCTGTTGGCTTTGCTTTTGGCTCTTTCAATATTATAGGTTTGGTAGCGGGACATAATGCTAAGTTGGCTTGTATCAGTTATATGCCCTTAGTTTTTGGTGGAATAGTATTTGCATATAGAAAAAATCCGATTCTGGGCTGTGCATTGTTTGGTATAGGACTAGCACTTCAGGTTACAAATAATCACATCCAAATTACCTATTATTTAGCATTTATTTGCTTGGCTTATATTTTAGTCGAATGTTACAATGCGTTTAAAAACAAATTATTGCCACAATTTATCAAAGTAAGTGCTTTCCTCGCCATTACCGCTTTGATTGGATTGGGGACACA
>JANPJT010000125.1:0-1635 GCA_031425635.1 Pseudomonadota bacterium
GCGCAACCTCGATCCAAAGGGGCCGCTCAAGCTAGACAACCATGCCGTTTCCTCGTCCCAAGCTTGGCAGATGCTCGGTCAAGTGAAGCGGCACCCCAACCGGAACGCTCCGGCCCGGGCGTTTTTTTTAGTGGGGCACAACGACCTGTGCAACAACATGGACGAACCCAAGGCGATAGCGGCGGACTTTGAATCCGAAATGGAGAGAGCGCTTATCGAATGGGATCAAACGCACACAGACTCCAGCGCCTACCTAGTGCCTGTTTCGGACATCCACCGAGTTTACGCCCGGCTTTCGGGTTTCGTTTGGTACAACGGTTCACAAACCCGCTACACTTGTGATGACTCCTGGACAAAATTCTTCCCTTACTGCCCGTCGCACTATGCGAAACACCGCGCGGGTACTTTAGAACCGTTCATGAAGCCGAGGCTTCGGGAAATGAACGCCGCCCTCGCTCGCCTAGCGAGCAGACTTACTGCAGCGAGCCCACGAAATACATTCCATTTCCTGAAGCAGGCGCACGATATCCCGTACGAACCTGAGTACTTCGCGGTCGACTGCTTCCACCTATCGAAAAGAGGCCAAGAAATGGTTGCCCAGCGCATCGAGAGTTTTTTGGTGGAATAGGGGCTGTACCGTTATGTGGATAACTCATTTCGCGGGTGCTTTTTGAGCCTGAATTCGCCGCGCCTTCTCCGCGTACAAAGAGTACGCATTCGTCGGCACAACGAAATCAGGCTCAAAAATCCCCACGCGATCATAAGTCATCCACATAACGGTACAGCCCCAAGAGAGCCTCCTCGGCTCTTTGCAAAAGTGGCCGCCACAAGGTAGAAAGTCACCATGCTGAATGTGAATGAAGCCCGCAAACTAGTGCTCGACCTGGGAAAACCGGCCGAATGGCTCTACTTGGTCGACTTTTTAGCAAGTTACGCAGTAGCGATCCTCTCTTTTGTTGCCCTCTACTTTGGGCAAAATTCCCCGCCGATCTTTTTCGCTTCCGGCGCCGTGTGCATTTTGTCCGTGTACCGGGCAATGAGCTTTACCCATGAGATTGCCCATTTTCGCCAGCGGCTGGGGTACTTTCGCATTATTTGGAATGCTTTGGCAGGCGTGCCGCTCGCTTTTCCGTCGTTTATGTACGCCAAGTCGCACGCGATCCACCACAACCCTAAGACTTATGGAACGGTTCATGACGGCGAGTACATCGCTTTCCACTTGCTCTCTCGGTGGCAGATCGTGGGTTTTCTTGCGAGCTCGCTGTGGACCCCTGCCCTATTGGTTTTGCGATTTTCTTTCCTTTTTCCGCTCTCCCTTCTCTCTCCCTCATTGAGAAAGCTTTTAGTGGAACGAGGTTCGAGCGTGGTCATTACTTTAAACCACAAAGGGGAGCCGCCTACGGACAGGGAAAAAACCGAGTGGCTCGTGATGGAAACGGCATGCTGCGTGTTTTGGTGGGCTGTTTTCGCAGCTGCTTGGGTTTTCCGTTGGGACACCCAACTATTCGCGCTGGCTTACGCAGTGATTGCGGGGGCTCTGTTCATTAACGGGCTACGGACCCTCGCTGCCCACCGGTTTGCAAACGACGGCAGGGTTCTGACAGTGGAAGAACAATTGCTCGATTCTGTGAACTT
>JANPJT010000126.1:0-6354 GCA_031425635.1 Pseudomonadota bacterium
ATTCCGGTAGCGGGGCTACTGCGGGGTTTAATAACCTCGTCTTCTCCATCGCCGCCGCGGGCGATGGCAGTGGCGATGTGGTCGTGGGGGGGGATTTTACGTCTTACAACGGCACTTCCTATGTGAACCGCATCACTCGGCTAAACCCCGATGGCTCCATCGACTTAAGTTTTAATACCGGTAGCGGGGCGACTGCGGGGTTTAATAGCTGGGTCTACTCCATCGCCCTCGCAGGCGATGGCAGTGGCGATGTGGTCGTGGGGGGACAGTTTACTTCTTACAACGGCACTTCCAATGTGAACTATACCACTCGGCTAAACTCGGATGGCTCCATCGACTTCAGTTTTAATACCGGTAGCGGGGCGACTGCGGGGTTTAATAGCACGGTCCGGTCCATCGCCCCCACAGGCGATGGCAGTGGCGATGTGGTTGTGGGGGGGAGTTTTACGTCCTACAACGGCATCACTCACGCTTTCATTTCCCTACTGTCCAAGGTTGGCGTGAGCCTTTAGAGAAAGATAATTCTTCCAAAGTTTTTCAGGGTGAAAGAAATTCGCGCTGCCTCGAGGGGAAACTCGGAAAATTCAGGTGTAAACTTCTCAACCCGAGGGAGCACATACATCTTTTTGAAGACGTTAGCTCACGATTTTCGGAAGTGGAAATCGAAGCGCTTCGAGGCCGTTTGTTTCGTTTAGTTGAAATTCGCCGGCTGAGCGGCCGAATGATTGAGTAAGGCTATCTTAGGTGTACAATCTAGATTCCGTGCCCCGTTGATTCCCGTACTATTTTTTAAGAACAGTCCTACTCAGCCAGAAAACTACGGAACCGCGAAGAAAACGGCGAGTGCAAAATAGCCTCGGCCAGGTTGCGGCGGCCAAAACCAGGCACTTCTTCCAGCGCTTTCGAAGGGCCCAGGTAAGCTTCATAGGCCGAACGCGCATCACCCGTTTCGTCCAAAGTCCCTTGGACGACATGGAGAGGGGCTTTCGCTTTCGCGAGCAAGCTTTCGGTGCTGTGCTTGCCCAACCGCGGGGCGCTGGCAGTGAAAGGGGAAATCAAGGCTAGGCGGTCGACTTTACCCTCCGAAGCTAAATAGGAAGCGACCGATGCCCCGAAACCTTCCCCGATTGCGAGGATGGGCGGGGAACTGCCCCACTTTTCTCGAACTAAGTTAACCGCTTCTTCCGCGCAACTTTGGAACAGGGCTGGCGCGAATTTACCGCTGGCTTTTCTCGCACCAAAGCCTGGGTACTCCACTAAAAAGAGCGCGTCTCTTAAGGGAACGAGTTCGTCCAACCACTCCCAATCGAGCGCTTCGCCGCTGCTGTCATGGAAAAAAAGCACTAGCCGCCGAGGAGAGGAAGGGCTTCGGAAATAACCGCAAAAATGGCCTGGCTCGGTCTTCCACGGCCTCAAAATCTTCGTGCCTTGCGCGGCACTGTCTCGGTGGGTGGGCCGGAAACGATTGGACCTAGCCCGGACCAGCACCAGCGTTATCGAAGCGGCAAGAGCGGCGGCTAAAAAAGCAAGAAAGAGGGTGAACATCGGCCGGCACTCTACCTCAGAGAGACCCTCGAGTTGAAGTCTTTTCGGTGCCCTGCCCTAGGAGGCCATGACTCCGTGCTTACGGAGCAAGCGACTGAAAACTTCGATAGTGTGATCGAGGTCCTCTTTCCGGTGCTTGCTTTGGAGCGCTAGGCGAAAAAGCGACTTTCCTTTGGGGACCGTCGGGTAAACGACGGGGAAAGTGAAAATCCCCTCTTTAATGAGGTCCTGGGTAAAAGCGAACATCACGCCATCGTTGCCAATGACGACTGGCACGGAGGCCGTTTCCGAACCTAAGATCTCGGCGCCAATGTCTTTCATGCCCTTGCTCAGGTAGCGGACATTTTCCCAAAGCTTTTCGCGCAGCGACGAATCTGACTCCATAATATCGAGCGCAGCGCTCACTCCTGCCACTAGGATCGGAGGCAGAGCCGCACTAAAGATAATTTTCCGAGACATGAAATTTAAGAAAGTGATGATGTCTCGATCGGCCGCGACGAACCCTCCGGTAGCTCCCAAAGATTTGCTAAAGGTCCCCGCGATCATGTCTACTCGGTGCGCGACTCCGAAGTGCTCACACGCCCCGTGGCCCTGGTGCCCATGGACGCCGACCGAATGGGCTTCGTCGACCATCAGGCGGGCCTTGTACTTTTCACAGACGTCCAGGATCTCAGGCAATCTAGCCAAGTCGCCATCCATGCTGTAGGCGCCCTCAATGAGGACTAAGAGGCCCGCCTTCGGTGCTTTCTCCCTCGACCGGCGGAGAGCGTCTTCGAGCCTTTCAGGGCTATTATGGGCAAAAACCCGGACCGTCGCGCCACTCAAATGAGCGCCTTCCAGAATGCAAGCGTGTGAAGAGCCATCAATGACCACGCGGTCTTCGCCAGTGGCTAACGTGAGCGCCGGCGACGCTACAGCGTCAAAGCCCGTAGGAAAAAGGATCGCGGCTTCTTTCCCAAAACTCGCAGCGATCTTTTCTTCGAGTTGCTGGTGGAGGTAAGAAAACCCGGTGCCGACCCTAGAACTGCCCGCGCCCACGCCGTACTCTTTCATCGTCCGGATGATGGCTTCGTGGACCCTCGGATCCGTCGATAGATTTAAGTAATCGTTGCTCGCGAACATGATCATGGTTCGCTTTTCGCCAAAAAACTCCATCGTCACCGTTGGGCCGGGCTTCGACTCGATGGGGATCCCGTACTGCATCACGCCCGTGTTGCGCAGGCGGTGGATTGTCTCGGAATAGCTTTTCGCTTTTGCAAAAATATCGGACGCGTCCACTTTATTGGCGACGCAGTGCTCCTGAATGAGATAGTCGCGGTTCGAGAGTTGAACAGCGTAGTTGCTCAACTGTTCAATTTCTCCAGCGTTGGGCTGAATCTCCATTTCAATAACCTCTCTCAAATCAGTCGTTTTAAGGGCTCGCGCGTTACTGGGTCTTGGCAAACCGCTATTTTTGCTACCATACTGACTAGGCATTTGGTACCTACTAATTCGGCCGTAACGGCCGGTGTGAGTTTTCCCTATTGAAGGCGAGAAGGAAGAGAAAATGAGTGAAGTCGACATCTTGTCCATGTTCAACAAAATTGCCCGCGAAGTTGAAAAAGGGAAGGATCTCCCCGCGATCGACCGAGATTCCAAAATTTCTGCACTAGGCATTGATTCCGTTTCGATGATGGAAATCATCGGGGTGATCGAAGACGAACTCGATGTCTCGATACCCGACGAGAAACTTTCCCGCCTTCAAACCGTCGGCGACATTGAAAAAGTGATCCAGGAACAGCGCGGGAACGCTTAAGCCCCCGGGCGAGTGAAGCGCTGTGGATAAAACGTATGCAAAAGCCCAGAGCCTGGTTGAGCTCATGTCGCTTCGTGCGGAGCGAACCCCTGAAAAAGTAGGCTATCTCTTTCTTAAAGACGGGTTGAATGACGAAAGCTCGCTAACCTACGGGCAGCTCGATCGGAAAGCACGGCAAATAGCAGCGCACTTGCGCGAACGCATTGAGCCAGGCAGCCGGGTGCTCATCAACCACGCCCCAGGGCTTGATTACATCTGCTCTTACTATGGGTGCCTTTACGCTTCGATGGTCGCGGTGCCGGTGTACCCGCCTCGCTTCAATCAGAAACTGGACCGGCTGAATTCCATTGTCACCAGCGCAAGCCCCAAGGCAGCGCTCACTTCGAAGCAAATCATGGACTCGCTAAGAGCAGGGATTGCCGAAAGCCCTTTGCTAGGCCCGCTGTCGTGGGTCGAAACGGATGCTTTAGGGGAAGACGCCCCCGTCGCCGAAACCATTTTCCCACGAGCGGACGCGCTGGCCTTTTTACAATACACTTCGGGTTCTACTTCTGAACCCAAAGGCGTGATGCTCAGCCACGGCAACATGATGGCCAACCTTCAGGTCATCCAATCGTGCTTTGGCCTCGGCGCCGAAAGCCGCGGGTTGGTTTGGCTTCCGCCTTACCACGACATGGGTTTGATTGGTGGAGTGCTCGAGCCTGCTTACACAGGATTCCCCGTCGTTTTAATGTCGCCTTTCACTTTTTTGCAAAGGCCTTACCGTTGGCTGCAGGCCGCTTCGAAGTACAAAGTTACCACGACCGGCGGGCCTAACTTTGCGTACGATCTTTGCGCCCGGCGCATCAGCGACGAGCAAATCGCCGAGCTCGATTTGAGCGCGCTTGAAGTCACGTTCTGCGGTGCCGAGCCCATCCGTTCGGAAATGATCGAACGTTTCTCTGCCCGCTTCGCGTCCTGCGGCTTTCGCGCCGAGAGTTTCTACCCCTGCTACGGGCTTGCCGAAGCGACTCTGATGGTATCAGGCGGGGTGAAACTGGAACTGCCGGTGCTTCAAACGTTTGACGGAGACACTCTCGAACACCAAGGGAATGCGGTCCCTGCGACGCAGGCAAAAAACCCTCGGCGGCTAGTCGGGTGCGGTACGGAAGCCCCCAACCACAAAGTGCGCATTGTCGATCCCGTGACTTTAGTGCAATGCGCGGAAGGCAAAGTAGGGGAAATTTGGTTTAGTGGACCCAGCGTCGCGCAAGGCTACTGGCAGCGCCCCGAAGATACAGAAACCCATTTCAAAGCCAAAATCGAAGGAGACGCTTCGGGCGATGGGTTCCTCCGCACAGGCGACTTGGGTTTCTTGCGGGAAAACCAGCTCTACGTGACCGGCCGTCTCAAAGACCTCCTGATTATTCACGGCCGGAACCTATACCCGCAAGACATCGAGCTCACGGTGGAAAGTAGCCATACTTCTCTGAAGGCGGGAGCGGGGGCGGCGTTTGCGGTTGTGCTGGAAAGCGGCGAGCGCTTGGTGGTCGTGCAGGAGCTCGACCGTAAATCCAAAGACGTCGACTTAGATGCCGTGATCCAAAGCATCCGTAGTAGCGTGATGGAGCACCACGGCGTGTCTCCTTACGCCATCAGCATTATCGAGCCAAACTCGATCCCCCTGACGTCGAGTGGGAAAATCCAGCGGCACGCGGCGCGAAAACTCTTCCTGGGGGGAGAGCTACGGGAGCGCGGGCGATTTATCGAAAACTGAGGTAAGATAAACGGATGAGAGATCTACCGACTTTAACCAGAGAAGCTAGAGAGTTTACCGTCGAGAACGCCACTTTAACGTGGGCGTATTTTTCTCAAACCGTTTTAATTTGGGCGCTGGCGACAGCGGGTACGTTCGTAGGCCCGCTTTGGCTCCGCTGTGTTTTTAGCGTCGTTGCCGGCTTGGTCATTGTGCGGCTTTTTATTTTTTACCACGACTACTTGCACGGGGCGCTTTTTCGGAACTCGGCTTTGGCGCGCTACCTCATGTGGGCGTATGGCGTGTTGATTTTGAACCCTCCCAATGTGTGGAAGCGCTCCCACAACTACCACCACCAACACAATGCCCAAATTGCGACGGCAAGCATTGGGTCGTACCCTGTTTTGACGGTTAAGCAGTTCGAAGCCGCCAACTGGAAAGAACGCGCTTTGTACCGCCTTGCGCGCCACCCGCTGACGATTTTTTTCGGCTACTTTTTCATTTTCATTTTAGGCATGTGCTTGAAGTCTTTCGTCACCGATCCAAAAAGGCATTTTGATTCGCTTGCGTCGCTGGTCGTTCACGCAGCGCTGGTGGTGGGGCTAACCTATTTTCTAGGAGTGCAAGCCATGTTGCTCAGCTACTGGATCCCGCTCTTTATCGCGTGTGGTGCCGGGGCGTACTTGTTTTACATCCAGCACAATTTCCCCGGAGTGCAGCTAAAACCCCGGCAAGAGTGGACCTACACTTTCGCAGCGCTCCAATCTTCGAGTTTCATGGACGGTAGCGCGTTAATGCATTGGTTCACGGGGAACATTGGGTACCACCATGTTCACCACTTGAACGCCCAGATCCCGTTTTATCGGCTGCCGGAAGCCATGGCAGCAATTCCTGAGTTGAGGGAGCCTATGAGAACCTCTCTCAGCCCCTCCGAGATAGCCCGCTGCTTGCGCTTAAAACTTTGGGATCCGGAACAGAAGCAAATGGTAGGGTTCCCGCCCTCGCCGTTCTGGTCGACTACTTTCCCTGGGCTGTTTCGTCGGCCTGCATAGAAGAGCCATACAAAGTCGGCGGCTCAAACTTGAGCGGTGTGAATCGGCCGCGCATCCCTATCATAAAGGGGAAAGAGATAACGCAGATCAAGATCGCAATCGTCATCAAGACTTCTGGCACTCGCTGGCGAAAGTCAGAAGGGGTGAGCCGAGCCAAGTCCTCTGGCCGGTAAGAGGTAGAAACCGTGTCCTCTCTTAGCGCAGGTTTTCCAAAAAAAGTAATGGAG
>JANPJT010000127.1:0-5628 GCA_031425635.1 Pseudomonadota bacterium
CCCTAGCTGGCGCAAATTAGCATTGAGTTGAAGGCCTTCTTTCACGAGTGCATCGCTCGTGAGTTTGGATCGACGTTCCTCTTGGCTAAGCTCATTCCAGGGCGTCTCCCTCGGGTTTCGAAGGGAGCGGAGCACTTTCTCGCCCTGTGCGAGAACTAAGGCGTCATTACCATTGGCCGACTGAACAAAAACATCCTCTACCCACGACCGCCCAAACGGCAGCCGGTTCGCCTCCTGAGTGCCCAGTTTCCAAGGGGCTTTTTCCGTGGTCAGAGTGATGCGATCCAACAAATTCAGCACTTGGCCAAGCGGACTCACGGGAGCTTCGTTTGATTCCCCGTACTGCAATAGGCTAGAGCCAGTGACTTTTGCGTATTGCTCGTTGAAGTTAGCCCACCAGGCCTTTTGCACGGCGGTGACTTCCTCTTCCGTTAAAGTCGGGTACTGCGCTTTCAAATCGGCGCGAACTCCCACTCCATTGTGGAGACGAATGGCCTCGATAATTTCTGCTGAGTACCGAGCAACCAGCCCCTTGCCCTCTGCAGACTCCACGCTCACCCCTACTTTTTTCAAAGCGTCGCTCACGATTTTGGGGACATTGGCAATCGAGTGGTACTCGTGGCCACCCACGCGCTGCAAAAGAAAAGGCATTGGCCCGGGCTGACCTTTTGTCTTTGCCACCAGGTAGTCGTTTAAAGCGACGTCCAGAAGAGCCTTCCCTGTATCGTGTGCTACCAAAGCAAGTAGCAACGACTTGTCGTCAATCCCTTGGCTTTCAAGGTGCTTCCTGTGCTTTTTAAAGAGGTTTAGATGATCCGACATGTGCCCAATATTGCCCGCAGCGATAAAATCCTTCGGGTTGTTTTTGGCGCCTTGTAAATAAGCGTGCACAAACCCTTGGGTAATTGCCGCGCGGTGCCCTTCGGGGATACTCAACGCGCGCCCACCGTCTGGCAACACGGCCGCCCCATTGGCAATGAGTTGATCGATTGCATTGAAGATTTTTTCACCTTGTTCACGGGACGCTTCGAAACTCTCTGGAGAGAGAGACTGCCTTCCCACAAGAGCAGGAAAGTATTTCGCCCCGCACTCGGTCATCGTGCTTGCAGACCAACCAGACTGGATCCAGCCAAAAGAAAAAAGAAAGCAGATGCGAAGGAGTATTGCCATTTGTTTATATTAACATTAGCCAGAACAAAGCTTACTCGTTCTTCTTGACCCAGCGGTTGAGGATAGGCAGGTAGGCTTGGTGCAGCGACCAGTTCACGCTGAAGTTTTCTACCTGCGACTGGATGAGTCTTTCAGCGGTAGGGTCTTGGACTGCCGCCTGAATGCTTTTATTCCGTTTTTCAAGCTGGGCTAGAAAGAGCCGCGGAAGTTTTTTTTCCACTTCCGAATCCTTTAAAAGCCCCCACTTCACAATCGCTCGAATAAAAAACGGATCGAGCGAATCGGCAGGCGCATCCAGTATGCGCGGAATGAATGGCTCGAAATAGGTGACGCGGAGGCGATTGAATGCGTCCACACTGATTTGCCCGTCCTGGAGTTTTTTCCAGCCGCGCACCCATGCCAGCGCCAGGCACTTTTGGACGGCACGGGATACTTGCGGGTAAAGCGTCGCAGCAGTCAAAAGCGGATCGCGTACATCGGACCGCAGGAATACCATCTGTTCGGTAAGGCTCGCCGCAACGGCGTCGGCGAGCGCTTGCTGCGTGGCCGATTTTGCGAGCACTCGCATTGCCTGGAGCCAAAGTTTTTTCAAAACGGTCAAAGTCAGCGGCTTGCCGTCCACGAGCGTCGCCACCGACTCGTTCAGTTCTGCGGCGCCTGGCTCGAGCGCGCCGCTGGTGCTGGAGGCAACCGCTTCAAAAACGGCGCGCAAAAGGCGAGACTGCTGATCCGCCGTGAAGCTAGCGCTGCCCTTTTGGACGCCGCGGTTTAGAGCGCTTGCCGACCCATTGAATGCGGGCGCTAGATTCGGGTCCGCAGTCGCAGCTGCAGCTAACCCTCGAAAAAATTTGGCGAGCGAGTCCGCTTGCACCGTCAGCGCGAGATCCTCCACCGCTTCTCCTAAATCCGCCGCGATGGCAGGCTCCAAAATACCCATCCGGAGGAGCGATACGGCAAGATCCGCCGAAATCGCTGGCGCGAGCGCCGCCTTTGCGCCCGAGAGTTTTCTATCTGCCTCTTGCGCTTCTTGTTGGATCAGTTGAGTCAAGCTCGCGCGCGCTGCGGTGGGGCTTAAAAGGCTCAACTGCCCCAGCAGCGGCAGAAGCTCCGCGGAACTAAGAGGGTTTTCTAAAAGGATCTGCGGGATCGTTCGGCCCAATGTTTGGTCGAGCAAAGTAACGCTAGAACCCGGACCATCCACGATGGTTTTAGCGTAAGCGTCTAGCTTGTAGGGACCGGAGCTAATGAACTTCACCCCTTGGGAAATAGCAGCTTTACTCACTTGGCGGTGCACGACGGCGCACAGCGGCGAGGAAACCATGCTGACAACCGAATTAAAATCGTAGCTTTCGCCGTTGGCAAAAGCCGCGAGCGCGGACGGCGAAGCGGAGCAAGCATCGTCTCCGCCTTGCGCATTAGTCTTAGCTCCTTGACGAGGCGGAAGCGAAGGCCCCACGGGGTGATCGTGATCGTGGTCATCCGCCGCAAACAAGCCCGCTGCGGAAATGAGAAACAAAAAGACGGTTTTTAACTTCCAGTCCATTAGGCCTCAAAGCGCTTGGATCAACTCATTGTCGTATCGGCCTTTGGGCCTCACAGATTGAGAGAAAAAAAATGGGTTCTGGTCGGCACCGCGGGTGGTTAAGGGCGGCTCTGTGCCTAGACGGCGTGGAGGCGCTATAAAGAACGGGTTTTGCCGGCCAGACGCGGGGCTTAGGTCTAAGGCACGCCGATCCTGCTTGCTCTTTAACGGCCGCGTGACGCTCGCATCGCAGAGAGTGTTGTACTTTTTCTAAAAGTCTTTTGGCTGCGATGGACGGCCTTTGACCTGAGCCCCGCGTCTGGCCGACAAATCCCTTATTGCGCGCGAACGATCGACCGGACCATCCGGGTATTCTCACCCCGTTGATTGTGCCTTATTGATGAATAGGCATAGCGATATTCAATATTTAAACTTTGACTGCTCATACCGCGTTAGTTCAAAAGTTTCCGCATCCTTATACCGAAAAGTCCAGGAGGTTCGCTGGATGAAGCATTGCTACGCACTTTTTGCATTCCTTGTATCGCTGCTGGTGACTAGCGGCTGCGGCCTGGGTTTGTGCGTGAACGGGTGGTGTAATGTCGGTATCACGTGCCCCACGAACTACCTAGTGGTGGGTTCGAATACCGACGTTTTAGTGAGTAAAGCTTTTTGTGTAGCCAAGTACGAGATGAAGATCCTGGGCGATGATAACGGGAACCAAGCTTATAGCGCCGCTTTCGTTGCCGACTCGCGCGTTTCGGGAACGCCGTGGGTGAATATCAATCGCAACCAATCGATCACCGAGTGCCAGGCATTGGGAGCAGGCTATGATCTTATTTCCAACGCCCAATGGCAGGCAGTGGCGCGCGAGATTGAGCTTGTGCAAACTGCGGGCGTTTATCTTAACTGGAGCAATGGCTCTACTTCAGGAGCAAATGCGATCAGCCGAGGCCATACGGATAGCGGTCCTTCCAATGCCCTTGCCGCCAGTATCGATAGCGATCCTTGTTTTGGAACCACCAACACGAACTGCGCCAATAACGCGCATCCCGACTTCACCCAAAAGCGCACACACTTTCTTTCCGGCGGAGAGGTCATCTGGGACGTGGCGGGCAATGTTTGGGAATGGGTGAAGCAGGACATCGTTGCAGGCCCTCCTTATGAAGGCGGCAATAATTTCATTTCCCAACAGCCATGGACGTCCGACCTCAACCACCCAGAGATGTGGGGACCTTTCGCAAACTACACCACCAAAAGCTCCGGTGAGTACGGGGGGTTAGGTTACGGATTTTTGGGTGTTTCCGCCGGCGCCGTGATCCGTGGCGGCGACTTGTTCAACGGCATTGGTTCGGGCGTGTTCAGCGCTAATCTGAACAACGGCCCGTTGTCATCGGGCACCACCGTCGGGTTCCGCTGCGTGGTCGCTCCCTGAGCCGATGGGGATTTGGGCTCTTCGGAATTAGCCCTTGGTGTGCCCATGGTATTGCCTGACCTCTCAGCACTTAGACTTCAGTTTGTTTATTAACTGGTGGTACTGAAGTTTGGCGGCGGTAACGGTTTCAGCGAGAAACATTTAAGTCAGCCCCCACAAAGCCTCGATCGCAGGTGGTTAAAGGGAGTTTTAGGCCTGAGACCTCGAGCCTTAGTGCCTAAGGCACGCCACCCCTCCTTGCTTTGAAATCGCGGCGTGACGCTCGCATCGCTAGAAAAATGCTTCTATTGCTTCTAGGGGACTTCTAAAGCTTTGGCCCCTCCTACCGCGTTAGTTCAAAAGTTTCCCCATCCTTATACCGAAAAGTCCAAGAGGTCCGCTGGATGAAGCATCGCTACGCACTTTTTGCATTCCTTGTATTGCTGCTCATTACCAGCAGCTGCGGGAGGGGTTTGTGCGTGAACGGGTGGTGCAGTGTCGGTATCACGTGCCCTACGAACTACCTCGCGGTGGGTCGGAACACGGACGTTTTAGTGAGTAAAGCTTTTTGTGTAGCCAAGTACGAGATGAAGATCCTGGCCAATGATGATGGGAACCAAGTTTATAGTGCCGCTTTTGTGGCCGACTCGCGCGCTTCGGGAACGCCGTGGGTGAATATCACTCGCGACCAAGCGATTACCGAGTGCCAGGCATTGGGAGCAGGCTATGATCTGATTTCCAACCCCCAATGGCAGGCGGTGGCCCGAGAGATTGAGCTAGCGCAAGTTGCAGGGACCTACCTCAACTGGAGCAACGGATCTACTTCGGGAGCGAATGCGCTCAACCGGGGGCATTCGGATAACGGCCCCGGTAACGCCCTTGCGGCAAGCTTGGATAGCGATCCATGTTTTGGAACAGGTAACGTAAGCTGCGCCAACAACGCGGCTGCTGATTTCACTCAAAAAAGAACGCATACGCTCGCTAGCGGTGAAACTATTTGGGACGTTGCAGGGAATGTTTGGGACTGGGTGAAGCAGGACATCGTTGCTGGCCCTCCTTATGAAGGGGGCAGTGCTTACATTTCCCAACAGCCGTGGACTTCTGGCCTCAACCACCCTGAAATGTGGGGACCTTTTGGAAACTACACCACGAAAAACTCCGGTGAATATGGGGGGTTAGGCGCCGGAGTTTTGAATTTTTCCGCCGGCGCCGTGGTCCGCGGCGGCGTCTGGACCGCAGCAGAAGGATCGGGCGCGTTCGCCGCTGTGCTGGTCTTCGGCCCGTTGGACTCGAACGCCTTCGGGGGGTTCCGCTGCGTGTCGGTTGCTCCCTGAGCCGGTTGGGAACTGGCCCTTGGTGTGGCTTTGGTTTTACCAGAACTTTTCGCACTTAGACTTACGTTTGTTTACTCATCATCTTGTTTGGATCGAGGCTTTGTGGGGGGCGGCCTAAAGCTCCCTGAAACCGTCACCGCCGCCATGGTACCAATAGAAAGGGTGCCCTCATCGGCGGTGCGAGCGCATCG
>JANPJT010000128.1:0-2603 GCA_031425635.1 Pseudomonadota bacterium
GTGCAGCCGGATCCATTCGAGCCCGTCGACGGCTACTAGGCCGCGCAAAAGCCCCGCCAAGTTTGAGCCGTCACGGAGATCGCGGCCGTAGTCGGTCAAGTCCTGAGCGATGAGGTTCAGCTCTTTTGCGCCTTTAGCTACTAGCTGAGTCGCTTCTTCCACCAAAGACGGAATGGTTCTGCTGCGCAGTGTCCCGCGGATCTTAGGGATGATACAGAAAGCGCACGCTTTGATGCACCCTTCGGAAATCTTCAGATAGGCCTTGTAAAAGGGGAGCGAGTTGATGCGAGGGGTGTGTTCGTCGTGGATATACTTAGGGTGCTTAAACCCAAAGTCCTCTTCTTTTTTTCCGGCGATGAAATCCAATAGATTGCCGTATTGCCCGGTCCCGACAAACGCGTCTACTTCAGGGAACGAAACTTTCAAATCGGCTTTGTACCTTTGCGGTAAGCACCCGGTCACAATCAATCTCTCGCACTGCCCTGTTTGCTTTTGTTCGGCAGCACTCAAAATGGCGTCGATAGATTCTCGCTTCGAGTCATTGATAAAGCTGCAAGTGTTTACGACAATGACATTGGCGATAGCTGGATCAGCCACTACTTTAAAACCGTCCCCTACTGAGATCCCCAGCATCACTTCGGTGTCTACTAAGTTTTTAGGGCAGCCCAAGCTGTGAAAGAAAATTTTCTTCTCGGTGATCGGTTTTACGCCAGCAGATTCCATTAAAGCGCCATCCATTCGTTAGTCCCTAAAGTTTGTGAAAGCGAAGTCGAGCCCAAGATCTTGCTTGCGCATTAAGCCCATCACTTCTTGCAAATCATCGCGGTTTTTGCCCGTTACCCGAACCTGTTCGTCTTGGATTTGCGATTGCACTTTGAGCTTCGCGTCTTTAATCACCCGGTTAATTTCTTTCGCCTTTTCCGTCGGGATCCCGACTTGAAGGGTGATCTTTTGTCGTACAGTCCCTTCGAGCGCTGACTCTTTTGACCCGTACACGAGGTTTTTGATGGAAATGCCGCGCTTTATCAGCTTGCTTTGCAGGATATCCGTGACAGCTTTGAGCTTAAAGTCGTCGTCACCCAAAAGGGTAATTTCTTTCTTCTTGTCCCACTCAATTTTACTTTTCGATCCTTTAAAATCGTAACGCTGGAGGAGCTCTTTCTGAGCCTGGTTGATGGCGTTATCGACTTCCTGCAGATCTACCGAGACGCAAATATCGAAAGAGGGCATTTTATTCCTTCCGGCTTTGAAAGACGTCGCCGTCTTGTTTCACATACCGAAAGCGCTCGGGTTCAAAGCGAGGGTTTCGGCGAACCTGACTAAACTCCAAAACGACTTTCGAGTCGGGGGTTTCCGTCGTAAGCGACCGCAATACATAGCCGTTTTTGTCAATTTTCGCAATCAGACTCTCGTGGGGAAGGGCTTTGGCGACAAGCTCCAGAACGGCTTCGGTTGGGCTCTCCGAAACAAGCTTAACCCTATAGAAATCTTGAAACTTCCCGCTCCCCGAGAGGACAGAAAAAGAGGTTCGGGAAAGGTGCTTTCGCACGCCTTTTTGGTAAGTCACCGTGCGAGACTTCCGGCGCTTGTTCTCCGTGAGCTCCCAGTATTCGTCGCCGTTCAGGATCTGGGTCACTAAAGTGGTCCGGTCTTCCCAACGGAGTTTATCGGGTTTGATGACCGAAAGGGTGCCAGTGGAAGGGTCTTCGGGACCCATACCCTTCGAGTGGACTGTTTGAGTGAAGGCAGCTTCGTAGGAAGTGGTTTGAGCGAGGCTCGCTTGGAGCCGCTCGACTGCGGCGAACTCTTTCCCATCGGTTACTGGTTTTGCGAAAGAGAGTGGTAACAAAAGGAGGAAAAACGATAAGAGATCTGCCATCGTGCCTTCTTTTCATGCTTAGGCACGCGAAGGCAAGGGCTGAAGCGAACCTACAGCGAGTTGACCAGCACTGCCCGACGCTTTGAGGGCCCGGAAGAACCCCCGATCACGCCTTGCTTTTCCATTTCCTCCACCAAGGACGCGGCCCGGTTGTAGCCGATTTTCAAGTGCCTTTGGATAAGCGAAATGCTTGCTTCGCCTTTTTCCGTCACGAGCCTCACCGCGCGATCGTAGAGCTCGCCGGCATTGTCGCCCTCGGATCCGCTTTCGGAAAAGTCGCTGTCTCCTTCTTCTTGGGCACGGAGCAAGCGTTCGTCGTATTCCGGTTCTCCCTGCTCGCGGAGTGACTTCACGACCCGGTCTAGATCAGCATCCGAGATAAAAGCGCCTTGGATACGTTTGAGCGTCGTAAAGCCGGCGGAGTGGAAAAGCATATCCCCGTTACCCAGCAAGCGATCGGCCCCTGTCCTATCCAGAATGGTCTTTGAATCCACTGAGGAAGCGACTCGGAAAGAGATTCGGCTCGGGAAGTTCGCTTTGATAGTGCCCGTAACCACGTCGGTCGAAGGCCGTTGGGTTGCGAGCACGAGGTGGATCCCACTCGCGCGGGCCTTTTGCGCAAGCCGTGCAATCGAGAGTTCCACATCTTTGGGAACGACTGCCATCAAGTCCGCGTACTCGTCGATCACGATGACGATGTACGGCATAAAAGGGGTTTTCTCGG
>JANPJT010000129.1:0-9044 GCA_031425635.1 Pseudomonadota bacterium
ACTTTGAGTAAGACGGGCTTGAGGCGACGCCAGGTTCGATCTGGTATCGTCATTCTGCACATGTTCTCGTCTTGAATAACCTTCAAGACGGGAACTGTCAGTTATTTCGGTGAGTTGGGACGATAACGGTACAGCCCCTAAGCTTGCGAAACTCAACTACGAGAACATTATCCCGGAGCGCTTCAAGGTAATGCAACTAGCGTTGGGCGGAGAATTCCGATTCTGTTACCACGGAGTGGGAACCACCCGAGAGGGACGCCATCCAAAGATCATGCTTTCGGTCTGGTTTGATCGTCCATTGATTCCGGGAGTTTCCGAGGAGGGAAGCTACCCTGTGGGATCGTTTGAACTCGTTGACAAGGAACAAGTACTGAAAAAAATGGAAATCGATTACGACAAGTTTTGGATTTCGGGCCGAGAAACTCCCGAAACCCTATCGTTTACTCTAAAAGGCCACGATGCAGAGCAGGTAATGCGGACTCTCGTTAACGATGGAGGAAATTGGGTTCGTAGCAGTATTCAGGGGCTTGGTGAATCCGCGGCAACGATCCGAAACCAGCTTCCAAAAGTAGAACGCGATCAAGTGGATAGGCTTGTACTCATGGAGCTATATCGTGCTCTGAATCTGCCGGTGGCGATGTTGGATGCAGACCATCAAAGCGATGCAAAGTCAGGAACCGGGCAGATACAGGAAAAGAGAATGGCGGTGGAGGGTGCGAAACGCCTGCTACTAAACACGCTCCAGCTTTCTTACCATGACGCGTACACTGATAACCCGGAGTTATCACGGCTAGTGGCACAACTGCCGACAGACGCGGAAATTTCCCACACCCTTCACTCAAAGTCATCCGACTGGGCTGACCCCGAAAAGCGCAAACCCCTCTTTGCGAAACGAACTAAGCCCGTTCGAGAACTCCTGGAGTATCTCACCAACAAAGAGAATGCTAGCCATCTCCGCCCCATTGATAAAGGGGTTGAGAAAACCCTCACCGAGCTTCTCGATGTTTATGCCAAGTTTGCGCGAAAGAAAGGGCTTTCGGACGTGAGCGACTCCGTGCTCCAAGAGGGTCGGGCGCTTAAACGATTGCCCAACGCTTCCAATGTAAACGATGCGGCGACAAATTCACAGGTTTTGCGCGAGGTCCTAGCCAGTTACCCTACAAAGTCTCTGCAGGAGCTTTTGGGCATCCAGCACCTTGCGATGATGTGGAATCCCGCGAATGCGCAAAAGGAATCGGACTTGTCTGAACATATAGCGCGAAATGTGAAAAATGCATCGGAGCTGTTTGACTATTTAGTGCGAAATGATTCAGGCCCAAAGTTGCCGGTTTCTGAGGCAAATTCCCTTCTAGTCGATGCCGCTCAAATCTCGAAGCAGCCCCTAAATGATGAGCTCGTGAAAGCAATGCATAACCTGCAAAAAGCTCTCGTGGCCTTCAACCCGCGACTCGGGGATTCGCCGTCGTGGCGCATGGTGCTAGCCGGCGGGGTAAATGATTTTGATCTTGAATCACTGGTTACTCGGACAGAAAAACTTCAAGAATTTGTCGATGAACGAAACGGCTTACGCGCTCAGTTGGTGGAGGCGGAAGCGAAATGGGCAGCACTTAGTGAAATTGTTGCAACCACCAAGATTCACTATGAGTGGCGCTCAAACGAGGCGACTGCTGCTGCACAGTTCTCGCTCCAACTTTACAACGATGAATCGCGCATTGGACAGAACCAACGATTGACTATCTGGCGTGGTCAAAAAGGTTTCAATCAGATTGCGGCGGATGTTGATGCGGGGCTTGCTAAAGCGAGAGCGCTTCGAATTCAGGCCGATGAGACGCAGGAAGTTGAAAGTTTAAAGAAGCTTCTCGTGGATGCTAAAGAGTCGAAAACATCGACCTTCTCTTCGGACTCGAGTCCGCTAAATAAGAAACCTCCACTTTCACCAACACCCACCCAGACAATCCAACATGTTATTGATGTGGCATTCAAAAGCCCCAGCGGACTGGAATTTTCGTATTCTCCAACCGATCCAGTGGCATTGGGCGAACTTATTAATTCTTTTAGTGATGCGACTCATAGGGCGACCGTCGAACTACGCGGGGCTGTTGCGGAGCATCAGAAGGAGTACGAGTGGCGAAAACGGCCAAACCGATGGGGCAGTGGAGTGGGCACGGCACATCATTAACGGAGGTGTCGTCGGATCTGGAGTTAGGTGCCAGGCTACTTTACGGCCGAATTTTGTTACGGAACCTGTTCTGCACGTTCATTCCATGTTGGTGATCGACGATTTAAAGCTACTGCTTGCAATCGTATAGGGATTTCCCGCCGCCAGGCCCGTTTTCGCCGTGTCGCTAGGGTAGGGCTCGGCCCCGCCGTCCCATCGTTTTGCGCCTGTTGATCGAATGCCCCGCAGAATGTCGCTTTTGTATTTCCTATCCATTTGCCGGCTCGGTTGAAGGACCTCTGACTATGTACCCCAAAGGTTCGGTCGTTGGCGACCGAACAGCAATGTGTCGGTGAGTAGCCAGTATCGGCAAGAAGACCGCTTCCGCGCTAGAGGTCGAGGCGTTGAAGGGTCTCCTCGGGCACGCGTTTGTGTTCTTGGACGCACCCAAAGGGAAATAAATAGATCAAAAATGGCGCCCAGTGGCCCATCATGCGTCCGGCTAGTAGGCTTGCGGGGAAGGTCCGCCACCAGTGAACTAGCGCTGGTAGGCACCTATCGAGTCAACCTAGCTTCAAACACGAATGTGCCTTATGGGACCGTCGGATAGCTTCCAATCCGACCGTGCCGGGCCCGGAGGCGGCGGGGATTTCATCAACGGCGTCGTCAGAACGCGGATCGCAATGTCTTTGCTGGTGGGAGCGCAGCCTGCTAATCGGGCCGAAATAGCAGATCCCCGTCGCATGAAATGTCTCATGGCGAGCCTGTAGCGGGAGGGCCGATTCTAATCCACCCAATCAATAATCCCACTAGTCTCAAAGCGTGAAAAGAGTTAGAAGGGTTCGCGTTTGAAAGGGGTCCGATGCTTCGATTGGTAAGCTGGTGGGTGATTTTAGCAGGCTCGCTGTCGCTCGCCGATAATGTGGGCGATCGCTTTAAGGCGTACGTCGATAAGACGATTCCCTTGACCCACGAAGTTGCACGTAAAGCAGCTCACGCCAAAGAAATTGCCTCCTTCGTCAATCGCGCCTCGCTGTCCCAAAGTCACCTTGCGCAAGCCACCAAGTGGTCGCTGATGATTGAAAAGTTCTTATCCGCCCCTCGGGGTAACGGCACTTTTTGCCAAACCTCCAGAGACGGCTTGGTGAATGTGCGGGAGCTATTTCTCCAGGCATCCTCTCTCAATGAATCGCTCAATGCCCTCCACAAAGTGCGGGATTCGGTAGCCGAGTTTCGCCGGCTAGGTGCGACGGTCGAAGGAGCTTGTCTCGATCCGCAGTCGTACTCGGCCTACAACATCGAGGAATTAAAATTCGATTTTCACTTCCCGGAAAAACCCGAATTGCTTGATGGAGTACAGCTAGGATGGGTGTTTGGTGGTGGTGAGGGCGCGAGACAGGAAAACAACAGCAACCGCAGCGATGAGGCAGGCGGACAGTTTGTCGATTTCCTACAATGGATCCCGTTGGTCGGCGCAGGCGTTCGCATGATTCGTAACCATGGGATTCGGGTTGGTATCGAAACTCAGACAGCTCGGCTCAAAAGAGATTCTGCTGAAACCGGAAGCTATCGACAGTACGCGCAAGAAAGTTGCGTCGCCATCTACAAGGAGAACAAGGCTGTCTTCCAACACTACGAGATTCTTGCGATTAAATTGGCGGCGTTCGTGGATCGGATCCCCGAGCAGGAGATTCGCGAGCGAGTGTCAGCCCTGCAAGGTTGCATCGAAAATTATGCCGAGCAACTCAAGATTTTCTTGGAAGAGGAAGCAGACGCACTGGCCCGGCGCAAGTTCGGCCGGCAAGCCGACGAATCCCGTTTTTTTCTGAAACATCGCTCATTGGCCACCGACCTGTCGGCTTCGCTTGCGAAACTGGACGGTCCGCAGTCGCTCGCTTGCGGCCAAGGGGGAGCCGAAGCCGAGTTAGTTGGACGACTGCTGGCAATCGCGAGGTTAGCCGGGGCCGGCGAACACGTTCTGTTCGATCGAGCTTGGCAAACCCTGAACAAGCGCATGCTGATTTGCGGGGTTGAAGAGTGAAAAAGTTTGTACTCTCGCTATTTGGCCTATCACTCACGCTCGCCGCGCAAACCGGGCGGGTGGACGTAGCTCCGCTTTCAGGAGCCGCCTGTGGCACCGTTCAAGTCGACGGGCGCGCCCACTACGTCTGCGATTGGGAACCGCATTTGCGGCAAGCCATTCCGGCCGCCGCCTCTTCCGACGGCAGCTGGGGATCGAGTATTGGAAGTTCGGCAAGCTATTGCCTGCGCAGCGGTGGCAGTTCGGGCTATCAGGTATGCGGAGCTGGCGTCACAGTAGTCGGCTCCAGCTCCGAAAGTGGTAGCCTTACGGCACTCGGAAACCTCGGCGCGAGAATTCCGGGGTACGCCGGTTCAATTGTTTCCACCTTTTCGGACAACGACTACCTTACCCAAAAAGCCCAATCCTTCTTCGATCGAAGCTATTCGTCTTTTACTGAGCGAATCAGTTCAACTCAAAAGCTGATTGATAATCTGAATGCGGCTCAAGGGGCGTTCGCGTCTAAAGTTGTCGTGCCTTCGATTGGCGCTTTCGAGGTCAAGTCGCTCGAAACGCTGGCTATTCGTCTGGACCAAAAGTTAGCAGCGATGTTTGCAGTCAAGTCCTTGGCAAACAAGTCGGCCAAATTCGAGGATACTCCTTTGATGGGAGTCTCCGAGCCGCTCCGGGAACGGGTGGCGAAAATTCAATCCGCTCAATCCATTAAAACTGCTTGGGAGGAAGCGGAGCCCGTTTGGCAGGTGGTGGTTCGAGGCGCCGACAAAGACCTCGACCCCGCTGACGCCGCGATTCTGTCCAGCACCTACGCAAAATACTTCAACAATCAAGGGCTTCTACTCGAGTCAATCATCGGAAAAGAATTAGCCGAGCGGGCGGCCCAAGTTGGAAGTGTGCTGCAAACTAGTGTGGGAACCGCCGCGGGTCGAGAAGTGCGTTTGCAAATTAATCGCAACTTGGTGGCGGCGGCCAGCTCCCTGGATGACGATCAAAGGTCTCGAGCCTGGGGCGGTGTTGCCTTGGCGCTAGGTGCCGACCAGGCCTTTACGGAGGGAGCCCGCAGAGACGCCGCGGAGCTTCTACGTGCTTCCGCATCGGTTGCAGATACGATCTTGGGTTTTATTCCGATTGTCGGAGCGGTTAATGACGCGACTCAAATTCTATTCGGAATGGCGACCGGCCACGACTACACCGGCTCGGTGATGACGGCTGGCGATTTCGGCTTGCGAGGCGTCGGGATGGTTTTGGGTCTTTTGCCGGCTAAGGCCATTTTGACGATTGGGGGCAAAGTCCTAGACGCCGCGTATGTTGCTGGCGCGGGCGCTATTCGCAGGCTGGGGATGGGAGCGCGTTTGGCCAACGTGATTGCCAAGGAGCCCGAGGCGGCCACGGAAGTCGCTCAGATGGCCGCCCATTGGGTAGAGCCTAGCACTAGCGTCGCGGAGGAGCTTTCTGCCCGAAAGGGTTTGAGCACGGCTGCGGAAATTCTTGAAGATATGCCTGGTCTGCAATCAAAAGTAGCAGCGGAGTTGAATGACACTCTTTTGAGAAAGGGGTTAACATTTCACCCGACTACTTTTACGGAACACTTTCAAAAACATGTGCTCAAAGATGCAGGGTTTGACGTTGCATCTCTAGGGATAAGAACACCGCAGCAGTATCTCGATCGCGCCATCGAGCTAGCTGAAAGTACACAGGGAGTTGAGCGGGTTATTCGTCCTAAAGATGGAGCTACTCTTGTTTTTCGGAAAGAAACTGGTGAGTTTTTGGTAATGAAAGACACTGAAATTTTTACATTTTTCAAACCTAGGGACCCCACACGGTATTGGGCAGATGAGCTGAAAAAAATCGAAGTTTGGAAGGGAAAACGTGAATAGATCAAAGGATAGTATTTTGCCGCTCACCGTAGAAGAAGTAGCTGCGTTGGACTCGATGCCCCTTGCGGATCGCAAGTCGAGTTCGGTTATTTTCGATCTGCAGGGTTGGAACGATACAGTTACCGCGTTGAATGGCCCGTTCAATTGGAGTTCCGACGAGTACTTCAATGACATTGCCTCTCGTACGAGTTTGCAAGTCCGATTGGAGCAGCTGGAAGGGCCTCTCGCTTTGCGGCTAAAGCAATTGCTCGCTCCTCTTGACGCTTCGTTCATAGAAAAAACGGAACCGATGGATTCGATTTGGGTATTGATGCCGGAGGCTTATTTTTGGTGCCATCGCATTCCGAAAGTCGTCGCAAAAGCCTACGAAGAAGACTTCAACGGGTTCCGGGTTAGGGAAAGAAAGTGACTAGAATCACATTTCTTAGGTATTGGCTTCTGCCTTCCGGTTGGTCACACGTCGAAGAGAGCACGATTGATGAGGACAAGTCTGTCGAAACGCTAGGTTCAGCGAACGTCGCGTTTCGAACTTCACACGGCGACTTTGCTTATGGGTTTAAGCCGACACCCGCCCCTGAGGCGTATTGGACCAAACAAATGAAAAAAAAATCGAAAGCCCCAAACTAACAAATGAGTAGCACGAGAGAAAACTATTCGCCACTGACCGCTGAGGATATCTCTTTCTTAGATTCGATTGTGGTTGCGGATCGTACCTCCGGTTCAGTGGCTCGCGACATCAATCGGTGGACTCAAACGGTTTCTGATCTTCGAGGCCAGTACACTTGGTGCTCTGACGAGTACTTTAATGATGTAGCGTCTCGCACAAGTTTGCAGCTTCGATTGCAACAAACCGACGGTGCTCTGGCTGTGCGATTTCGACAGTTTTTGAATCCTATCGACGCTTTGTTCCTGGAGCGCACGGAACCTATGGTCGACCCCTTCTGGAATGATATGCCACCCCACTGTTTTTGGTGCTACCGCATTCCGAAAGTTGTCGCAAAAGAGTACGAAGAAGACTTCAACTATTTCCGAGTGAGGGACGCAAAGTGAATCGAATCAAATTTCTTGCGGTTGCGCTGCTATCATCTGTTCTCTTGTCTGCCCAGGAAAGTGTGCCGAATTGGGACAAACTTACCCGGAAGCTAAGTGCCCCGGGCAATGCAACTCAACTATCCGACGCAGACTTTGCCAATAACTTTAACCTAGCGCTGAAGAACCCTACGCCGCGGTCTTGGGAATACCTCCAGCTATTGGCCTCGAAACGGAAAGAGCCGCTCGATGCCGCAATATGGGTTGCTTTAAGTGAAGCCGGCCCGGTCCCGGATAAGGCAGCGTTGCCTTTTGCCTTAGAAGAAGCGGCGCTGAAGCAAGGGACCTTGGCGGCCTATCGCGTTTTGCTCGGCTTGTACTATCTCAACCCCGACCTTCGGGCGCTCCGGCTCTATCGACACGGTAGCTTAGAGATGAACCCATTGCCGTTGGATTTAGATGGTGCCCCCTTTTACTTAGCGCTTTTAGCCGAGGTTTACGCGAACCATACCGGGGCGCCAACGTTGGTTGCTTACTCGCGACCAGCTTTCATCCCGAATTTGGATAAGATGAAAGACGGCGAGATCATTCGCCGTGCCGTTTCGCTCGCACTGTATCCCAGTTACGAAATGACCTCCCCTGGTGCTAAGACCAAACGTGAGGACGATTTTCATGTTACCTCCTACCTCGACCAGACGGCCAGGCTGAATGGGATCCGCAGTCCGTCAATAAAAGACCCGATTTCAATCGAGCGAACTTTTGATCGAGTTGCGATGGAAATCGTGCTTTTCCACCGTATGCACTCCGCATCTGTACCGAAGGAGACTTTAGGAAATCCGGCGCAGTCCCACGCAAAAGATATTACTCGAGCCGTGGGGGAGTGTGCTCTTGAACAGCCCGAAGATCCGGCTGCCGTCTTGATGGTTGAAGCTTGTCGGTATGGCATCAGTAACTGGTCCAAAGGAGTAGTTTCCCTCTCGGCGATTGATCGTGCATACCGGTTGATACGTCTTTTGAGAGAGAGCGGAAAAATTGATTCGGTTCGAGCAGAGGTCGCAGGGGAAACTCTTTCAGCAACATTTAAAAGCGCAGCCGCCGTGGAAGCAGGACGAGATTTATTGTTGCAGTGTTTAGTCGAGTCACCCAGCAATAAGTCCGAGAGGATCGTTCAAGACTCTTGCCGAGTTCGATTTTATGATCTGATACGTTCCACCCCCAAATACTGGAACCTGGTTTCGTTTCAGGCAATCCTTGAGCAGGCCCAAATCCCAGCTCTGACCGGAGGTCGACAAATCGAAGATCCGCCGGCGCACCTCACCGGGCGAATTGAGGCCGGAGGTTCGATGGTCGCCTCTACCAAAATTTCCGTGCCCGGCGGTACGCATGAGTTCATTAATTACTGCGCGACAAATACATTGATACCCGTCGCAGAAGTCTACCCGGGACAAGACCTGCGAGCCTGGGGTTTGGACGAGGGCTATTCGTGCTATGCGACTCCGTCAACCCAACCACGCATTGCCGGATTTTGCCTGAGGAAATTTCAGGATACCGTCACTTACGAGAATGATGGGTTCTCGTCGACCCGCTTAGGGTTTCAGTACCGAGCCTGGATCCGTAGTGATCCGCTGGTAGGTCGCGTTCCAAACGATTCTTGGGTAAAAACGGAAATCGCCTACCATCCTTCGGAGAAAACTCATTGGATTGCCGCACGCTTGGGTACGCCGCGTTCCACCTCCGATATACAATGCGACGGTTGCGTTACGTTGGGTGGTCCGGTAGCGGTTGAGAAAGTAACGGGTTGGAGCCTTTTCGCTGTCTCCAAAGGGCGCCCGGTCCGTCTTTCAGCGCTCATCACGCCCGACGCCCAAGGGGATGTCGTCGAAAAAGCGGCCACCGTGCAGCCCCTGAGTGTGGCTGCTGACAAACGAAACTATATTGAGTT
>JANPJT010000130.1:0-13222 GCA_031425635.1 Pseudomonadota bacterium
CCCATCGCCGCGACGAAAGCGCTATGGGAAATAGTGTTACCCATGTGCCCGGTTCAAACTGTTACCTATGATCCAGGTTGCACCTAACGCGCGCTCCCCCAAACTTTCAGACAATCTATCGACGATAAACCAAGGGTTCCCCTCAAGGGAGGTAAACAGTGATGCACCAAAATAAATCAACTCGTCTCGCCGCCCTCGTTCCATGGTTGTGCACCCAACCGCAAGCCGCAAGCCGCGAACCACGAACCACCCAACACTCCCGCGAACGCACGCCGTTCCCCCGCAAAAACCACCAACTCACTACATGGGTGGGGTTCCTAATTTGGGGCCGGCGGAGCCAATCAGTGAAAAACAACCAATCAAACTTAAATGGAGACTGACACCCATTCAGTCGCCAATTCACTTGAGTTAGAGGTGACTCCCTACACCGAGTCGGGCCCGAACGGGTGTTCAAGCAGGGCGCGTGCTAAAATAGGGGCATGCGCCTTCTTCTATCGGCCCTTATTCTGGTAACAGCGCCTCACGCCTGGGCCGCTAGAACCTGTTTCGAGATTTTAGTTCAATTATACGGCGATCGGGCGATCGCCCTACCGGCCGATGCCGAGCGTCACCTGATTGACGACGTGTTTTATCCCCCGAACCGACGCCATATTCCTATCCCCAAAGATGAGATGGATGACATGCTCTACTCCTTTTCCGGAGGGAACCCGAAGGTCATTCCCATTTATCAACGGGAGCTCGATGAATACCGTAGATTGATGAAGCGGGTCGGATTCGATCCGGAACGATTTCGCGGCAAGAAATACTTGGACATTGGTTGTGGATTGAGTCCGGTAGTGAAAGAGCTACATGCCAAGTTCGATGTGGATTCCCTTGGCGTAGACACCCTATTTCACGCCGAGTTTCAGTCCTTACGCCCCGAGTCTGAAAAGTTTGTCGATAAGTCGTTGCTTGAGCCGCACCGATTGAAAAAAAGACGGGTGATGGGCGGAAGCATGACGAACCTTCCCGTGGAAGATAGTTCGCAGGACGTTGTTTCCTCCGTGATGGGAGTTGCGTACATGGAACACTTTAGTGCCCAGCAAGTACTCGCGGAAATGCTGCGCGTACTGAAAGTTGGCGGTAGGGGCTACATCATGAATGATGACACGCGAGGGTGGATACCAAAGAACGAATCGGACGTCATACTAGAGGCACTTAACCAGTGGGGCGTTCCCTTTTACTTTGCCGACAGGGAACCCAACACTATCGTCTTCGAAAAGCCAATTTCCTACACTGTGCGCGCGATCCCTCGCTTTAAGGAACAGCGTGACTTCCCCGATTACCAAACATTCAGCGCATATGGAAATAGCAACACCGCGCGTTGGACCGGCCTTCGTTCCCTTAAACCGTGAAAGCTTTGAAGGTTAGGAGACACGGCCAAGGTACCCACTTGCTTTTGGCCTACGGTTCTTGTCCAAAAGTAAGTGGGTACCACCTTTCGAAGGCGGTAAAACCCAAGCCACCTAGCTAGAAGAATTTAAAACTTCCCACGGGCACAAGCCGGAACTCCCAGCAAACGCTCGGATTTTATCCACGCTAGCCCTGGATAAGAAGCTCCCCGATTATTCTTTTCAGGAAATAGACGCGATGCTCGTCGAAATCGCGAAAGAGAAGTTGGGAGGGATTGAGGAAGTCTCTACGGGAAACTATTTCACTGCTCAAACCTATGCCTCCCGGGGGCCACATCGGGGGTAAGTGGACAGACACTACTCAAAGCTTGGGCACAAAAGAAATTTGAAAAAGACAATCCCGGGAAGCCTATTCCCAACACTGCCGACATATTCAAAGAAGCCAAAGGCAGTAAAACCCCAGCCACGTGGCTAGAAGAATTCAAAAAAACGCAGCGCTAATCGCTGGATGGGACGAAGAGGAAGTGGGTGGCTGGTAAACTGGGAGAGCGGGTCAGGATTAGGTTGTCTCAAGGATAGGAACTATTAAGCAGCGTTTCCAGGCGTGCGTTTAATAGCCATAAATTTAATCACGGGTAATAAGTACCCAGTGACGCTATTTGCCCCGAAGCGATGTGTCCGAGATTCTCTTTACGGAATCTACTCCGACCTTGCTGGGGTGGGCGCAGCTCGGCCCTTATCAGATTCCCTCATTCAGTGCTTTAGCCCAAGCTCGAGGGGCTGCGAAAAGCATCTGCGTTGGGGCTGGGTTTCGGTTATTCTTTTAGATGGCCGGAGAGTTGGTTGCAAATGAGTGAAATCTTCTATTCGACGCAAGATAGAATCCTTCAACTCGAAGAAGTTGTAAGAACACTCGGCAGGTTAATTGACTTCTATAAGTGTCATCCGAAGTTTCAAGACCTCATTCCCGAATGCGAAAATGCTAAAATCAAAGCCGAAGCGCTGATCCGCAATGGCTTTACGCAAAGCGAGCTATCCAGCTTAGGAAGACTCGTTACGGACCACTGGCAAGTCCCAAGTCAAGTCACGACCCCTGACTATATGGATTCCCCGTGGTATTTGGAGCTTCGGTTACACTTAGATCCGGCGCTGGCGGCGCTTTCTAAACTCACCTTTATGGGCGAACTTCTCTAATTTAGTTGAAATTCTAGTGCTCAATGATTCCGCAAGCCGTTACAGAGGAAAAGGTTTGAGCGCCCCCAGTGTCCGTTCCTGGGAGAAGCGAAAAATAGCCCTGCTTAAAACCCGCCCTTCAGACGGAACAAGCCCAGACTAAATCGTCCACTTCTCGCGGGGCGGAAGCTTATCGCCCAACCTATCGCGGAGCTGTACAAAAGCCCGATCAGTCAAACGCACGTCGCCAATGGAGCGGTGGCACAAGTCTCCGCCTTCCATTCCAAGCCCCAGGCGTTTGCAAATTACATCGAGGTTGTGGCGCGTCTCTTCAGGAAAGCAACGCTTCGAAAAGTGGACAGTGTCGTAGACTTCAAAAGCGTGGTTGATCTTTTTTTGGACCATGCACTTCATGAGGAAGCCCATATCGAACTTCGCGTTCTGAGCGACTAAATAAGCCCCTCCCACAAAATCCAGGAAAAGGATAGGCAGGACAAACGCTATGTTACTCAGCGGCTGCGAATGACATAGGGACCGTTATGCGACCATCGGTTAGCTCCCGACCCTACCAAACCGGCCGAAACGGGGCCTGGGGCGGCTGGGACTCTGCATACGAAACCCTCATCGGGCACTACCAGCCTTACGCGACGGCTGGAAAATACGTCTCTCCGGCCTTCTACGTTCGGTTTGACCGGGATTTCACGGGTGGAGTGGATACTAAGACTTACCGAATGCGCAAGTTCGCCTCAGCCTCTACCGACTGCTACTCCGTGGCACAACGCGATACGTTTAAAGCGGAACGGCATAACGACAAAATCGTGGACCTATACCACGACGCCGGCAATCACCGCAGTAACGAGTACTACGCGGCGTCGGTGGATCAAGGCGATAGCCTGGCGACGGAACTCAACGGCGAAGCCGCACCGACCTACGGCGACAAACAACCCGGCGATTGTGCGGTAGAGAGCAGCCGATTTGAGAATAAGCATGGCGGTTGTTTTGATAGAGCGGCAGCCACCAAGACAGTATTCTCCGCACCGAACTACAAACCCCTCCAGCGCGCCGCTGCGATGGATTACTGTTACTTTGGGACGAGAACCGTGAGCCAAAAGTGAGTGGGTACCGTGCACCAAGGCTTGATAGGTAGCACTCGCTCCCGCCGGTGGCCGTTCTTTTTACGAATGGATGGGTTCTGGATTTGGAGTGAAACCCTCGTGATCAAAGGGTACGACCAGCGCATATGGAAATAGCAACACCGCGCGTTGGACCGGCCTTCGTTCCCTTAAACCGTGAAAGTTTCGACTAGGGTTAGGAGACATAAAGCGGCATTTCCTAGAGCCGATCTACTAACCATAAATTGAGTTACGGGCAATCAGTGCCCCCAAACGCCGCCTGACGCGCGGCAAGGTCGAAAACCCTCGCCTTGCGGAAGAGACGCCCGGGGTTCGTAACGCCCAGCATCGTCAAAATAGAAGACTTCCTTCACTTTTTACCCACTTTTACCGAAAAGCGTGTGAGGGAAAACATGCTCGGATCGCTTGGAATCCATTCTAAAAAATCGCTTTTTGTGGTTCCCCATTCCGATCTTACGGAAAAGCTGGTGTTTCCGAGCGAATGGCGAACCGTCACGACTCGGACGAACGAAGAGATCCTTGCCACCGTTGAAACGGCGCGCGCGGAGAAGTTGAGGCTTGTCGTCGTTGTTTCGGCGGATCATTTCCTAAGTTCCCTCGAGCTTATCAAGCGACGGCTGCGCGATGATACGTCTTTGACCTACGGGGTCGTCGTCATTGCGCAAGCACCGGAAGAGTTTCTCAAACAGCGAAGCAGCTTTGTTGAGCTCCTCGAAGTGCTTTCAGTCAACGATGCACGAAATAACCTCGATTTTCACTTGCTCAGAGCGGTACGTCAGCTGGTGCGCGCGGAAGACACCAGCAAGCCTGGGGTCGATCGTCGAACCCTCGAACAGCTGAACGAGATATTTATTGATCTTTCTGCGGAGAGAAACCCACACACTTTGCTCGCAACCATCTTAAAGCGGAGTTTGGATCTCACGGGTGCCGAAGGAGGATCGCTTTACATGATCCAGGAGATAGACGGCGAACTCTATTTCCGAATCCGCATTTCCATCGAACGAGGGAAAGAAGCGCACTTTAGCGAGCAAATGATCAAAGTCATGGAAACGAGCGTTTGCGGTTACGTTGCTTCTACTTCTCGAGTGCACAACGTTACCGACGTTGAGAAAATGCCGCCTTTGCAGTTCCCTCAATGGCAGAAATCTGTCGATTACTCGGGTAGCAACCCAACACGGTCCCTCCTGACCGTCCCGCTCCGAAACGGTCGAAATGAAATGACTGCCGTCCTGCAGCTAGCAAACAAGAAAGAGAACCCGCTGGACTTGAGTAGCCCTACTTGTTCTTTTGAAAAGGGAGACGAAAGTCTTTTGCATTCGTTTGCTACCCAAGCCGCTATTTGTTTGGAAAACTTGGATCTCTACGCTGATATTCAAAAGCTCTTCGAAGGTTTTATCAAAGCATCGATCACGGCCATAGAAGCGCGGGATCCCAGCACGGGAGGGCATTCGGAGCGCGTCGCTAAGCTTTGCATTGGCCTCGCTCGTGCCACTAACGATGTCACGGTAGGGATTTATCGATCGGTTAAGTTTAAAGAGGAAGAGATTCGGGAGCTCGAATACGCGGCTCTTTTACACGACTTTGGCAAAATCGGCGTGAGAGAAGAAGTGCTGGTGAAAGCTAAAAAGCTTCATACCTACCAGCTGGAAGCGATCAAAGAACGCATCAAGATCTGCCGAGCTGCAGCAAAAATTGCTTTTCTTGAGAAGCAGATCAAGCACGGTCCAAGCCAAAAGTGGGAGCAAGAGTACGTCAAACGCTTGGAAGAAATTGATTACTACTGGAATGTCATCATCGCCGCAAACGAACCCAATGTTTTAAAGAAGGAAAACCGAGCGGGTTTAGAGCGAATCCGGCACGAGCAAATGCTTCTTCCCGATGGAACTTCCATTTCGGTGCTTTCTGAAGAGGAATTCCACGCGCTTTCCGTAGCGCAGGGTTCGTTGACGGATAGCGAACGTTTAGAAATTGAGTCGCACGTTCGCCACACTTACCAGTTTCTCAGAATGATTCCGTGGACCAAGGACTTTAAACACTTGCCGGAGATTGCCTATTGCCATCATGAAAAGCTGGATGGCAGCGGCTACCCCCGCGGCCTGACTTCCCATGAGATCCCGCTCCAGTCGAAGATCATGACCATGGCGGACATTTTCGATGCTTTGACCGCTGCGGACCGTTGGTACAAAGAAGCCGTACCAACCCAGAAAGCGATTGATATCCTTGCCCAGGAAGTAGCAGCGGGCCAGCTGGACCCGGTGTTATTTGAAATTTTCGTGGAAAAACGGATCTTCGAAGTGACGAAGCCAAGCGCTGGATCCAAAGTTGCGTAAGGTTCGACCCGCCCCTTTATGAACGAGTGCTTACAAAATTCAAAAAGGCCTCTACCATTCCCCTACCAAAATCTAAAACAGACCAATCTGCCGGCACCGGGATCCCGAGCCGCCTCACGAAGCTAGGCGTCGCCTCAGGGTGGCTTTGAAAACTCCATATCGGTAGCTCGGCGTGCTTTAGGCCATCGATTGCCACATCAGGGCTGCGGCCGATGACTTTGAAGCCCGCCGGGCATGTTTTGACAGCTTCTTTGTGTGAAACGGCTAACGGCCCGCGGGCCATTTCTTTGGACCATAAAGAACCTGCTTCAAAACTCACTTCTCGAAAGCCGCTCAGCTTTGTTTGTTCGGGGGAATGAAACCCCACTACTCCGCCAAACAAATGGGCAATCAGCTGGTGCCCGTAGCAAAGGCCCAGGGTCGGCGTGCCTTGGAGTAGATAGGGCTTCAGCCAAGCGTTCATTTCAATTTGCCAAGGGAATCGATCGTTCACGCTGCTTGCGCTGCCCAAAATAAGGATCCCCGCTGGTGGGTGGGTCAGGTTTTTCAACGAGTCCATGTTGAATTTCGGCAAGTGGTAGGTAACCGGAAGTGGGCTCTGGCCAACTATTTGATTGAAGCAATCCGTTTCAGGAGTCAGGACAGCAGGATCAATAACCGCAATTTGGCGTTTCAAGTTCTTTTCTCCATGGTCTAGTCTCATACCAGCATGTTTAGAAAAATACTGCTCTATTTGTGTTTGGTGGCTGCGGATATCGCTGGTGCGTCCTCCCTTCGTGTAGGGCTAGGTTTTTTAAGTGGCAATGCCCGCAACCTGCCGCTTGTTTTTGCTGGGGTTGAGAAAGGGTGGGAGTCCAGTGGCTTCAGCTGGGGGATTGAGTCAGGTTTAGCGTTTCAATCGGGGCCTGCCGGCGTTTCTCTGCCGCTCCAGGGAGCAATCTATTACCGGTTTACGCAAGAAGATCGAAATCTCGTTCCAAGCATAGGCCTTTCGGGTGGTGTGGTGCTCTCGCTCGGTGCAGGGCTTAGTCCAGTAGACGCACTGCTTTTAGTACACCCGTCGCTCGACTTTTTAGTCTCGAGCAACGTACGGGGCTTTGTTCGAATGAGCTTTGGAAACAGAGGAGCCACATTCCAATTTGCTCCGCTCGTGGGATTCTCTTGGGTATTGGACGATGAGTTGAATCCTGGAGCCCCTGCGGAAACTTCGCCAGGAGCCCCCAAGAAAATTTTTGACTAGCAGCAACGCTTAAACGAACGGCCGAAGCAGCCGCCGCCTCGGACCCCCGCAGACGCGCGAATCCTGACTGAACTACCGCATCCGAACCCGGGACACCCCATTTGTCGCGTACGTATTCGGATATTGACGCGGGCCACGCCTACAGGACGCGGAGCGGCAAAACCGCCGCCCACAAAGCCGCCGTGGTTCGGTTGGGGGAATTGCTGAGGCACGGGTCGGGGTATTGGCTGCGGAAGCGGACTCGGAGCCTGCTGAGGCATCATCGGAGAAAAGTTTCCGCTAAAGCCCATTTGAAAATAAGTGTGGCAGCTGATTCTTCCACAAGCCGCCGCCTCTTGCGCTTGCCAGTGCATTGCGCCCGTGAGTAACGCAGCCAACGCCACCACTTTTCCAAAACGTTCCATTCAGTACTCCTTTTCGGACCGACCTGTGGGTCCAGTATTCTGCAAGAATCCATATCGCAAACGCTGTGCCACAGCCTCCTTGCGCACTGGACGAGTGGGGCGCAGCTTTTCGAGCTTGTTTATCGCTAGGCACTGGTGACAAAATGCGGCTTCAGTGAAACCTAACGAAACGAACACTCCGCTGGAAGCGCTTCTCACGGGAGCTTACGAAGGGCATTTGGAAGAAGTTCCGGGCCTGAAACTCAGAGTGCACCGGAATGTCCTCGGGCCGTTTTTGACCCTTCAGGCTAAAGCGCACCGTGCAGGGTTTGCTCTGGAGCCAGTGAGCGCGTTTCGAGGGTTTGAATCCCAACTTCGAATCTGGAATGAGAAAGCTTCGGGTAAGCGCCCGTTACTCGATGCAGATGAAAAGCCCCTGGATCCTAAAATGCTTTCTCCGCGCGATCTCGTTTATGCGATCTTGCGTTGGTCGGCCCTTCCCGGAGCCTCGCGGCACCATTGGGGGACCGATTTGGATGTCATCGACCGGTTGAGCGTTCCTCCCCGTTATTCGGTCAAGTTAACAGTGGAGGAAGTAAAGCCGGGAGGCATCTTCTCGGAGCTTCACGGCTGGTTGGACCGCCACATGGCAGAAGAAGGTTTTTTTCGTCCGTACCAAATAGACTTGGGTGGCGTGCAACCCGAGAGATGGCATTTGAGCCACGGCCCGACCGCTCAAAGCCTTTACTCCGCTCACAGCGAGTCGATCCTTGCAGCAGTGATTCAGAAAAGCCCTATCTTACTGAAAGATGTCTTGCTCCAGGAGCTTCCAGAAATTTTTCAAAGATTTTTTCTTCGAGTGTCGTGTGCCGGGCCAGTTTGAGCAAGTAAAAGAAGGCTTCCTCGACGAGAAGCTGATGTTGGCCCGTTCCAAAACATGGCAATGCGTGCATGAAATTGCCCAGAACTTCCGGCCGGGAATGTTGGAGTCGCAGGGACATGATTTAGCGATCCAGGTGATGGCAAAGTTTGGGTGCGAGCGGCACTGGCACAAAGCGAAAGTGCGGTTTGGAATCAATACCACCCTCGGTTTCTCCGAACCGTCACTTCCTGGGGTACGGCTCCAGGAGCGGGACATCTTTTTTATTGATATTGGCCCTGTTTGGGAAGGTTACGAAGGGGATGCTGGGTGCACTTTCGTATTAGGAGACGATCCCGAGATGCTCCGTTGTGCAAAAGACTCGAAAGATCTTTTTGAACGGATCCGTGAGAAATGGAAGCTAACAGGCGAAACCGGGAAAAACCTTTACCAGTTTGCCGTACAAGAGGCGGCCCAAATGGGCTGGGCGTTTCAGCTGTCCGGTGCTAGCGGGCACCGGCTTTCTGACTTCCCTCACGCAGCTTACCACCGCGGGAGCCTTTCTTCTTTCGCCGGTAACCCATCGGCGAGCCGCTGGGTGCTCGAAGTCCAACTTCGACACCCGAGTCGCCCCTTCGGGGCATTCTTCGAAGATTTATTGAGCTAATGATCCCTCGGAGGGCTACTAGATGCTGGTGCTTTTAATTTTCGGTCTACCTTTCGCAGCATCGATTGTGGGGTACCGAGCCTGTTTGAAGAGCGACGACCAGGAAGGTGGTTTCCTCAAAGTTTTAGCGTACGGGCTAGGTGGTTCTTTAGTGCTTCCGGTGGTAGGGATTTTCACAGGTGACTTAGTGCGCGATACGGGCCCTCTCACTGCAATCATCATAGTGGGGATCGGCTTACTGGAATCCGTTGCGGTTGCCTTACTGTATGTAAATCGCCCGCGCAACGAGAGTTAGTTTGCTTTACGCCGAACGAGGGGATTCCAACTGCGGTTTGCAAGCGACACTAGCTCGCCTTCTTGAGTCGCTAGCAGCACGCCGTCTTTTTTAGGGCGTATTTCCCCAATGGCTTTTAGCGTTTCACCAAACCGGCTGGCCAACCGAGACACTCGCTTCCATTCATTGGGCCGGACGGCGATGAGTAAGCCGTAGTCCTCGGGGCCAAACAGCGCCCAGTGACGGAATGGTAGCCCTAAATAGCTTGCCGCTTCCCGACACTCCTTAGAAACCGGGATCTCTGCTTCTAGGATGCACGCCCCCAGTCCGTGCGCGCTGCTTAGGCGGTGAAGCTCGGAAGAGAGGCCGTCAATCAGCGGACGGAATGGTGACTTAAGCTCGCGGCCCAAAGCAAGACAAAGCGCGCTGGGTGGGCGGGGCTTTAAGTGGCGGGCGACGACTTCCTCGTAGTCTTTTGCTGCAGTCCATCCAAAGCGCTTCAAGCACTGGAGCCCTGCCAAAGCGTCGCCCATCGATCGGCTCACTGCAATGAGATCGCCTGCCTTGGGGTGGCGCATTGTACCCAGCTTCTGAGCCAGGACCGCCACTGAAATAAAAAAACAGGCGGGGGAATGGGTGGAATGGACGAACCTCGGCGTTACTTTGAGATCCTGACAGGCTTTGCCGAGGCCTCGAAAAAGCTCATCCAAAAACAAGTCGGTGGTCGATTGGTTGACTCCAATCGTAACCCAGAGTTCCTTTGGCTTCATTCCTGCCGAAGTGGTTTTAAACAGCGCCACGGATGCCGCCTTTCTTCCCATTTCGAACGGCGAAGTGAAAGTAGGATCGATTCCCACGCCCTCGATTTCGCAGTGTAAGTAAACGGTTTCACCAGCTTTTCCCGTCGATAGAAAAGGCGTGTCGACTAGATTTGCTTTACGAAGTGGATCCAGGGCAAATTTCGAAATTTGTCGAAAGGAAAAGGGGGTTTTGGGCATCGTTTACTCGCCAATTTATTGACATTTTACTGCAGAGTCCGTAACATTAGAGCATAGGCTCTCTTTTATTTTAACTCCAAAACAAAGTAGCACAAGGTAACCCTAACGTTCTGAAGGGAAGCGGGGATGCATCGTGTTCTAATATTCGAGCCGGACTCGGTCCGCCTTCAGGCGTTCCGAGAAGTTCTCGAAGCTAAACACTATTGGGTGGTTGCTACTTCCACTGCAGAGGAAGCGCTCGCCTTTGCCAAAAAGCAGCTTTTCCATGCCTGCGTCTTCGCAGTCGATAACGAAGCACACATCGCTGTGCTCCACGAGTTGAAAAACCTTCGCCCTTGGGCCGGCATTATCGCAAGCAGCGCGTCGCAATCACCGCCTGCCGTGGTTGCGGCTGTGCGCGCTGGGGCCTCAGATTTCTACCTTAAAACGGACCCCGTAGTAGGCCTTACCAACCGCCTTGAGTTGCTCATTGCGCAAACCTGTAGTGACGCAGAAACGGAAACGGAAGAGTCTCCGGTTCCCGGTTTTGTGGGAAGGCATCCGCGAATGCGGGAAATCTTCCGCTTGATTGTGAGCATCAAGGACACTGATTCAACTATCCTCATTACGGGTGAAAGCGGCACTGGAAAAGAGGTCGTCGCGAGAGCCATTCACGACGTGAGCAGCAGAGGGAAAGCGCCTTGGGTGGCAGTGAATTGCGGAGCTATCCCGGCAAGCCTCTTAGAGAGCGAACTTTTTGGGCATATGAAAGGTTCCTTTACTGGCGCTGTGCAGAACCGCATGGGAAGGTTTCAGCTCGCTGGCAATGGCACCCTTTTCCTGGACGAAATAAGCGATTTGCCGTTCGACCTTCAGGCAAAGCTTTTACGGGCTATTCAAATGCGCGAGTTTGATCCGGTGGGTAGCCATCAAAGCGTGCGTCTCGAAGCTCGGATCATTGCCGCGACCAACCAGGATCTAGAGCTTGCGGTGAGCGACCGAAGGTTTCGGCAGGACCTTTTCTACCGACTGAACGTGATTCCCATTTACTTACCGCCTCTCAGGCAGCGAAAAAGCGATATCCCGTTGCTAGTGGCCGGGTTTCTTCGGCGTTTTCACGAATCCATGAATCGGCCTCTCCGGGGAATCAGCGAAGATGCCATGAAGACTTTGATGCAGTACCACTGGCCCGGCAATGTCAGGGAACTAGAGAACCTCATTGAGCGCGTAGTTGTTTTAAAAAGGGATCCAGGGACCGTTGAACTGAAAGATTTTCCTGCCACGTACTTCAAGAATGTCCTTCTCGATCGGTTTGTCGCAAGCGTAGCGTTGCCGGATGATGGCTTAGATTTCAATGATGCGGTGAATGAGTTTGAAAATGAGCTGATTCTGCAAGCCCTGCAGAAAACCGATGGAAACAAAAACAAAGCCGCTAACTTACTCAACTTAAACCGAACCACTCTTGTCGAAAAGCTCAAACGCAAAGGCCTTCGGATCGCTGGAAACTAGCCAAAGCATTCTCCACGCTGCTCCCGATTTCTTTCATACTTAAGCTCAATCTAAACCAAGTGCACCCTCTGGTGATGGCTAGAACAGAGCAGCACCAAATTCTCCAAGCTCGATTCCCCACCGTTCTCAAAGTGCACAACGTGGTGAAACTGCAAAAACCTCCTGCTTTCGCATCGGGTGCCACCAGGCAAAAGGTGCCGGCACTGCCCCTTATCGCGGATCTGCACCTGGTGCTTCACCAAAGCAGGGATACTCCGATTTACCTGCCTTGAGGGAGGAGCCTCAGGTTTCTTAACTCCGGCGCTTGCAACATCTTTTTTACTTTTACGAGCCACGGCCCGTTTCGCTTTCTGCAGCGGGTCGTTGGATTGAAGGTACTTGTCCACCATGGCCTCAATGGCCCTGGCCAAAGTGGCGTTCCCGCCCATGAGCTGCCGCACTCTTTCAATCTTCTTCTCTAACTCAAAAGAAACCACACACCGGATCTCTACCTGACTCTCACTCAACGGCCGAACCCGCTCCCGAACCGACCTGTCAGGGTTCCTTTGGGCCACTTCTCGCTCCACCTGCCGCTGAGGCAAGGTAGACGCTTTCTCTATCCAATCGCTGGCACAGGCCTTTGGATCACTGAGCACAGGCAAAATGCGCTTCGCTTTAGATACCGTGAGCCTTCCTGATTCAATCGCTTCTTTAAGTAGAGGCACCTCACGGCATTTCCGGCTTACTCCCGTCATGGCATAACTCTGGCTCTCACTCAGCCCCAAAGCACTCACACAGTAAGCAAACAAAGAAGGGTACCCCAGCTGCAGGTAGATCTTCTGCAAGTCTATTTCGCCTAAGAGCTCCAGAAGCAGGTTCTCAGTTTCTAGGTAGTGTTTAGATAGAACCAGGGCCTTATCGTGAAGGTGCAAGTTTGAAAGCATTTGAAATTCTCCGTACCAAAAAAACGACTCTACACCCGCCTTTTTAGACGTGACCTAAGGCCTCGCCACACGCACCAAAACGAGTTTTAAGTTCACGAGATGAGCAAGGATAAGAAGTGAAAATGGCAGGGCGTTAAACCCCGCAAGAAAGAAAGGTAGGCCCACCCTCGAGCTTCCAAAAAAGAACACTCTCAAAAGCGGTCAAGAAAAATATAAGGTCCAGACCGGGTAGATAGGTGACAAATCAGACCGGGGACTTGGGTAACACTTATGGCATGGTTGGTCATGCCGTGGAACGAAACAAAAGCAATGAATGAACGAGTGAAATTTATAGCGTCCTACCTCTCCGAGGAGGAGACCATA
>JANPJT010000131.1:0-7699 GCA_031425635.1 Pseudomonadota bacterium
ACTTTGAGTAAGACGGGCTTGAGGCGACGCCAGGTTCGATCTGGTATCGTCATTCTGCACATGTTCTCGTCTTGAATAACCTTCAAGACGGGAACTGTCAGTTATTTCGGTGAGTTGGGACGATAACGGTACAGCCCCTAAACTTGATGGGAATTTAGCTGGTCGGGGCGGGGGGAATTGAACCCCCGACCTCTTGCACCCCAAGCAAGCGCGCTAAACCCCTGCGCTACGCCCCGTACAGTGACGGCAGAAGGTACTTCATCCCTGGCGACCGGGCAAGCGCTCCGTTGAGGGGGGTTCGATGCGTTCAATGAGGCGGGTAAGCTCTCGGATGTCTTCGGCGAGAGCCTCCAGAAACTCGGTGTCTGGCCTGCCCAAGGGGGACGGGGTTCTGGCCGTTTTACGCATTTCTATCAGCTTGCGTTTTGCCCCTTGAAGGCTAAATTTTTCCACTTGGAGTAGGTACTGGACTTGCTGCAAAAGGCCCACGTCTTTCCGGTCGTAAATGCGCTGGCCCCCGCGAGATTTTTTAGGGCGAATAGACCCAAACTCTTGCTCCCAGTACCGAAGCACGTGAGGCTCCACCCCTAAAAGCTCCGCTACTTCTCGCACTCGAAAGTATTTTTTCTCGGCGACAGGGGCTGGATCGGGTGCCCTTTCACCGCCCAACAGCTGGTGTCTCAACGACTCAAGTAAAGCTTTATAGCCCGTCTCGGAAGGTTCATGGGTTGGCTTCATGTTCCCATTATGGGGGAATCCGCCGCGTGCCTCAACTTTAGAAACGGCCTGCCTGCAGCGCAGTGCGCCTAACTATCTCGTAGGGTGGCAGAATGCTGATCTTTGAGCGTTTCAATGACTTTGGTTTTCAGGCTTGCGACTTCGGAGTCCTGCAGCGTTCGTTCTAGGGAACTAAAGCCGAGTCGGAACCCAATGCTCCGCTTCCCCGCCGCTACGCGCTCGCCTTCATAGGAATCAAAGATGAAACAGCTCGTTAACAGAGCACCGGCCGAAGCTTCGATGCTTTTTTGAAGCGCCGCGCTCGTGACATCTCGATCGATTAAAAACGCAAGATCGACCTCAATGGCTGGGAATTTTGAAGGGGTGCGGAAAACGACGCTGGTCTTCTCAAGCTTCCGCAACGCACCCAAGTTGATTTCAAACAAAACAACCGCTTCGGTCGTCTTTAAGTAGTTATCGCGGATGATGGGGTGCACTTCACCCACTTGACCAATTTCACGATCCCCTAAGCGGATGCTCGCTGCTCGGTTCGGGTGGAATAAAGTGTGGTTCGAAGTCGGTGCAAAGTTCAAAGTCGCTGTCGTCAGCTGGTGGACCAAGCTCTCTAGAGCGCCTTTTGCCTGGAAAAAATCGACGGGGCCCGATTTGCCCCGCCAGGTTTCAGGAAGTTGTTGTCCTGAGATCAGCACCGAAGCGTGGATCGTTTCTTTTACTTTGGTTTCCGCTCGAGGCTCAGAGCGATAAATATTGGCGACTTCAAAAATCCTCTGGTTCGCAATTTGGCGGTTGTGGTTGTACCGATAGGTTTCTAAAAGTGATGGCAATAGGCTAGTGCGCATCACTTTCATTTCTTCGCTCAAAGGGTTTTGAAGTACCACCCTATGCTCGCTCAGAACGCCGCAACGGCGCAAACTTTCCTCGGACGTAAAACTGTAGTGGATGGTTTCGCGCAAGCCTAAGCCAACTAAAATCTGCTTTGCTGTCCGCTCGAACTCATACCGAGTTTCTTCCGGCCTGTCGTACATCGCGCTCGAAGTCGGGTACTTCAGCGGGATAGAGTCGTACCCGTTGAGCCTAGCGACTTCTTCGATCAAGTCGATGCTTTCCCGCAAGTCCGCTCGGAAAGTGGGTAGTCGAACCGAAAGCACGTTGGTGGACTTTCGGTGTGAGCTAATGCCAATCGATTCCAAAAGCTCCGAAACATTCTCAACGGTCAGTTGAGTAAGGCCCGCAATCCGCTTCACATCGCGCATGTCTAACGCTACGACTGGTTCTTTGACCCCAAATTCGTTGGTATCAATCGCGGGGTGGTAGACATTTGCGTTGAAAGTATCTTGCAGAAGGCCTGCCGCTCGGTCGCTCGCGCTCGCAACCACTGCAATATCGCTCGTTTTCTCAAAGCGCTTCGAGGCTTCCGTGGAGAGCCCCAACCGTTTGGCGGTTTTGCGGATTTGCTGCGGGTGAAAAGTCGCGCTTTCTAAAACAATGGCCGTCGTATCGGCAACGACCTGAGAGTTGAGCCCCCCCATGATGCCTGCAAGGGCAATGGGCCGGTCGCCGTCAAAGATCATGATGTCGCCAGGTTCGAGCTTGGCAACGCTCCCATCCAAAAGCGTGAAGTCTTGGGCTTCCTTGCAGGGGCCGACGCGGACGGTGCCTGACTGAATCCGGCGCAAATCAAAGGCATGGAGCGGCTGGCCGTACTCAAACATGACAAAATTCGTGATATCAACGACGTTGTTGATGGGCCGAAGCCCTACCGATTCAAGCCGCTGCTTCATCCAATCAGAGCTTTCGCCAATTTTTATCTCGTCGATCACTCGCGCCACATAGCGAGGGCAAAGCACAGGGTCTTCGACTTCGACTTTGATGATCGAAGACGTTCGGTGCTGGCTCATCCGAAAGCGGGCAGGCTTCGGGTCTCGGATCTTGGTCTTAAGCAACGGGGAAATTTCCCGGGCGAGCCCAATCATGCTGAGGCAATCGGGCCGGTTCGCGGTGAGCTCCAGCTCAAAAATCGTGTCTTCGTTTTGCTTGCCGCCAAGGAGTTTCGACACCGGCTCGCCCAGCACCGCATGCTTGGGCAGCTGCAAAATTCCTTCGGAAGTTTCGTCAATGCCAAGTTCTTTTGCCGAGCAAAGCATCCCTGAGGATTCCACCCCGCGGATAGCCGATTTCTTGATCTTTATACCGCCGGGCAGGCTTGCTCCAATGATCGCCACAGGCACTAAATCGCCTTCGGCAATATTGCGCGCTCCGCAGACAATCTGGAGGGGCTCTGCGCCTGGTTCTGGAGAAATAACCGTTCGAGTGACTTGAAGCCTGTCGGCATTGGGGTGCGGATCTATCTTGTCGATGCGTCCTACAACGACGCTTTCAAGGCCTGCGGAAGGCTGTCGGATCGCGCCCACTTGGATCCCGCGCATCGTCAGCTTTTCGCTCAAATCCGCGGCGACAATTTTCACGTCGGGTTTTTGTAAGTAGTCCCTGAGCCAACTAATCGAAAGCTGCATTTAAAACTGCTCCAGCATCCGGCGATCGTTCTCAAAATACGCTCGGATATCGCCCATCCCGTACTTGAGCATCGCAATCCGTTCCAAACCAAGCCCGAAAGCAAAGCCCGTGTATTTGTCGGGGTTGTACCCCACGCCGCGCAAAACATTGGGGTGGATCATCCCGCAACCGCCAATTTCAAGCCAGTCGCTGGGGTTCGTTGCTTTGCTCTTTTTGTCGACGGATTCTCCCCAAAGCATGTCCACTTCTGCGCCGGGTTCTACGAAGGGAAAGAAACTGGGTCGAAACCGAAGGGGCCGTTCGCCAAACAATTCTTTTACGACGTAATGCATCACCCCTTTGAGATCCGCAAAAGACACAGACTCGCTCACCATAAAGCCTTCTAGCTGGTGAAACATGGGAGTGTGCGTTTGGTCGTAATCGGACCGGTACACTTTACCGAACGAAATAATCTGGAGTGGTGGCTTTAAAGACTTCATTGCCCGGATCTGGACTGGCGAAGTGTGCGAGCGCAGAAGAACCGGCTTTTCGATGTAAAAAGTGTCCTGCATGTCGCGGGCAGGGTGGTGCTCAGGGGTGTTGAGCGCTTCAAAATTAAAAAATTCAAGCTCTACTTCAGGCCCAGTCGCGACGGAAAATCCCACTTGGCGAAGAGCGGCAATGGCTTCGTCCAAAACCCGAGTCACTGGGTGCAGGGATCCCGAAGTCATTGCGTAAGTGCCGGGAAGGGTGACGTCTAGCCGAGGGCTGCTTTTTAGCTCCTGCTCGACCTGGACTCGCTCGAGCTCTCCTTGCCTCGAAGTGAAACAAGACTCGAAATCTTCTTTCACTTTGTTCAGCAAAGCGCCTGCTTCTTTTCGCTTTTCTGGCGTTAAGTCGCGGAGCTGGGTCAAAAGGCTCGTAATAAGCCCTTTTTTCCCAAGATAATGAACTCGGAGACGGTCTAGTTCACCCGTATCAGGGGCAGACGTGATCCGTCCTCGTGCCTCTTCTTGAATGCGTTGGATATTATCGATCATGCAGCTTGTGGCCGCGCAAGCTCCACAAGCTGAGTGAAATGAGCCGGGTGTTTAATTGCGAGATCCGCAAGAATTTTCCGGTCCAGTTCTATGTTCGCCTTTTTTAGGCCAGAGACAAACTTTGAGTAACTCAGGTTGTGGAGTCTGCAGGCGGCGTTAATCCTCACCTGCCAAAGATACCGCATTTCACGTTTCAGCGTTTTCCTGTCACGGTACGCGTAACGATCCGCACGGTTCGTGTATTCACGAGCGACTTTGACAATACTTTTTGCGCTACCAAAAAACCCTTCGGCTCTTTGGAGCAACTTTTTTCGTTTGGTCCTACCAGCGGGACCGCGCTTAACTCTTGGCATTTCTAAAACCCTTACTAAACTTTCGCCCCAACGCTTACGCTAGGAGCATCCGTTTCACTTGTGCAAGATTGCTTTTATCGACCATGGCCCCTTTTCGGAGGCGACGGCCACGTTTCGCAGATTTTGAGTTCAACAAGTGGCGGCGAAAAGCTTTCTTTCGTTTAATACGACCGGATCCCATTAGCTTGAGACGCTTCCGAGCACCCGATTTAGACTTCATTTTCGGCATGGCCGTCCTCTTTTAATCACGAGTCTTGACTCGCTGCTTCTTCTGCTTCGTCTTCTTCATCTGTTTCCGGCTCTTTACCGGTCGACTCTGTAGACGCTTTCACTGCAGGCTTCTTCACGGCTTTCGCGCCGGGCCCAAAGATGAGGGAAAGAACCTTTCCTTCCATTTTTGGATTGGCGTCGACAATACCCGAAGCTCCAACCATGTCAATAATCTGCTTGATAAGAGTGTAGCCAATTTCGGTATGGGCGGCTTCCCGACCCCTGAATCGGATCGATACTTTGACTTTATTGCCTTCTTCGAGAAAGCGGACGATGTGCTTCACTTTGAAGTCGACGTCGTGTTCGTCGGTTTGAGGCCGGAACTGGACTTCCTTCAAGACCGTGACAGTTTGGTTCTTTTTGGCGGTCTTTGCCTTCTTCTTCAGCTGGTACTTGAACTTTCCGTAGTCCAAGATTTTACACACAGGAGGCACTGAGTTTGGGGAAACCTCAGCAAGATCAAGCCCTTGTTGCGTGGCAAGCTCAATCGCTTTGCGAGTGTCCATCACCCCTAACTGAGAGCCGTCGGCTCCAATCACTCGGACTTCACGAGCTCGAATGCGGTGGTTGATGCGGAGTCCATCTTGTGGACGGGATTCTGGGCGGAAACGTGGGTTAAAGGGCCTAATGGGACTGTCCTCCTAAGGGGTTTTTTCGGGCTACTGTCATTTTTGCCCCGGCTTTAGGGCCGGGACCAAGAAATTGCGGAAATCGGGCCAGGCCATTGCTGGCAAATTCTCTCCGGTCGTCTTGCGCACGGTTACTGTGCGAGCCTCGGCCTCTTTCGCGCCGAGGACCACCATATACGGGATTTTTTTCATTTGCGCTTCACGAATCTTGTAGCCTAGCTTTTCATTTCGCGTATCCGCTTCGGCGCGGACGCCCCAAGAAGCAAGCTCCGCAGCCACTTCGGCAGCATACTTCTCCTGATCGGGTGTGACGCTGATGACAGAGGCCTGCACGGGAGCGATCCAAAAGGGCAAGTGCCCTGCGTGGTGTTCGATCAAAATCCCCATGAAACGCTCAATGCTCCCCAGAACGGCCCGGTGGATCATGACGGGGCGTTCGGCCGCCCCGCTCGTGGCAATGTACTCAAGCTCAAAACGCTCGGGTAGGAAGTAATCTAGCTGGATGGTGCCGCACTGCCAGTACCGGCCGATGCTATCGCGCACATGGAACTCGATTTTAGGGCCGTAAAAAGCGCCTTCCCCTTCGGCCATTTCGTAGCTGCGGCCGGCCTTATTCAGGGCGTCGCCCAAGGCTTTGGTCGCCCGCTCCCACCGGTCGGCGCTGCCAATGGAGTTTTCGGGCCGGGTGGCTAGGCGGACTTTGATTTCCGAAAAGCCAAAAACTTCGTAAATACGGTACACGTCGCCAATCACCGCAAGGGCTTCGGCTTCAATTTGGCTTTCTTCACAAAAAATATGGGCGTCGTCCTGGCTAAACGCTCGGGCACGGAATAGCCCGTGGGTCACGCCGGCTCTTTCATAGCGGTGCAGCTTCGTGAACTCGGAGTAGCGCAAGGGCAGATCTTTGTAGCTATGGTGGGCTGCTTTGAACAGGCAGCAGTGCCCGGGGCAGTTCATGGGCTTTAAAGCGAGTGGTGTCTCACCGTCTCCGCCCGGGTCGGAAAAGAACATGTTCTCTTGGTAATTGTCCATGTGCCCGCTGGTTTTCCACAGGTCCGTGTTCATCAGCTGCGGGCAAATCACTTCTTGGTAGCCGCTCTTTGCCGTTTCTTCCCGCATGTACTGCACAAGCGCGTTAAAGAGCAAAGTGCCTTTGGGAAGGTAAAACGGCATGGCAGTCGACGGGGCAAGGAAAGTAAACAGTCCCAGCTCCGGGCCCAGCTTCCGGTGGTCGCGTTTTTTTGCTTCTTCCAACCGGTGCAAGTGCTCGTCGAGATCTTTTTGGTTAGCGAACGCTGTCCCATAGATGCGCTGGAGCATTTTGTTCTTCTCGTCGCCGCGCCAGTAAGCACCTGCGACCGAAGTGAGCTTGAATTTGCCTAACCGCTCCGTGTTCGGGACGTGAGGGCCACGGCATAAATCGGTAAAATCGCCCTGTCGGTAGACGCTCAAAGTCGCTTCGGGCAGGCCGCGGATAATTTCGGCTTTATAAGCTTCCCCCTGGCCCTCAAAGAAAGTGATGGCTTTGTCTTTCGGCCACTCGTCTCGAGTGACGACGAGCTTGCGGGCCGCGATTTCTTCCATTTTCTTTTCAATGGCCGGCAAGTCTTCTAGCGAGAGTTTTTTGTCGCAATCAATATCGTAATAAAAGCCGTCGGCGATAACCGGGCCAATGGTGATTTGGGCTTTGGGGAAAAGTTCCTTGATCGCGTGGGCAAGCAAGTGCGCGGTCGAATGGCGGAGCACTTCCAGTCCGCCGGGGCTTTCTCGAGTGACTAGCTGCAGTCGGCAATCTCCGGGCAGTGGGCGAGTGAGGTCGAAGTCAGCACCGTCCACCACGGCGGCTAGTGCTGCCTTTTCGAGGTTTCTACCGATCGAAGCAGCGATGTCCAGGGCCGTTGTTCCTGGGGCAACTTCTCGAACAGAACCGTCCGGGAGAGTGACTTTGAAAGAGCTCATCGTGAGAGAAGCGAAAAGTTAGCAGACATTTGTCCCTCTAGATAATGCTGGAACGGCTTTTAAATCAAGAAGAAGATGCCTCGCGCCTTTAGACAAACGTGAGCCACGAATGAAACCCAGCGTTCTCCCCTCGCACCGTTTTAAAGAACAAGTCGGTGAGCAGTCGGGTGACCTCTCCGGGTTTCCCCGCGCCAATCGTGTGGCCGTCGATCTCGCG